>JBKQMK010000489.1:0-24116 GCA_052146735.1 Desulfomonilaceae bacterium | reverse complement strand
ACCCACCCGGATGATCGAGAATTGTCGATTGCAAATTTTGCTGCCTTGGCTGAAGGAAGAATCGATTCCTATGGGGTGGAAAAACGTTACGTCCGAAAGGACGGTGAGGTGGTCTGGGCGGATGTACACGTTTCCGCTATCCACAACGAGCGCGGAGAATTCGTGGCCAATTTGGGAGTGGTCGAAGACATCACTGATCGCAAGCGGGCTGAGCAAGAAAAAGAGGCAATGAGGGCCCAGCTTATCCAGGCCCAAAAGATGGAGGCAATCGGGACACTGACGGGTGGCATTGCTCATGAATTCAACAACTTGTTAACTATTGTCTCAGGCTACGGGGAGTTGCTTCTCTCGGAAAAGAATGAGAGTGATCCAGAGCACTCAGACCTTCAAAGAATAGTTCACGCCGCTCAAAGAGGTGCTGAACTCGTCAGGAGCTTGATGGCTTTCAGCCGAAAGGCTGAAATGAACATCGCTCCCGTTAATCTCAACAATGAAGTGGAGCAGGTCAAGAGGTTGTTGGACCGCACTTTACCTAAAATGATAGAGATCGAACTGAATCTGTCTGATGGATTGAAGACTGTGGAGGCAGATTCCGGACAAGTAAGACAAATCCTGATGAATCTTGCCTTGAATGCGAGGGACGCCATGCTCCAAGGAGGTAAACTGAGCATAAGTACAAACAACGTTGGTGACGGACATTTATGCGCGCCGTCTGGAGCAAGGACAGGGGATTATGTGCAACTCACCGTTTCCGACACAGGAACCGGCATGGACACAGAGACTTTGGATCGCATCTTTGAGCCATTCTACACTACCAAAGGACTCGCGTACAAAACGGGGTTGGGGCTTGCGGTGGTGCATGGCATCATTGAGCAACACGGAGGCTATGTCAGTTGCGACAGCAAGCCCGGCCGGGGCACCACGTTCAATATTTACTTTCCGGAAGCACGGGCAGGGAAAACCGACGCGGTTTCAGTGAAGAACCCACCTTTGGGAGGAACAGAGACAATTCTGCTGGTTGATGACGAGGAATACGTGAGAGATCTGGCAAGACGATTCCTGGAGCGTGCCGGATACCGAGTGATCACCGCGGAAGACGCACTAATGGCTCTGGGCTTATTCGACAAGGAAAGAAGTGACATTTCGTTGGTGATCCTCGACCTGATCATGCCGAAGATGGGTGGTAGGCAGTGCCTTGAGGAGCTTCTTGGAATTGACCCCGGGGTGAAAGTTCTTATCGCAAGCGGTTATTCTGATGCCCACAATAGAGAAGAACTTGTTGAGGCCGGAGCTACGGGATTCGTAGGTAAGCCTTTTCACATGGCAGAATTGCTCCGAACCCTTCGCGATGCTTTGGATGCCGATTGATTGGGAGTTCGGGAAGCCTCGTCCGTTTTTTAATCCTAGCCCTTGGGCAACACAGTTGTCTTTGCGCAGATCCCCCCTATACCCGCGGCCAAGAATCTCGGTCTTGTGCAGAAGTCGCATTCCGAAAGATCGGTAGGGGCCGGGGTTCCTGCCGGCCAGCGTTAGTCGATTTCTAGTGGCGGCCAAAAATAATGTCCATTTAGCAATCACTCCCGAACCTCGGAAGGCAAAGACTTGCATGATCGGATCAGTAGCACTTGACGAGAGGTGATCTGTTTCATTAGGATCGCAGAGTCGCGAGGTCGCAGAGAAATCCTGGCTGGGAAAATGGCAAGTACATGAGCCGGGCTGGGAGGTAAGATGGCGATCCATGGCCCGCGAGATTTTGGTTTTTTCGAGACAACGATGCTTCAGAAACTAAAAACAGCACTAATTTTAGCCATTTTCCTGCTTGCTGCCGCTCCTGTCGCACTTCTCGCACAGGCCCCTTATGCCGGCCAACCCCCGGCTCCGCCTCAGCCTATGAGGCCACCGCAGCAGGTTCCGGTGCCGCAACAGCAACCGTCGGAATACGCTTTTCGACCGGATCTCACCAACCCTGAGTTCGGCGAGTGTCTGCAACTGGAAAAGGCTTGGCAGGCCGCGTGGCAGAGATATGCCCAGGAGTATCAGCGGGCCCGTTGGATGAATCCCAGGGACCCGCAATACCCGCAGATGACTTATTATCTTCAGAACTTAAAACAGCAACTCGATGCGGCTTGGCAGAGCTTCAGCGGGAGGTGCGTCTATTTTCCTGGAGTCGAAAAGCCAAATCTTAGACGGACCAGGTAAAGGAAACTATGACCGGACTGGAAACCGTGACAAAACCAATTATTGCGGACCCGATCAACGAAACTGGCGCCGACAACCAGGTCGAAGGGGTGGTTTCTACCCGTGTCATTCGCTCCGTACTGCTCTTTGCTGTGGCTGGCGTGATCCTCTATGGCGCGGCGACGCTGGCGGCCGATTACAAGGCCATTACCGCGTCGCTCCGGCAATTTCCTCTCCCGACATTGCTTGTGATTTTAGCGCTGGTTATCACTGGGTGGCTAATGCGTGGCTGGCGATTCTACTATTATCTCAGGCAGATCGGGGCAAGGGTCCCGCTCACTTACTCGCTTAATGCGTTTTTCGCGGGATTCGCCCTGACAGGTACTCCAGGTAAAGTCGGCGAAGCAGTGAAAGGGGTTTTTCTCAAAGACGACTACGGAATTCCCGTCACCCGTGTAGTCGGCATCGTCATGGTGGAGCGTCTCATGGACCTGTGGGGGGTGCTGATTCTCGGTTCATGCTCCTTGCTTCTGTTCAGCGGTTGGCGCACCCTTTTTCTCCTTTGCGCGGCGGCAGTGATTGCGGGCGGGGTTTTTATTTGCATGGAGCGGGTGTATCGTCCTGTATTGGAATGGCTTGCCGGGTTCTCGTTTTTGTCGTGGTTTTCGCTCAAAGTTCTCAAGATACTACTCACCGGCCGTGATCTCATGACCCCCAAGATTTTTCTCGTGGGGCTTGTGGTTTCAACTATTGCGTGGGGCATGGAGTCCCTTTCGTTGCACTTGGTACTTGAAGGCCTTCATCTCCCGTCCACTCTCTTGGAGGCCAATTTTGTCTACTGTTTTTCAACAATCGTAGGCGCTCTGTCTATGTTGCCCGGCGGGATCGGAGGAACCGAAGCGGGGATGATTGGATTGCTAGGTGTTATGGGTATCTCTTACACCAACAGCCTACCCGCGGTCATTCTGGTCCGATTGTGTACCCTTTGGATGGCTGTTCTAGTGGGAATCGGCTTCATGGTTTTCATGTTGGCTCGTTCCCGCAACAAGTTACGGGGGGCTGCCGCCCCTTGCCCGGACCCGGACCCTTTTGTTCCGGAAAACCTTTCAAGGAGCTAAGTGCATGAGTGACGACTATGATGTGGAGCTGACCGAGGAGCATATCATGCTCCGGGATATGGTTCGCAAATTCGCAGACAAAGAAATAGCGCCTGTGGCCGATCAGGATGAGAACGACCATCGCTTCCAACGAGAACTCGTGAATCAGATGGCTGAACTGGGTCTCTTCGGCTGCCCCGTCCCCGAGGAATACGGCGGCAACAACATGGGATATCTGGCCCACGCCATAGTCACCGAAGAAATCGGTAGAGTGTCGGGCTCCCTCAGGGTCGCTTTCAACATGCAGACTATGGGCACCGCCATGTCCATCCTGAAATGGGGGAGTGACGAACTAAGAAAGAAATACATTCCCGAACTCATGTCCGCCAAGATGCTGGGCTGTTTCGGAATTACCGAACCTGACGCCGGTTCCGATACTGCGGCCATGTCCACCGTCGCAGTGAGGGACGGCGACCACTACATTCTCAATGGCCGAAAGATGTGGATCACCTGGGCGCCTGTCGCGGACATGTCCGTAATATTCGCAATGACGGACAAGTCATCAAAGCACAGGGGGATGAGCGTCTTCGTTATGGACATGCATTCGCCAGGCGTGTCGACCCTTGCCATCAAGGACAAACTAGGACTCTGGGCCTGTCCCACGGGCGAAATCATTATGGAGGACGTCAAAGTTCCGGTAAGAAACCGCCTCGGGGAGGAAGGAAAAGGCTTCGCGTACCTCATGCAGGAGCTTATCAGCACGAGACTTTCTGCCGCCGCGGGAGCAGTAGGAAGTTGTCAGGCGGCTCTGGATGAGGCCATTAAGTATGCAAACGAGCGGAACCAGTTCGGACGCCCCATCGCGGAATTTCAGATGGTGCAGGAAGTAATTGCGAGGATGGTTGCCGAAACCGAAGCCGCACGAGCGCTAACCTGGAGATGTGCCATTCAGAAGGACCGCGGACTGATTCATAACATGAGAGAGACTGTGCTCGCCAAGTATTATGCATCCCGCGCAGCGGACGAAGTTCCGAACTTGGGCCTGGAAGTCCTGAGCGCCTACGGTTACTCCAATGAGTACCCCATTGCAAGAATCCTCCGTGACGGGAAAGTGTATAAGATTCTCGAAGGGGCCACCAATATCATGAAGATGATACTCGCGGCGGATGCGCTGGGGTTGAAAAAGGCCAACAGATAAAAATTCCGTCATCGCTGGCGAAAGAGGGCCTCGCTAACTGGTCCTCATCATCAGTAGCGCCGGCATCTTGCCGGTCGGGTAATGTACCGGCAAGATGCCGGCGCTACTGCTACTTGTTGATAATGATTAGGATTTAGTCGCTAGGAGAGCGTTGCCGACTCCGGGCGGAATCGGCATGAGGTCACATTCCGTAAAAGTATGGCATTTTCATTCAGGGTAATTCACAAGGATTCGGGAAGCAGAGCCAGGCTGGGAGGCTTGACCGCGGGCGGACCGGAGGTCCAGACTCCCGCTTTCATGCCGGTGGGCACCCGCGGCGTGGTGAAGGCAGTATCCCCGGAGGAAGTGTGGGATCTCGGGTATAGGCTCGTACTTGCCAACGCCTACCATCTCTACCTCCGGCCGGGCCACGAGTTGGTGGAGCGACACGGGGGCCTTCACATGTTCATGGACTGGCCGGGGTCCATTCTAACGGACAGCGGAGGCTTTCAGGTCTTCAGCCTTGCCCGTCTCCGCAAAATCACCGATGACGGAGTGCTATTCCAGTCCCACATAGACGGCAGCTCCCATATGTTCACGCCGGAGTTGAGTATACAAGTTCAGGAAGCCTTGGGATCAAATATAATAATGTGTCTTGACGACGTCAGAGGCTATCCGGTCACCAAGGAGGAAGCCCTGGAGGCTGTGGTCAGGACGAGCCGTTGGGCGGAGAGATGCCTGAAATCCAAAAAAAAAGTTGACCCTGGTTTGTTTGGCATAGTACAAGGGTCGGTGTTCTCAGATCTGAGGAAATTGAGCACGGATAGCCTCACTTCCCTCGATTTGGACGGATATGCCGTCGGCGGTCTCAGCGTCGGGGAACCCCATGATATCATGGTCGAGATGCTGGAGGTCACGGTACCGTTGCTTCCTGAGGAGGCCCCCAGATACGTGATGGGGGTGGGAAAGCCGCAAGATATTCTTGATGCGGTGCTGCGAGGGGTCGATCTGTTCGATTGCGTGCTACCCACACGCAACGCACGAAACGGAACGCTGTTCACCTCTCAGGGGTCGGTGAACATAAAAAATTCCCGGTATGCGGATGATCCCGGGCCGGTGGATCCATGCTGTACGTGTCCGCTGTGCGCCAAATATACCAGGTCATATCTGAGACACCTGTTCCAGGAAAAGGAGATCTACGGACTGCGTCTTGCTACGATCCATAACCTCAGTTTTTATAGCCGGATGATGGAGAGTATTCGCGACGCGGTGAGGGACGACAATCTACGATCTTTTGCCGGGGATTTTCTGGCAAAGATGGAGGCGACAGATGATTGATGTGGCTTATGCCATGGCCCCTCCCGGCGGACAGGGCGGGGGTGATCTGAATCAGCTCATAGGTTTTCTACCCATTGTGCTGATTTTTGGAGTTTTTTATCTTTTGCTCATTAGGCCGCAACAGAAAAAGGCCAAAGAGCACAGGGCACTGCTGGAAAACCTCAAGAAGGGCGATGGAGTAATCACTCAGGGAGGCCTGTACGGCAAGATTACGGCAGTGTCAGACCAGGTGTTGACTTTGGAAATCGCTGACAAGGTCCAGGTGCGCGTGTCGCGGGCCCACATTGCGGGGCTGGCCACCTCGGGCAAAGAGCAAAATCAGTGAGGAGTGCTAATAGATGACCCAGAACCTCCAGTGGCGGATAATTTTAATTGGGGTGGTCCTGGCGGTGAGCGCGTTCTTGGTTTATCCGTCGCTGGGGCCCGTGCCTCCCTTCTGGGCAAAGTATCTTCCTAACAACCCGGTCCGCCTCGGACTGGATCTTCAGGGAGGTCTCTATCTTGTCCTCGAGGTACAGGCTGATATGGCGGTGGAGGCGGTTGTCGATCAGAGCGTCTCTGAAGCATCAGCCTTGATGAAGGACGAAAAGATACGATATAACGACATCCAGCGGACCTCCTCTACCTCACTTAGTGTTTATCTTAAAGACGCAGACCAGGCAGGGCTTTTTGACGAAAAAGTTCTGGACAAGCTACAGAACTTTAAGAAGGCCTCCGCGTCTCAGACTGACAAGGGGTTCGAAGTCCAGCTTCAGATGGACCAGAAAACTGCGGAAACTTTAAAGCAAAGAGCCGTTAGGCAAGCCGTGGACACCATTCGGAACCGAGTGGACGCGTTCGGGGTCGCCGAACCTGATGTCGTGATCCAGGGCGTGGATAGGATAGTAGTCCAGTTACCGGGGCTCAAAGAAGACATAAATCGCGCTATCGACATCATCAAGAAGACCGCACGCCTCGAGTTCAAGCTGGTAGATGAGAATGGAGATCTGAGTGCTGCCCTGAAGGGAGATGTCCCAGCCGGCGACGAAATTCTCTATCAAGTGGAGCGCAGTGCAGCCGGAACGACCAGCCGAAAGCCGTTGCTGATAAAAAAACAGATTCTCATGACCGGTGACTCGATCACCGATGCCAAAGTTCAGCCAGGCCACATGGGCGGGATGATCGTCCACATGGACTTCAATCGGGCCGGGGGAACTCAGTTCGAGAGGATAACCGGGGAACATGTCCGTGAACGACTGGCCATTATCCTTGATAACAGGGTCTATTCCGCTCCGGTGATCAAGGATCGGATATCTGGTGGGTCTGCCATAATCGAAGGCACATTCAGCCCGGAAGAGGCCAGCGACCTGGCCCTGGTGTTGCGGGCAGGTTCGTTGCCCGCGCCGGTGAAAATTCTGGAAAACCGCACGGTGGGTCCATCTCTCGGTGAGGATTCAATCCGGCTCGGCAGGAACGCAATATTGCTCGGCATAATTCTGATCGCGATCGGCATGGCCCTTTATTACAAGTGGTCGGGACTCGTGGCTGATGTGGCCCTGATCTCGAACCTTCTGCTCATCATGGGTGTCATGGTTTCGCCCGGCTTGCGTGCCACTTTGACTTTACCGGGCCTCGCCGGGGTGGCGCTGACCATTGGTATGGCAATCGATGCGAATGTTCTCATTTTCGAGAGGGTACGAGAGGAACTGCGTGCTGGGAAGTCGCCCAAGGCTGCTCTGGACAATGGTTATACCAAAGCGTTCATGACGATTCTCGATACCCACGTCACGAACATCTTGGCCGCCCTTCCTCTGATACAATTCGGTACTGGGCCTATCAAAGGCTTCGCGGTTACCCTGTGCATAGGGCTTGTGATTTCCTTGTTTACGGCATTTTTCATCACGCGTACGATCTTTGATTACGCATTTCAGGTTAAGCGGATCAAGAGCCTGAGTATATGATTGCCAAAGCTGGTAGGGGCACGGCATGCCGTGCCCCTACGACTGCGCGAGGTCGTCCGATGAAGTACCATTTTCAAGGCGCATCAGTATAGAGCTTGCAACGAAGAGTATCTCTTAAACATCCGTGCGACTTTCAGAAGGATTGAACCGGTGGAGCTTATAAAACCCAATATCAACATCAATTTTCTGGGCAACAGGTATTATGCCTACGCGTTCACTACGATCATGATCCTCCTCTCCCTGGCCTCCATTCCTGTCATGGGGTATATGAAGCTCGGGATCGACTTCACCGGTGGCGCAGTAGTACAGGTGAAGTTCAACAAACCTGTGGACACCGACCATGTGAGGGAAGCTCTAAAGCCACTGGGCGAAAACCTGGTGGTTCAGCAATTTTCAATGGCATCCGGTGAGGAATTTGTCATACGGATGGAGCAACACGAAGAGGCTACAGAGAAGCTGTCCCAACAAGTAAAAGACCTTTTGGACAGCAAAATAGGCAAGGGGAGCACTGAGATCCGGAGCATGGAAATGGTAGGCCCCAAGGTGGGGAAAGACCTTCAGGAGTCCGCAATCTGGGCCACCGTCATCGCTCTCATTTTTCTTCTCATTTACATGGCCTTTCGCTTCACGTTCACGATGGGATTGGGCGCTATCGTCTGTTTGATACACGATTTGTGCATAGTGTACGGGTTTTTCGCTTGGACCGGAAGAGAGTTCAATTTGACTATCCTTGCGGCCATGCTGACCATTATAGGATATGACATCAATGATACCATCGTGGTTTGTGATAGAATAAGAGAGAATCTGAAAGTGATGAAGAAGCAGCCACTCATCGACCTCTTCAACGCGTCCATCAATCAGACGCTTTCAAGGACGTTGCTCACCAGCGGCTTCACCCTCCTTTCGGTGGTAGCCTTTCTGGTCTTCGAGACGACTGTGCTGAAAGATTTCGCCTGGGCGCTCATGATAGGAATTATCTTTGGAACCTATTCGTCAATCTTCGTTGCCTCTCCGCTGGTCTTGGAGTTGGACAAAATACTACCAGTGAAGCGTGGGTGACTTACAGCCGCTTGCAATCCCTCACATGACCTTCCTTGTTGGACATGAAAATAATCTGGCCTTGCTGGAGCGGACCGTAAGAGAGGGACGGCCCGCCCATGCCTACCTTTTCACGGGGTCGGACGGTATCGGCAAGAAACTGGCAGCGCTGAAGTTTGCCTGCCTGTTGAATTGCGCTCGGCCGGGCGAAGATCCTGACTGCTCTTGCCAAGTCTGCCGCAGGATAATCGCGGAAAAGCACCCTGATGTTACGATTGAGCGGCCAGAAAAAGGCATGATTCGAATCGATCGAATCCGGGATCTTCAAGCGTTCTTCAAGTATGCGCCCGTAGAGGGTCGGTATAGGGTTACAATCATCGACAATGCTCACCTGATGAACAGGTCGGCACAAAACGCCCTTTTGAAAACCTTGGAAGAACCTCCACCCGGCCGTATTCTCGTTCTGATCAGCGCCAGACCTTCTCTACTGCTTCCCACCGTACGCTCAAGAAGCCGGCGCATGCGGTTCAACCCAATACCTTTTTCACCTCTAGCCGAGCTGTTGGAACAAAAGGGCCTCCCGTCGGAAAAGGCCCGGACGTTGGCTGCCATGTCATCCGGAAGTGTCGCACGGGCCTTGGAGATGGCCGCGTCTAGCTTTCTCGATCTCAGGGAGCAAGTTGTCACAGCCCTGACCGATCCCATGGGCAAAAGGCTCAGCGGATTATTGGAGCTTTCCGCAACGATTTCCGTTGACAGGCAGACCGCGGTTGAAGCAATAGGAATAGCCTCGACGTGGATTAGGGACTTACTCATTGAGCAGACAGGGTTCAACCTTAGCGGACGGGTCCACGGAGATTTCCTTGACAGAATTACCTCGGGGGCCCAACATCACAATAATAGACAACTGCTTTCGGTCTACGATGAGCTGGTGAAAGCGTCTTCCCTCATTGAAGCCGACATAAACGTAAACCGGAACCTGGTTACCGACGTGATGTTTCTCAGAATAGCACGGATACTGGCCGGGCCGACGCTTGGAGTCGCAACGGCCTCGCGATGAAAGACTGACGCAATGAGTGACGAGAAGTCGAAGAAAGATGCCTCCTACCTTCCGAGGTCGTGGGGGTCCGCACCTCGAACGAAAGCATGCGAAGAATGTATGTGCCGGACTGCCGACTTCGGAAGTGGCACTGAATGTGCGAGTCCCGAGGAAAAGCCAGGAGCAGAAACTGAAAATCAGCTTGCTTTGGAGCACGCTGCCGCTGACCTTGAGGACGACCCTGGGGAAGTGACTGTTCAAGGTGACGAAGTTGGCTACGTAATTACAGAGCCGGCAATTCACGATGCTCCCTCCCTCTCGTTCCGGGCCGATATCATTTCAGAAACCAGCGAAAAGACCGACTCCGGTGCTGAACCGACAACACCGCAAGAAGCCGGCGAGCGCCACTCTGTGCTGACACGGGTGAACATTGTGGGGATTCGCTTCGGATACGCTTGTAAAATCTATCATTTCGATGCAGGCGACATGGAACTAACGGCAGGGGATTGGGTGATCGTCAAGACCGAAAAAGGTACGGGGCTCGGACACGTAGCCCTGGCCCCCTTTGAACGCTTAATGGATACCTCTCAACTTGAGGGTTTGAGAAAAGTCGTTAGGAAAGCCGGCAAGGTCGATTTCGATCAGAAGGAACGCTGCGCACAGAGAGAAGCAGAAGCTTATGCATATTGTCTTGAACGGATCGACGCTCTGGAACTACCCATGAAGTTGGTTGCAGTGGAGTGCTTCTTCGATGGATCCAAATATGTCTTCTATTTTACCTCGGAAGGGCGAGTCGATTTTAGAGAGTTGGTAAAGCAACTTGTGACGCGCTTCCCCGTACGTATTGAGATGCGTCAAATAGGCGTAAGGCATGAGGCAAAAATGACAGGTGGCCTGGCCTGTTGTGGCCAAGAGTTGTGCTGTGCCCGTTTCTTGACAGATTTCCGCCCCGTATCGGTGAAAATGGCCAAGAATCAGAACCTTTCGCTGAACCCGACCAAGATATCCGGCGTCTGCGGCCGCCTTATGTGCTGCCTGGGATACGAACACGACATTTACGAGGAATTCAGGAAACAATTGCCAAAGGTCGGAAAAATAGTGAAAACGCGAAAAGGAGATGGAGTGGTGCTCAAACACAATCCTCTCGCCGAAACCATTTTGGTTCGCGTGGACGAAGAAACCATAGTGGAAATTACTAAGGACGAAATAATTGAAGAGCTTGAGAATTCAGGTCAGAATAAGGGTGCGGCAGGCAATAAGATGAAGGAGAGGGTTGCCAAGTCTTGCGACGAGACAATCGGCAAAGGCGTATGAAGAGAGAGCATGGCTCCGGTATACCCTTCGGTGATCTTTTCGTTGGTGGCCCAAGTCGTAATTCGAGTGCCGTATTTTTGGACTCGAGACGATAAAAGAGGATTCGGGACCGTGGTATTGGCGGGACAGGCAAGATGTCTGTCCCACCAAAGCTTTCCGAAATGCGGCACCGGCCTTACGAAACACGGTAATTAGGATGTTACCAGGGTTATTTTGAAAGTGGGGAGTATGAATTCCGGTACAAGAACCCGTGACTCGGTGGGCCACAGCCGTACAGGCGACATGATTGCCGTCCGCTGTGGCTTCATTACTGCCATTGCAATGGTGGCCCTGCTGGTCCCGTGGAGCACCGCCAACTGCGGGGCCGTCTTCGACCGTGTGATGAAGAGCGGGACGGTGCGCCTTGGAGTCCCCTATAACCGCATTCCACAAGGTTTTCTCAAACCTTCGGGAGAATGGGTAGGCTTTGAGTTGGATTTAGCTTCGGAAATGGCCAAGCACATGAATCTCAAGCTGGAGACGGTCAAGGTTAACGAACAGACATGGGGTCCAACGCTTACTCGTGGTCGGATAGACGCTGCCCTATGCCGTATAACCCACAGGCGTTCCCTTGAGCATGCTTTCGACTTTTCCGTCCCATATTTTTTTGATGCCCTGAACATTCTCATATTGAAAGACAACTTTAAATCGGCCGGGGACCTCAAAGGCAACAAGATTGCCGCGGTCCAAGGATCGCCTTCCGAAAAAGCTGCTATGCGTCTTCTCAAAGAAGCTGGTGACCAGATGGCGGAGAAGAATGTACTCTCTTTTCCCGACCGGCCCACATGTTTTATGGCCCTCGGACAGGGAAAAGTGGCGGGGTGGCTGGATTCCGGCATGACCCTTATTGAGTACTCTTCCCGCAGCCCCGGCCGTTTCGCACTTATTAGCGCTTCGGATGCCGTTGAAGAGATCGCTGTGGCCCTTCCTCAGGATGACTCAGCGTGGCGGGACCTGATCAACTTTACCATTCAGGACATGGCCGCAGACGGCTCCTTCAAGAAAATTTACGACCAATGGTTCGGATCTGAAACTCCGTACGCATTCCCCGCGAAACGATCCATTGATATCTGGCCGGAATGAGAATTCTCCAAACTCCCCAATCGCCCGAGTATTCATAACTTTCGGAGAGTAGCCGATGAAACGAGTGATCCTCGGCACTGCAGGCCATATAGATCACGGCAAGACAGAACTTGTGCGCGCCCTCACTGGCATTGATACAGACCGCCTCAAGGAGGAGAAGCAGCGGGGCATCAGTATAGAGCTCGGATTCGCGTTCCTCGATCTGGACAAAGACATCCGCATGGGGATAGTGGATGTGCCGGGACATGAGAAATTCGTCCGTCAGATGGTGGCAGGTTCAGGCGGTATAGACATAGCCGCGCTCGTGATTGCTCTGGACGAGGGGGTAATGCCCCAGACGACGGAGCACCTCGACATCCTCAGCCTCCTCGGCATCCGGCAGGGACTGGTCGTGCTTACAAAGTTGGATATGGTGGATGAGGAACTGGCCCTTCTTGCCGAGGAAGATGCAAAAGAGGCGGTCAAGGGAACCTTTCTGGAAAACGTTCCCATGGTTCGGGTTTCTTCCAAGACCGGTGAAGGAATAGACGGGCTTCGGGAAACGCTCAAACAATTGGCTTTGCAAGTCACCCAGCGGCCGGTTCACGGACTGCTTCGCCTGCCTGTAGACAGAGTTTTTACCATGAAAGGACACGGGACGGTTGTCACCGGAACTCTCATATCGGGCACACTCTCAACTGGGGACGAGGTGGAGATCCTGCCCGACAGCTTACGTTCGTCCGTGCGCTCGCTGGAATCCCACAACAGGCCCGAGGAAAAAGCCTTTCCCGGTGAACGAGTTGCCGTCAACCTCCGAGGTTTGGAACAGGCGCAGATCCATAGGGGAGAAGTAGTAACTCACCCCGGAGAGTTCCGCCCCTCATATATCGTGGACGTAAAACTGACAGCGCTTGCGCGTTGCCCGATAGCTCTGAAGAATCGCCGTAAAGTGAGGCTCCACCATTACACGTCTGAAGTGGAAGCCCGCGTGGTGCTCCCGGACCTGGAAGCCCTCGAGCCCGGTCAGGAAACGTTAGCGCAGTTGCGCACCTCCTCTCCGGTCGTGCCGTCGACCGGCGATCGCTTTGTAATTAGAGCACTTTCGCCATCCATCACTTTAGGTGGAGGCGTAGTTGTTAATCCGCGAGGAACCAAATTAAGAGCCCGCTCTGCCAAGTCCTTCGTGGAACTGGATCACGAAGATGATGCCGGCATTGTGGCATCATTGGTTAGGAGCGGCGGTCTGGCGGGGGTCGCGCGGAATGAACTGCTAGGGATGTCAGGCTTTTCCTCCAAGCGACTGGACAAGGTCCTCGACTCTCTTCGGAACTCCAGGACAGTGATCCGTTTTGATCCGTCCGAAAACAGAATGATCCACAGTGACTTCTTCGATGTGGTAAAAAGCAAAATACGGGAGAAGCTCGACACCTTCCACAAGGATCAGCCCCTCAAGGCAGGCATGCCCAGGCAGGAGCTACGTTCCACCGTTCCCGGCGGCGACAAGCTATTCAAGACCGTGATCGAGAGGTTGGTGTCAAAGGGTGAGGTCGTGGATCAGGGCGACACGGTCCGCCGGTCCGATCATGAGATCCGGTTAAAAGAGGACGAGAAGGGCCTCAAAGAACGCCTGATGAAAATGATCGTCCAGGGAGGAAACTTCCCGCCGGTCCTGAAAGAGATACTCCAAGCCACGGCCACAGACATCAAGCAGGTCCGGAACCTCCTGAATCTTCTGGAAAAGGAAGGTCAGGTTGTTCGAGTGAAAGAGGATCTCTATTTTTCAGCAACCTTTGTCAACGAAGTTAAGCGGAAGGTTGTCGAGTTCATTCAGCGGGAAGGAGGCTTAACTCCCTCGCAATTTCATGAAATCACCGGATCTTCAAGGAAGTATAATATACCTCTACTCGAGTACCTCGACAGGGAACGTTTTACCATGAGGGTTGGCGATCAACGCGTGCTGAGAGGTTCCGGAACTTCCGGCGATGGGGGTAAAGTCGAGTAAAAGTCAGCTATTTTTTTCATGTGGCTGAGGCAGTCCGTCCTCTGTCCTTCGAAGCGGCGGGCCGTGTCAGGGGTCTTTTCTTGAATGTACTGGATCAATGCCCAAGCCTGATGATCCATGCAGCCATAAGCATTGTCCAGAAGTCCGATAAGCTGTTTGTCCGCTTTCGAAATCCGGCTCGCTGAAACGGCCTGGAACTTCGCCCGGATCACCCGGACTCGTTTTTGGACGTTCTTGACGATCTCCAGGGCAGTTTCTTTGGGAATTATGTCTGCCACGAACCCGTCAGCCGTAGTTCCCAACAAGAGAAAAGAGTCATTGAGATAAGCGGTCGCGGTCTCACCGAAGGCATTGAGAAAAATCGCCTCATCGGCCCCTTGGGATATCGGCGGATACAGTAATGAAATCAAGATCAACAGGCAAGCAATTCGTTTCATGACTAACACGATCTGGAATAACATTCCGGGCTTTGTAAGGCCGGTTCACGGCAAAACTCATATCACGACCACTGAAAGGAGACAACCTTTTTCATGAGAATCCTTCTTCATGCGTGCTGTGCACCTTGTCTGGTGCATCCTCTCGATGATCTGCGCTCTGAAGGCCACGATATTACCGTCGTGTTCTTCAATCCAAACATCCACCCTTACACAGAATACCTACGCAGACTGGATGCCTTTAATGTTTACACCCGCGAAAACAGCGTGCGGGTACTCAACGAGGATTGCCCTGAAGGGATGGAGGAATGGCTTCGAGAGGTGGCCTTTCGAGAATCTCAACGTTGCCGAATTTGCTTTAACTTCAGGATGGACAAAATCGCCCGGCTCGCCGAGGCCAAGGGCTTTGACGCTTTCTCTACCACCTTGCTTTACAGCCGTTTTCAGAACCACGAACTCCTGAAGTCGGTTTGTGAGGCGGTGTCTGAGAAATACGGAATCCCGTTCGTTTATAGAGACTGGCGCACCGGCTGGAACGAGGGGGTCAGAAGGTACCGGAAACTCGGGCTTTACCGACAGAAATACTGCGGCTGCGTATACAGTGAAAAGGAACGCGCTCTGAAAATCATGTGACGGTGACCCTTCACTTACGGAGTGAGCCGCCGAACACGCAGAATGCCTCTCTTACCGCAGAGATCGCAGAGGGCGCGGAGAAGAGCCCGATTTTGGCCTTTCTCTAAAATTCATTCCGAATGGAACCTTTCCCTCGTCCCGGCGGAAGCTGGGACCTGGCTCCTTCCGGATTCCGACTTGAGCCGGAATGACGTGAATAAACAATCAGAAATTAATTTCGAGAATCCCTAGACCTGTCTCTCCGCCATCTCTGCGGTGAAAGATTTGTTGTCCTCCTGAGTCCAATCTCCCGTATGATTGAATAGTTACATACCACGGCGATTTCAGGTTGTCTCCTAATTGGTCTATGGTGTATAAGGGTGGTCCATCCCAGACTGTACTTATGGAATCAGCAATGAAAGTTTTTCGGAACATCCGCGCCGGGTGGTATGTTCTCGTCGTCAGTGTGATAGCAGTTTCATTTGCAGTGGACGTCTCGGCGAAAGAGATGTCAGGTGCTACCTCTCCGAACCCCCCCGTTTCATACGCGCGCCCGTGGGTTATGGTAGGCCTGTCTCCTGACGGATGTTCGAGGGGATGCAGGCATGTATTTTCAGTGGTCAAAGAGCTGAGCGGCAATCCCAACGGTCTAATTGTTCATTTCAGCAAGGTGACCCCTGAGTGGCTTGCAGAGATTCAACCGTCCTTTATCATTCTCAGCCCCCAGGGTACGCCGTGGTGCCGCTACACCGGCGAAATGGGTGTTTCACTTCAGAATTTCCTCTGGCTGTTACCCATGGCGGCCGAAGAGATGAATATTCCCATATTGGGAATATGTGGTGGCCATCAAGCCCTCGCGCTGGCATTCGGAGGCAAGGTCGGTCCAATAAGGGCCGGTGAAGACGATTGCATGCCGTACACCCGTGAGCGCCAGGGCGGAGTGGTACCGCTTACGCTCACGACCTCTGATCCGATCTTCAGAGGTATTGACGGCAAGCTGCGAATTCTGGAAAGCCACTTTGACGAGGTCAAGGTATTGCCGCCCGGTTTCGTGTTGCTGGCTTCGGACAAGCACAGCCCCAACCAGATCATGCGCCACCCTACCAAGCCGGTTTACGGAGTCCAGGGGCACCCGGAATGTTCCTACAGTAATCGGCCCGAAGGAAGAACCTTGATCAGGAACTTTCTTGAAATTGCCACAGCTCACAATCAAATCGTAAGAAGCGCTGACGGACCTCAGGTTCCGAAATTTCTCTCCCTGTTACTGCTGGATCGGGGTTTCCCCAGTAATTAGTGGAAATAACAGCGCTCTCCTGACGAGCTATACGGATTGCCAAGTATAATGTCTGATTTTGCGGAGCCATCTTTCGATCATGGCGGGCATCGGCCTCCGTGCCGCTGGAGCCGAGGTGGGATGCGGTTCCCGCTGGTCACTCCTGGGCGCTGGGGTTGCTAGAAACGGTTTTCACGAGGATTGGCGGGAATGTAGGGGCGCACCCATGTGTGGTCCCAGGGCAGACATGTAGGTCTGCCACTATTACGGGCCGGCGACCCTGCCGGCTCTTCCCGTTTCTTGCCACCTGTTTGAGAGCGAACCGGCGCTAATCCACCCTCCCTGCCAGCCATCTGAGTTCATCGGCCCTGTCGCGCGGCAGGTATTGACCCTCCAAGAAGCCGCTCAAATTGGCCCCCACTTCGTTCAGGAAGGCTGCGACTTCCGGATGGCCTTCAAAATAGGCTTCCATCAGAGCAGTCCAGCCGAATTCCGTCTTGGCGTTCACATCCGCGCCTGCGGCAACCAGCGTTTTGGCGACTTCCAGTGCGCCCGCAGCAGCGGCAACCATCAATGCTGTCTTCCCGTCTCTATCTCGTGCTCGGACGTCGGCTCCCCAGGATACAAGGAGTTCAACGATTTCGGTCTGCCCCTTGCGCGCAGCCAAGAATAGGGCGGTATTTCCGAACTTATTTGTCGCGTTGACTTCAGCCCCGCGTTCTAGAAGGAGTTCCAGCACCTCCTTGCTGCCTTTGTAGCAGGCCCAAAACAAAGGGGTGTTCCCGTATTTGCCATCTCTGGCATTGATGTCCGCCCCACGGTCCAAAAGTAAGCTGACGATCCGCGGGTGATTCCTATACGATGCATCGAGCAAGGCATTGGCTGCCTCAATAGTGCGGCCTGTAAGCTCGGCCCCTTCCGTCAATAGGGCTTCTGCAGCCTCAGCGCGTCCAGTCCTCAGCGCGTATGCCAGGGCTGTGGTACCCTTGTTACTGCTCGCGTCCACCTTCGCGCCACGTCGCAGAAGGAGCTCCACCACGTGGCTGTGTCCTCCAATTGCTGCGGCCATAAGCGGCGTTTTGCCGAATGTGTTCCGGGCGTTGACATCGGCACCCCTGGACAAGAGAAGATCGACCACAAGCTCGTGCCCCTTCACTGCTGCCCAGAACAGGCTGGTCTTGCCGTATTTCGTATCTCTGGCATGGACGTCCGCCCCTTGAGCAAGCAGAAGATCCACAACGGCCGGATCGCCCTTGTACGAGGCCCAGGACAAGGCCGTGATGCCATTCTTCCTGTCATGGGCATTGACGTCGGCTCCCGCGGACAGGAGAACGTCCAGCACCGAAAGATGTCCCTTCCAAGCAGCCCATAACAAGGGACGAGTGCCATTTTTTCCTCGTCCGTCGGCCGCTGCGCCGCGCTCCAGCAGGATGCGCGCAACCTCAGCGTCGCCTCTGTCGCAAGCCCAGAACAGCGGGGTGCAGCCGGTTCTGCTGTGAGCGTTGGGGTATGCTCCCCGGTTCAATAAGAGTTCCACCATTCGGGCCTTGCCTGCCCTGGCCGCCCACAGCAGCGGCGTATTCCCGGAGCCGTCCCGTGTATGAACATCCGATCGTTTGGTAAGGAGCAGCTTCACCGCCTCGGTATGTCCAGTGTATGCGGCCCAGAATAAAGCGGTGCTCTTGTATCTCTTGTCCCTAACGGTGAGGTCGGCTCCACTATTCAAAAGGTGGCCCACCACTTCTTCGTTTCCGCTGAACGAGGCCCAGAACAATGGCGTGTGGTGGTTATTGTTCCGCGCATTTATGTCCGCGCCTCGAGCCAACAACAACCTTACCATCGACGCATGACCCTTATAGGATGCCCAGAAGAGAGCTGAGTTGCCGTATTTGCTGTGGGCGTTCACGTCGGCTCCTCGATCGAGCAAGAGATTTGCCACGGCAACACCTCCGGCTCCGGCAGCACAGATCAACGCTGTCTTTCCATCTTTGTCACTGGCATTGACGTCGGCTTCCCAGGCGAGGAGAATCTCCACAACCTCTTGATGATTTGCGCGAGAAGCCAGAATTAGCGGAGTAACTCCAAACAGGTTATGGACATTGACCCAGGCACCCTGAGTGAGCAGAAGCCTCACCGCCGCCGTGCGACCCTTGAATGAGGCCCACAGCAAAGGCGTGCTGCCATATTTGTTGCGTGCCTGGATATCAGCACCTCGGGTCAGGAGATGCTCCACCACCGCTAAATGATCCTTGGAGCACGCCCAGAACAGCGCCGTACACCCGTACCGCTTCTCCTTGGTATTGACCTCGGCCCCATTTTCAAGCAGTAACTCAGCCAGCTCAGCATCTCCAGCTCTGGCCGCGGCAATTAAAGGCGTGTCTCCGGTCCCGTCTTCCGCGTCCACGTCCGCGCCGCTCTCCAGGAGCAATTTCGCCACAGCCCAATGGCCTCCCGATGTGGCGGCCACCAATGCAGCACCATAGGGGCTATCCGCATTTACATCCGCCCCTGCGGCTAGGAATTCTTGAACCGCGGCCAGGTTACCGGATCGGGCTGAGTGTATGAGTTGTTCCTGCATGATGCTCAGGCTTCCTATGTATTCCTATCCTTTGATCTTTTATTATATTATACCATAATCATTTCCGTTTTTATAGGCCGGATGTATTTTGCCTCACGCTCTGTGAGTTGTTGACAAACCGCACAAGATGATAGAATATTAGCTAGTTGCCCCTCCGGACACTGTATCGTCGAGCATCACTGCTTACGAGTTCAAACAAGGCCGTCAACGATCACCCCTGATGCCCTCTTTCCGCACATCGGGTGATGTGGCTCATTTGAGTATGGCCGCGGGAATCAATTTGCGTCGCAGGCTGTGCCGCGAAGTGCTTCAAGGATAACAGATTGAAGATCAACCGGAATCACACCTGACATATTATACGGAGGTAGTTCATGGGTGATGAAGAGCGAAAAATCCTGGTAGTCGGAGGCGGGATAAGCGGGATGACCGCTGCCATTGAAGCCGCCGAAGCAGGAGCAGACGTGGTCCTAGTGGAAAAAAATCCTTATCTGGGCGGGCGAGTGACCCTTCTCAATCAGTACTTCCCCAAGCTCTGCCCTACCAACTGCGGCCTGGAGATAAACTTCAGGCGCATGAAACAAAATCCCCGGATAACTTTCCATACGCTGGCGGAAGTGGAAGCGATCTCGGGGGGACCGGGTAGTTATGAAGTAAAAGTACTGCTGAAACCGCGTTACGTGAACGATAACTGTACGGTTTGCGGCAAGTGTTCGGACGCTTGCGAGACCAGGATCCCGAATCCCGTAAATTACAACATGGATACGGTCCCGGCAGCTTATTTGCCCCACTCGATGGCTTTCCCGTTCAAGTACGTGCTGGCCCCCGAAATCATAGGGACCCCGGAAGCCCAAAAGTGCGCGGAGGCATGCGCTTACAACGCCATAGACCTGGATATGCAGCCGACGAAGGTCACTTACAATGTTGGCGCGGTGGTGTGGGCCACAGGCTGGGACCCTTACGAGGCCGCAAACGTGGACTACCTAGGCTTGGGACGGATTCCCAATGTTGTGACCAGCGTGATGTTTGAACGTCTGGCCTCACACAACGGACCCACCGGTGGAAAAATCCTGAGACCATCCGACGGCAAAGAGGTGAAGAGCGTCGCGTTTGTCCAATGCGCAGGGTCAAGAGACGAAAACCACCTCGCGTATTGTTCCGGGATCTGCTGTCTGGCTTCGCTTAAACAAGCTACGTACATAAGAGAGCAGGCGCCCGAAAGCAAAGCCTTTATCTACTATATTGACGTGCGCGCCATGGGAAAATACGAGGATTTCTATACCAAGGTGAGCCAGGACGAGAACATAACGCTCATCAAGAGCAAAATTTCTCGGATTTCCGAAGATTCGGAAACCGGCGGCGTCCTTGTTGAAGGTGAGGACATCAGCCAAGGGGCAATGGTCAAAGAAGTTGTTGATCTGGCTGTCCTGGCCGTGGGCATGGTTCCCGGCACGGCAACCGTGAAACCGACCCTTGAGATGGAATATGACGATTTCGGATTTGTGACCGCGTCCGGAGACTCGGGGATCATTCCGGCCGGCTGTGTCAAAGCGCCCATGGAGGTCGCGGCTTCCGTGCAGGATGCAACGGCGGCGGCTCTTAAAGCAATTCAGCGGACGATGGGGAGGTAGTGTTTATGGATCAGAAAATCGGGGTCTATATATGCTCGGGATGCGGTATCGGAGAATCCATAGACGTGGAGGCCCTCTCCGGCGTAGCCAACGAGTTCACCATAGCCAAGACTGAGAGTCATCCCACCCTTTGCAGCGAAGAAGGGGCTGGGATAATCAGAAACGATATAGAATCCGGCGCCGTCAACTGCGTGGTGGCAGCAGCGTGTTCCGGACGGGTCAAAACTGATGTTTTCGCGTTCGATCCCATGACCACCGTACTCGAAAGGCTGAATATCCGGGAGCATGTAGCCTGGTGCCAGCCAGCCGGAGCCGAAGACACCCAGATGATGGCCGAAGATTATATGCGGATGGCCATAACCAGAGTGGAGAAAACGACCCTGCCCAAACCTTACCAGGAAGCAGCGGACAAGACCGTCCTGGTTGTCGGCGGAGGGGTCTCCGGTCTGCAAGCCTCTCTGGACGCCGCGCGTGCCGGCTATTCAGTCATGCTGGTAGAAAAAGAGCCCGAACTGGGCGGACATATGGCTAAATGGCACAAGACCACGCCTACTCGCCCGCCCTACCAGGAGATCGAGGAAATCACCGTACAAGAGGCCGTCGATCTGGTGAAAGCCGAGAGCAACATCGCCGTTCATACGGGCACAATGATTGAAAAGATTTCCGGCGCGCCCGGCATGTTTGATGTCACGCTTGCTAACGGCGGCGGAACTCATCGGGTAGGCTCTATTGTCCTGGCTGCGGGAATGAAGCCTTACGATGCTGCCAAACTGGAGCACCTCTCTTACGGCAAATTTCCCGACGTCATAACCGGCGTCCAGATGGAGGAAATGGCCAAGGCCGGGAAGATCACGTGCCCTTCCGACGGTTCGGAGCCCTCAGTCGTGGCATTCATACAGTGCGCGGGCTCTCGCGATCAGAATCATCTGCCATATTGCAGCGCGGTTTGCTGCCGGGTTTCTCTGAAACAGGCCCTGTACGTGAAGGAGCAAAACGAAGAAAATAAGGTCGTCGTCTTCTACAAAGACATCCGGACTCCCGAACAGCATGAAGAATTCTACAAGAAAGTGCAGAAGGACGGCGTGGTCTTTGTGAAGACAGACACATCACAGGTCGCGATCAGCGAGGGAACCGACCACAAGCTGTCCATCGAGACGATGGACGAACTGTTGGGCGAACCCGTGCAGATGCAGGCAGACCTGGTGGTCCTGGCAACAGGCATGCAGCCCGCGGTGTTGGATGATCCGATCCTCAACCTTGAATATCGCCAAGGACCCGCGTTGCCGGAGCTGAAGTACGGCTTCCCGGACTCTCACTTCGTCTGCTTCCCGTATGAGACGCGGCGGACGGGCATTTATACCGCCGGGTGCGTTAGGCAGCCCATGACCGCGTCCCGGGCGACCAGCGATGGAACCGGCGCAGCCCTGAAAGCCATTCAGTGCGTTGAGCTTACCTCGCAGGGTAAGGCTGTCCATCCTCGTGCCGGTGATTTGTCCTACCCCGAACTCTTCGTACAGCGATGTACGCAGTGCAAGCGGTGCACCGAGGAATGCCCGTTCGGCATGTACAACGAAGACGAAAAAGGGACCCCATTGCCGCATCCGACGCGCTGCCGGCGCTGCGCAATCTGCATGGGTTCCTGTCCGGAGCGTATCATCTCCTTTAACAACTATTCGGTGGATATGATCGGCTCCATGATAAAGTCGATTAACGTGCCTGACGAATATGACGAGAAGCCTCGCGTTATAGGATTTATCTGCGAAAACGACGCTTTTCCTGCATTGGACATGGTGGGTCTTCACAAGTTGCAGTACCCGCCGTGGGTGCGCTTTATCCCCTTGAGGTGTTTGGGCTCTATAAACCTCGTCTGGATAGCAGACGCGCTATCCAAGGGAATCGATGGGATAGTGCTCTTCGGCTGTCGGTTCGGCGATGATTACCAGTGCCATTTCATTAAGGGGAGTGAGTTGGCAGATACCCGGATGAGCAAAATAAAAGAGACCCTGGACCGTTTGGTGCTCGAATCTGACAGGATACGATTGGAGCAGATATCAATCGACGACTATTGGAGAATCCCGCAAATCCTGGAGGAGTTCACCACAAAGCTTGAAGAACTCGGCCCGAACCCGTACAAAGGTTTCTAGAGGGAAACATGATGGAAACAAGAACACCCGAACTGGAAGTAAGCGACGCCATTGTGTACTCGGGAGCTGAAACGCTCTACTGGTGCATGCAGTGCGGTCTGTGCACAGGCTCCTGCCCATACCGTCTGGTACCCGGCGAAGCATCAGAGCAGTTCAACATAAGGATGGTACAGCGCCTCGGCCAACTTGGTCTGGAGGGGTTCGAATCCGAAAATTGCCTTTTTGCCTGCACCACGTGCAAGACCTGTGTGGATCGCTGCCCGAGAGGCGTGGATATCATCGGCAATGTCAGGGGGATGCGCAGCATGATGGCTGAGGTGGGGACGATCCCACCGAGCCTCAAGCCCATTGCAGGGAGCCTGCACGCTCAGGGGAACCCGTGGTCCGGCGACCGAGGCAAGCGGACCGAGTGGATGAAGGATATAGACGTCCCCATCTTCTCGGAAAATACCGAGTATTTCCTCTCGATATGCTGTACATCCTGTTACGACGTCAGGAGCCAGAAGATTGCGCGCTCGGTTGCCAAGGCGCTGCAGGCCGCGGGTGTCAGCTTCGGCATCATCGGCAATGAGGAGAGCTGCTGCGGAGAGTCCATACGCAAGATAGGCGACGAGGAACTCTTCCAGAAGCTGGCTAAATCCAACATCGACCTTTACAACAGCAAAGGCGTGAAAAAGATCATCGTCACTTCGCCCCACTGCCTCTACACATTCAAAAACGAGTATCCCGACCTGGGCGGAAAATGGGAAGTCTTCCACTACACTGAGGTTCTCGCTCAAGCGGTGGCTGACGGAAAATTGAGGCTCTCGGGGGATGCGGCCGGTCCTGTGGCCATGCATGATCCGTGTTATCTGGGACGCCACAACGAGATCTATGATGCGCCCCGTGAGCTGATTGCAGCCATTCCCGGTTCCGAGCCGAAAGAACTCTCCCGCAATCGCAAGAACAGCCTGTGCTGCGGTGGTGGCGGCGGAAGAGTTTGGATGGAAACCAAGGCAGGTGAGCGATTTGCGGAGCTGCGCATTACTGAGGCTATTGACGCGGGGGCCAAGACCCTGGTCACCTCGTGCCCGTACTGCATTACGATGCTCGAAGATTCGTGCAATGTGATGGGAAAGGCCGAAGAGCTTAAAGTGATGGATTTGTCCGAGTTAATTGCAGATAAGATAGGCTGAGAGTGATGAATAAGAAGCCGGGGAGGGACTTTTTGCAAAAAGTCCCTC
>JBKQMK010000488.1:0-6822 GCA_052146735.1 Desulfomonilaceae bacterium | reverse complement strand
TTCAGTCCCAAATTTCCTCTGGAACTCAACAAGGTTCAAACGCTCTTGCTGCATTGCCCTGCCACCTCCCCGTTGACCTGGGGGACGCTTGTAATACAATTGCGGAGCAAAGGCAATGATCCATAATCGAAAATCTCCCGACCGCTGTCTTTCTGAAAGATGCCGACAAGCTCAAATATGTCGTCTGGAACAAGGCAGCCGAGGAGCTATACGGTTATGTCAGCGAGGAAGTGGTCGGTAAGACCGCTTACGAGTTGTTTGACACACCCCAGGCAGAGGCGTTCGACGCTCAGGATCGGGAGACGCTTAAAACTGGAGCGCTGCTGGACGTGCCTGAGCAGACCGTAAATTCAAGATACAAAGGGGCTAGAGTACTTCACACAAAAAAGCTGCCGATTCTGGACGAAGCTGGAAGCCCCAGATACTTGGTGGGTATATCTGAAGATATCACTGATCGTAAAACGGCTGAAACAGATCTGGTTCAGGCCCGAGAAGCTGCGGAACGGGCCAGCCGTGCCAAAAGCGAATTCTTGGCAAATATGAGTCATGAGATTCGTACTCCCATTAACGGCATCATGGGTATGACTCAACTGGCTCTTAACACGGAGTTAACCGGGGAGCAGCGAGAATACCTGGAAGCAGTGGAATTATCGGCTGATTCCTTGCTAAGAGTGATCAATGACATTCTGGATTTTTCAAAAATAGAAGCTGGAAAACTCGATCTAATAGCGATTGACTTTAACTTGCGCGATTGCATTGCAGACGCGATGACCACACTTGCCGTGCAAGCTCATACAAAAGGCCTTGAACTAGTCTATCACGTTCCTTCCACAATACCCGACGCACTCATCGGCGATCCTGGACGCCTTCGCCAGATTCTTGTCAACTTGGTGGGCAATTCCATAAAGTTCACCCTGGAAGGAGAGGTAGCAGTCAAGGTTGGAGTGGAATCAGAAACTGCTAATCAGGTCAACTTGCACGTTTCAGTTGCTGACACCGGGATCGGTATACCTGCCGAAAAGCAGAACAAGATTTTTCAATCTTTCGAGCAGGCTGACACTTCGACGACACGTGAGTACGGTGGTACAGGTTTGGGTTTGGCTATTGCATCCCAACTGGTTCGGATGATGGGCGGGCAAATCCGGGTAGAAAGCGAAGTAGACAAAGGCAGCCTGTTCCACTTCGTGGCGGGTTTTGGCCTCCAGAAGGAACCGATTCAACCGCAACCAATTGGAGAGGGATTGGATTTAAAAGACGTCTCGGTGCTGGTTGTGGACGACAACGCCACGAACAGAAAGATTTTGGAAGAGACTCTCCAGTACTGGGGGATGAAGCCAACCGTGATGGAGAACGGACGTGCCGCTTTAGAAGCTATGGCAAAGGCATATAAGGAAGGTAGGCATTTCGATCTAATAATCACGGATTGCATGATGCCGGAGATGGACGGTTTTGAGCTGGCAGAGCGGATCAGCAAAGACGCTTGTCTGACCACCACCACCGTAATAATGCTGACATCCGCCGGCGAGCGAGGGGATGCTGCCCGGTGCCTAAAACTGGGCATTTCGGCCTATTTGTTGAAGCCGATCAGGCAGTCTGAATTGCTCTTTACCATTTCCAAGGTGTTAAGTGAGCCTACGTCTCCTTCGGCCCAACCATCTCTCATAACCCGCCATTCAATTCGGGAGAGCAAACGGCGTCTTCACATACTCCTAGCCGAGGACAATGCCGTCAACCAGAAGCTGGCGACCAGAATGCTTGAAAGAATGGGTCACACGGTAATCGTCGCATCAAACGGAAAAAAGGTCCTGGAAAGTTTGGAAGGTGAAAAGTTCGATCTTGTTCTGATGGACGTTCAGATGCCGGAAATGGACGGTTTTCAAGCGACAAGGGCGATCAGAGACCTTGAGAAAGCGACCGGAGAACACCTCCCTATTATGGCGATGACGGCCTATGCAATGAAAGGAGACAAGGAAAAATGCCTGGAGTCGGGTATGGACGGTTACGTCGCCAAGCCCATCAATGCCCAGGAACTTTTTGATACCATCGAGAACCTTCTTGGAGAGCCGAATGTAGAGGCCACGCTCTGCAACCATGCTGGACAGGCCCTGGACAAGTCCCAAATACTGGATCGGGTAGGCGGGGACAAAGATCTACTCAAAGAGGTCGTCGCACTCTTTCTTGATGACTGTCCAAAGCTCATCGAACAAATGCGTGAGGCCATTCAAAAGAGTAACCCCGGAGGCTTGCAGAAGGCGGCCCACACGCTCAAGGGCTCTGTCAGCAACTTCGGTGCTACTTTCGCGGTCCAAGCGGCACTGGATCTTGAAACCATGGGTAAAACCGGGAATTTAGGTGGAGCGGCAGGAGCGTTGGTTCTCCTGGAAAAAGAGATTGATCGCGTTCGAGAAGAACTCATCTCTTTCAAGGAAGAAATTGAGCGGTCAGAATACTAATCGAGGGTATCGCCTGCATCAGATACGGATTTCGAGGGACATAATACGGTTTTTTGCGGCAGCGGCTTCAAGTGGATGTCCCGCTGTTCAATGTTCAGGTCCCGCGGGATGAAAATAGGTCCCATCGACTGAACGCCACGCTGCGTGCCATGATGGAGATAGCGGGGGACCAACCTGCTCGAACTCCAAACGATAAAGCAGTGGTAAGAAAAGCACCAGACATGTCAACACAATATTGGTATTATGTTCCCCGATTGCGAAAGGACACGCCGTAGTCATCACGAGGCTGGGTTGAGGATTTCGCTATTAAAAAAGCAGTTGCTGTGTTTTAATAGTAAGGGAGTCTGTTAAAGACCTCTTTAATAAGGGAGCCACACGATGAACCGCGGTCTTCAAGGAAGGCTCGTCCAGCAAACCACAGCCCCTGAAAGATTCGAGGCTTTTATCCCGTTTCCTCTACCGCCGACCCCTCCCTTGGACGTTAATCTGGACCTCTTGGAGAAAGCCAACCGAGCCGTGGGACGTCTGGATGCCCTTACGCTCCTTCTCCCAGACCCTTCACTCTTTCTCTACTTCTATGTTCGCAAGGAAGCGGTTCTCTCTTCTCAAATAGAGGGAACTCAATCCTCACTGAGCGACTTACTGTTGCATGAATATCACGAGGCACCGGGGAGTCCCCACAGGCGACGTGGAAGAAGTATCACAGTACGTGGCGGCTCTTAATAACGGGTTGGAACGACTGAGAGGCGGATTCCCTCTTTCACTGAGATTGATACGCGAGATTCATGCGGTGCTCTTGTCAAAGGGACGCGGCAGTACCCAAACGCCCGGTGAATTCAGAAGATCACAAAACTGGATCGGAGGTTCTCGTCCAGGTAATGCGCGATTCGTTCCCCCTCCACCAGAAGAAGCGATGGGTTGTATGACTGACCTGGAAAAATTCCTTCATGATCAACCGGCCCGAACCCCCGTGCTTCTCAAGGCAGCACTCAGTCATGTTCAATTTGAGACCATTCATCCGTTTCTCGATGGTAACGGACGCCTCGGGAGACTCCTGGTCACATTCCTCCTTTGTATCGAAGGCGCTTTGTCCGAACCTCTCCTTTACTTGAGCCTCTATTTCAAAGCACACCGGGAAACTTATTACAATCTGTTGCAGAGAGTTCGCGTCGAGGGGGACTGGGAAGCCTGGGTGACCTTCTTTCTGGAAGGAGTGATAGAAACGGCAGAGCAAGCCGTGAAAACCGCACAACTGATCATGAAGATGTTTACTGATGACCGCACCCGTATTGAGGCTATGGGGCAGGCAGCCGGGACGGTTTCACGAGTCCATTCCTATCTTCAGAAGAAGCCCGTTTTGGAGATTCCCAGAGCCTCACAGGAGATCGAAATATCTCAACCAACCGTAACATCAGCCCTGAAGAGGCTGGAAGAGATCGGAGTAGTAGAAGAGATTACCGGCAAAGCCAGAGACAGGATATACGTCTATAAACAGTATCTCGATATTCTTGGGGAGGGGGCTCAGCCCCTATGAGAGGCAGTTCCAACCTCTTTCTACGATTTCGGGGGCATAATACGGTTTTTTGCTGCAGCGGCTTCAAGTGGATTTAGCCGTGTTCAATGTTCAGGTCCCGCGGAATGAAAATAGGTCCCATCGACTGAACGCCACGCTGCGTGCCATGGTAGAGATGGCTGGGAACCGACCTGCTCGCGCTACAAACGATAAAGCAGCGGTAAGAAAAAGCTCTGATGTGTCAACACAATATTGGTATCATGTGCCCAAATTACGAAGAGGGCCTTGCAACTGCGCATGTGTGGAGCACGCTCCCCATATGTGAGGACCTCGGTCCTCTTGATCGCTCCACATTGACTAAGATATCTCGAGCCTTACCAAACATAATGTCGGTCATCCGATGAATTGGCATCCGCCTTTCTCGTGGCTCTTACCCTTCTGTCCCAATTAGGCCAATCTCAAACAGCCCTCCAGGATGGGCCGGTCGAGTGTGCAAACCTGCTTGGGTTATTTGGTGACTCACGTCACGTGACACCTGGTGTTGCACTCAGCAATGGGGTCGGTCGAGTAACCACAAAGGTTACACACACCAGACTCATGAGTAATCTTGCGTTTTCAAATTTGGTACGACTGTTGCACCACGTTTTGGGAGCAAGCGTCTTGTTGCCGACATTGCTTCAGAGCCAAGAACAATCGGAGAAAGGAAATGAAATCATGACTCAACAGGCCTTTGCCGTTTTTGATGCTCCCAAAGAGGAGTTTCATCCCCAGTTGAGCTTGCAAAACGAACCCACAGAAACCATTGACCTCCAGGGACTGTTTGCGTCCGAGGTTTCAACTTCGGGAGCGGTCGACCTGAGAAGCATCGGCAGCACCGCACTGGGAAAGCTACTGGAAGCATTGCCCATCCCTATGATGCTTGTCGACCAATGGTTTTGCGTGGCATTTACCAACAGCGCCTTCAGTAAAATAAGCCCGGATTACAGAAAGATCCATGGAGAGCGATTTATTGACGTGCTACCCTCACCGAAAGACGAGCAGCGGGGGCGAATGCTGATGCAGAAAACTACAGCGCTGCTAGAGCGCGTTTTCGTAGACAGGAAACCGGCACGGGCAGAGGCAATACTCGAAATAGGCGGTAAAAGGATCTGGGCCAGACTGCACCTGCGATCGATTCGAGTAAACTCCGACCGACATATCATGGTCATGATCGAAGATGTGACAGCGGAACGGAGTCAACAGCGGATAACCGAAAGGGACGAAAAGAAACTCCTACAGATAGTTCAAGAAATGAGGTCTCGCAGCTGGCAAATGAATGAAGAGCTATGCCAAACCCGCGAACGACTGGAGCGCGAAATCGCTGAGCATGCCAAGACAAAGGACGCCCTGAGCAAATGCCTCGGATGAGGGACTATGCCGAAATGAGCGACGGAGCAATAACCTCCTTGGCGGAATGTGGGCTCTGGTAACAGGCCTGCCGTTCCCTTTGACCGAAAGATCCGGGGGCACGTTTCTTGCCACTTGGCTGGAGTACCCTATGCCTCTTTCAGCAGATATTACGGAGAGATGAACTCTATCCGCGTCAAGGCGCCGGGCATGCCATCGGCTCACAAAATAAAGGGTCGGGATCTACTACTCGACATTCGCTCTGGAATGACCGATGCCCAGTTGATGGACAAGTATGAGATGTCGTTTCAGGCCCTTCACGACGCTTTTGAGCAATTATTGCAGGCTAAAGTCATAAGCCGGAGAGAGTTGAGGAGCAGGTTAGTAGCCGCTGGCGGCACAACCCCCAGTGACGCGACCCGTCGACTGCCGCGACACTATCCCGTGTGCCAGATCCCCATTTATGATGCCAAAGATCCGGCAAAGAGGGGAATAGTACGTGATCTCACCCCAGTCGGCTTGGGAATAATAGGCATTAAGGCCAAACTGGACGAAGTTAGGACGTTCTTAATAGCACCCGGTGGAATGATTTCTGAAGGCAATATAGTCTTAGATGCCAAATGCAGGTGGGTAAAAAAAGAGGACCGGGGTCGCTACCTTACTGGGTTTCAGGTAACGGAGATCACAAGAGAAAACTCGGAAAACCTACGACGCCTTATTGAGGAATTGACCTTTGGGGATTGACACGGAAGGCGCTGTGAGCCTCAACCGCCCAGTTGGTCGATCGGACGGTCGTTTTTGTTGGATTTCTAAAAACACACTTGGATTTCGGAAGAAATAATACGGTTCTTTTGCGGGAGCGACTTCCAGTGGATTTCGCCGTGTTCAATGTTCAGGTCCCGCGGAATGAACATAAGCCCCATCGACTCAGCACCACGCTGCATGCCATGGTAGAGATAGCTGGAGACCAACCTGCTCGAGCTACAAACGATAAAGCAGCGGCAAGAAAAAGCACCTGACATGTCAAGACAATGTTGGTGTTATGCTCCCCCGAATACGATTGGAAAATAGACAAACCACTTCCTTTCGAAAGCGCAATACCTCGCATGAGGTCTTTCCCGATGCAACCCAGCCGTCTTTTCAGCGATTGAAGAGCATTAGCGACCTCAACTCGTCCGCTCGATCTCTTGTAAGTCTGGTCGAAGCCGTGCATGATGAATAGGTCGTCCTAACCAAGACGGTGGAACGTCTCCAGACGGCCACTCCCGGCTCCAGCGGCCTTCCTATCTTCCTCCAAGTCGCCCCCTGACGAGTGCTGCCTATGATGTTTGCCACTTGAAAAGGGAGACCCTTTGGGGTAGAGGCCCCGTGAACGGAGCTGCATGCCTTGCATAGCCGGCATGCAATGCCTCCAACAGAATCAAAGGTATTTTTGTGGGCCGCGCGGCAGCAAATCTAATGGATTCGGGG
>JBKQMK010000487.1:0-4499 GCA_052146735.1 Desulfomonilaceae bacterium | reverse complement strand
CTTTATTCAGTGGCACTCATCCTATTGGTTCCGGTGTCGGAAGTGCCGTTGGAACAGGTTGCGTTAAGCCTCCACTGTACAGCCGGATGGCGCTCTCCCCAATGAGCCGGGTCACCGCGGTGGCTGCCAACCCCGCCGTAGGGAGCGCGTAGAGAGGATTCAGTTCGAGAACATGGAGGAGCAGCGGTGCGGAGGCCGCAAGTCCGGTGGCAGCCACGACTGCCGCCATTTCAGCGACCCGCTCCTGCGCGTCGATGTCCTTGCCGTACACCAGAGCGATTTCCAGAATGAGGTATAAATGCATGCGAGTGAGGGCTGACGCGCCTCCTACAAAACCGAGGAGCTTCAATGCCTGTCCTTTCCCTGGAATCAACATAGGCACATGCATAAGCGTCCCCCCCATAAAGGAAAGGGCCGAGCTCGAGGCAATGAGCTGACGTGCGAGTCCTTCCGGGGTCTCGTCGGGAAAGCGTGTTCGGCAAGCCTGGACCGCCTTACGAATCCGCTCTTTCCGCAATCTTAGGAAAAAATAGAAGAAGTCCTCCGTCATCATGCTCTGCCGTGATTCGGCTACGGCAATATCACTGGTCATAGGCATTTCCCTTCCGTCTGCTACCCGTTGCAACCTCTCAAATCACTGACCGGAGTAGCCTGGGCAAACCCTGATCCCTTTTTCTCGGGTCTTTAGACCTGAAGCGAGAACCGAACTCGCAAACCAAGGATCCAAGGCAGCGCTAATCCTCCGCAAACAGGTTTTGGACTTTTCTTGGAGCATACTTCACGGTCGGCGATTTAGTCAAACACCAACTCCAGCTATGATCCCAGTCGCAATTCGGCCTGTGAATCCCCCAAATGTGTTTATGAAACTAAATTGCGTGCCACACAGGTTTTCTTGCAGTGACTTTCGTAACAGAACTTTAACGCACCCCTAACAAACAAGGCTTATATAAAATGACAGCATGCACAGTCTATCAAGACGGTGCGCGGAAGGATCAACGTTATGGATACAGTCACATTGATTGGCAGCGGTTTGGCGCTCAGTGTGGACAATTTTGCGGTCGCGGCTGTTGTGACAGCGAGTTTAAGGCGCCCAACCGCTTGGCAGACTCTGCGGCTTACGTTGAATTTTGGGGTCTTCCAATCGATCATGACCGCTTTGGGATGCCTGGGTGGCACGGGGTTATCGTCATTCGTGGGCGGTATTGGGTGGTGGATCTCTTTCGGCTTGTTGACGTTGCTGGGCATCAACATGCTGCGGGACTCTCCCGATGACGAACGGGTGGATGGCCATGACGCCACAAGGGGCTGGAGGATAATCGGACTTTCCCTTGCCTGCGCAGTTGACGCATTGACCGCGGGTGTTGCTCTCAGCCCACGGGTACTGACACCTGGGAGCTAGCGCCCGTTTTCGGGGCAACCGCTGCGGCTATGGCTTTCATTGGAACCAGGATAGGAAGACAGGCCGGACTTCGGCTTGGCCAATGGCCGCAGCGACTAGGAGGTTTTGTGCTGATAGCAATAGGAATCCGGGTTGCACTTCAGCATCTAATTTGGCCGTAGCGGAACGCGGTCAGTTTCGGGACCGCGTCTTTTTTTGGAGAATTTTAGAGCAGTTGCCAAAAATAATGTCCATTTGGCCATTGCTACAGGGCAAGGAGGCTTGGGAAACATGATTTGTACAGGCGATTTGGTTCAGGATTGGCAAGGACGTTCCGGCATAGCCGTCGCCGCGGCGGATCCTCCTGCAACAGACAAGATTCGTCCCACAGTGGGTTCGCATTTTGACGACTTGCTAGAAAAAACAACTTGGTGGTCGGTAGCTCTCTTTTCGGGCCCTGTCGTCAACAGCCCGACAGCGCTCACGTATTCCTGGGGAAGAGCCAGCCGAGCGGTTTTGCGAATGGCGACCAGGCGCTGTGAAGACAGTGTGAGAGGCCGGCTGGCTGAATTGATGGAATTGGTGGAGTCCGGAAAAGGCACTGATTGCAGGAAATGAATTGTGCGAAGGGCGTGTCTCTGACGCCGTCGCATGTTTACACCAACGTCCTGGGCGACGGAACGACTCGACGTGATATCGGCGCGTGCACGAAAAAACAAAAAGCCCCTGATTCAGAGGCTTGACCAGCACAGCATGCAGTTCACAGGAGAGTGAGAAGTGTCACGTTTCTCTCCGCAATTCCTGGATAGCATCGCGCGTCAGGCGCCAGCTCACCAGGTCCCCGCAAGACTGTTTCCCGCCCGGATGACTGTATCGACCAAAGTAGACCGCGCCGGCAGTTTGCTCTTCAACCATCAAGGCGCCTCTACCCCCCTCAGGGTCTACTTTGGCATCCACCACCACACAGCGTACCTCTTCCCCGCGAATATTGCGGAATGTGACGACCTTTCCGTTTTCTGCGCTGTCTCTTATCTCATCAAAATCCGGTCCACTATCAATTCTCATGACTGTCCTCCAATCCGCGTCCACCACGTCGCATCCTCAGAACACCGGCCCAGTTTTGACTTTTCCGGCCAACGCTTCTTTCGCGGCAGTCAGGACGCCTGTCCCAGCGAGTAGACTGCCTCTCCCAGGTTTCCTGAAAAAATCTTTGAGGTGCGTAACGTAAATGTGATCCGGCCCCAGCAGGGACGTGAGGCAATAGAGGGCCTTGGTTTTCCACTTCGAGGCTGCGGCCTCATCCGTCCTGGCGTCCAGGATGGACCACCCCGTTTCAATGAGATCGCTGATCGTATGCTCAACATACATGGTCTCCTCCTTTGCTCAATACTCTTCCAAGTTCAGGTTTCACAAGCTGCCTCACATGACACTGAAGCAAATTCTGCCAACTCTCGGACAACTGGGTTGGCCCCCCCGGGGTAAATCGAGCGCACCGCCCAAACCCATGTGTTTGAGCTCAAGTTTTTCTCTGTGCTGGTTTGGCGAATGCATAAGACCACACCGTTGTGAGGATTCTCTTAGGACTGTGTTTTTTCTTGGTTCATGCCATAGGCAAGCAATCGGACGGGCACGATAGGCCGCGAACCCGCATTTAATGCCGGTACGCTGCCGAATAGATGACATTGCAAACTCATGTGGTGAAGTGCTACTCGCTTGAAAGCGCATTGGTACAACTCTTTATCCCATCCGCACAGGGCCTAAGAAATAAGAGTTGCCCGGGTCAGAGACAGATGGAGTACGCGGCCGCTCCAAATGGTCATCTGTGCGCACTCCTAGCGAAAAAATGTCACAACGCTAATACCTTACTAACTCAGTTAGTGCTTAAACCAGAGGAGAGATCAGCAGTTGAATCCTACACAGAGGTGACGCGAGCGATGCTTGGATTTCGGATGAAGGAAACGACGGTCCTAGAAGACGACGGTCACTTCTCCATTGAAACGATACGTCAGGTGCTTGGAATCCCGGGAACGAGGAGCGCAGGATTTGTGGAGTCGATACCTTTCGCGCTTGACGATGCCACGGCAGGGTCGGAAACCGAACTTCAAGCAGCCGTATCCGGCGGCAAAGAATGCGTGGATCTGCCGATAGTTATTGAAAGCTCGAACTACTTCGCCAACATTATGAAGAGAGCAGCAGCCGGGGATACTTCCCAGCAAGTCGTGACCGATCTCGAAGGATATCTTGCCAAAAACTCCGAACGCATATGGGAGAATAGCTGGGTCAGATTTCCGATCAAGAAACTAAGTCCTTTCGCGAAACGAATTTTTGATTCGGATCTGCGCCTGGACAAGAAGAATATGAACAGCCGATTAAGAGGCGATGCCGATAAATTTGTCTGTCGGCAAGACGGCGAGGACTATTTTCGCGTTCCGATAAGCTACTTGCTGAAACTGTCTCTGGCGGATGTGATGGGTGCCCGGGAAGGACTGCCTGACCTCATCCATCTCACGGGGATGCGAGTCATGGACCACCTACTCAATGACAATACGTCGCCGGAAACCTTTTCTTTTTATGTTGTGGGGCCTCGATCTGGCACGGGCTTCGGTCGATCACTCGCCAAAGAAACGTCGAAGAGATACCTGCTTACACAACTCCTGATAATGTATGCCAATGAAAAATTTGCCCTCAATGAAAGCGGCCAGAAAGCGCTCCTCTATTTTTCTCCGCACCCGCCTATTCGGCTAAAGAAACTCAACGAATGTATCGCAGACTCGTTCTACAGAGAACTCTTTATGAGCCCATGCCTTTCCGGATGGGACAATGGCAAGGACAAACACGAGTATATGTGTCTGTGCCACCAGGTTTTGAGTCGGAGCCAGCTCAATGCGGTCGCAAAGCTCAAGGAGGCGGCTATCATTACCCGCAATCTTGTTGTCTTGCCGAATATGTCGAACATCAGCCTTGCGAACAATGGGGTTCATATAAGTCTTGGCAGTGCCAAGCTCACAGCCCATCTCGCAGACGAAACTTCGGGATTCACAGCGGCTCATGAAAAATTCTTGGGGGACCTGGTAATCAAGATAGTAGAACACTTTCTCCCGCTCTTCGTGGGGACATACAG
>JBKQMK010000486.1:0-11299 GCA_052146735.1 Desulfomonilaceae bacterium | reverse complement strand
CATCGTAGGTGACGTATTTCTTGCTTTTGGCCAGATCAAAAAGATCTTTGAATTCCGGTGTTGTCTTCGCATCAGCCATTAAGCGATTTCTCCTTGTGCAGATGTTTTGGGTCTATTTGTGCAAACGGTCTTTTATCTCCAGGAGTTCTATCCCAAGGAGGTTGCATTCCTCTTCACCCGGAGGGCAATGTTTCAGTCTCTCTTTGATCTCTGCTTTGCGCTTCTCGAGTTTCCGTAGCCGAATGCTGTCTAGTGAATGATCTAACAACAGGTCGCCGTCGACCTCAGGTCGGAGGTCATCATCTTCGTCCCTCGGTTTCAACCAGCCGGCCACCACGGAAGCAAGATTTTGGTCTTCCAGCGAATTGGAGAATGAAATAGGGTCGCACCTCTCTGCCTCCTCCCTAAACCTGACCATCCTCTCCGCCAGATCCTTCAGCAGAGGATCTTCAATATCCTTTAAGACTCCGCTTTCCAGAACCCTGTCTACGAAGCCATCCCAAAGCAACATGCCCCTGACAACGTTTCTCTCATCGGCAGGAAAATCGTACAAACTTTTCCTGGAATTCGCCGGCACTTTTCGTCGATTCTCCCGACCGGACATGACGGTCCTACGAAGGCGATCTTCGCGAACGCGGATGCGAGAGGAAAATCTCTCTATAACATAATCCCGCTCTTTTGAATCGGCAATCTCCCGGAGCACGGGTAGGCACTCCTCAAGGGCCAAGTTTCTGCCTTGCATGGTATTTACGTCGTATTGCTCCGTTACAGTATCCAGCAAAAAATCGATCATTGATCCCGCATTATCCAATAGTCGGCGAAACGCGGTAATTCCTATTCTGTTGACGGCTTCATCCGGGTCCTTATCATCCTTGAGGATCAGACAGCGCGGTTCGATGCCTTGGGACAAAAAAAGCGGGATAGATCTCTTTACGGCTCGCAATCCTGCTTCATCACCATCGAACACAGTTATCATTTCAGCCGAGAACCGCTTGAGCAGTCTTATCTGATCTTTCCCCAGCGCAGTGCCAAGCGGTGCCACAGTGTTCTCCAAGCCTCTTATGCGCAGTGCTATCTGATCGAAGTAGCCCTCAACCAGGATTATGCACCCCTCTCTCCGAATAGCTTCTCGAGCCGTATCAAGGCCGTAGAGGACCTCCCTTTTCCGGAAAACCGCGGATTCGGGCGAATTCAGGTACTTGGGATCCCCTTCGCCGTAGATCCGGCCGCCAAAAGCCACTAGACTACTGTTGAGATCGCGTATTGGGATCGTCACTCGCGATCGAAAGTAGTCGTAGTACCCGCCGCTGGCTCGTGGTCTTATCAGGCCTGCGGACACTGCATCCTTTAATTCCACACCCGCGGTACGGAGACGGCCCTGTATTCCTTCCCATGAATCAGGCGCAAAACCTAGCCCCAATGGGTCAAACCAGTCCGCCGGCACACCTCGGTCCGTCAGGTAATCTCTTACGGGTGGGCTGGTCCCTAAGTTTTCCTTGAAATACCCGTGAGCTGCTTCCAGTGCCTTGATGAGACGGGCCCGCTCGTCACCCGAATCCTTACGATGGGCCTCCAGTTGGAAAGGCACTCCGTAGCGTTTGGCCAGGATCTGGACCGCCTCGGCAAACGGGATGCTTTCCATTTTCATAATGAAGTTGAATACGCTGCCACCCGTCGCGCATCCGAAACAGTGGAAAATGCCTTTCTGAGGCGAAACATAGAACGAAGGGTCTTTGTCACCATGAAAGGGGCAGAGCCCGCGGTAATCTTTTCCGGCCTTTTTGAGATCCACGTAAGCCGAGATTACTTCGACAATGTCCGCGGCCGAAGCAACTTCAGCAATTTTCGATTCCGGAATGCGCATAAGATTAGATCAGCCCTTTATACCAAAGTTTAACAGGGGAATTCTGGAACCCTGCATCGCCTTTAAGTTAGCGCCTATGGGGTTATGGGGGATAGGCGTTAAAATAATTTCTGAAGCTTCTTCGTCCCGGAGGGACGGCAAGAAAGTAGCCCGGCGATTCATCGCCGAGAAAGCAGTAAAAGGAGACATCGGTCGTCCCTTTAGGGACGATTGATCGCTTGCATTGCTCAACATTGTATTCTGCCGTCCCCACGGGACTGGAATATATTGGGTGTCGCCTTTACCCTGCGATGAATCGCCGGGCTACTATCAAGTGCTCCTACGGAACAGAGAAATGTGGAACTGTTATTTTAATGCCTATGGGTCTTGGGGGGATCTTATGCTCATTCCGACACTAGGTCCACCACCGTAACTCCCGCGCCTCCTGCTCTGATGTCACCTGACCGGAAACTCTGTACAAGGGCATGGCCTGAGAGATAGTCCCAAATGGCCTTTTTCAAGCGGCCTGTCCCCTTTCCGTGAATGATGTTCATTGAAGGCAACCCTCCTAGGAGGGCTTCATCAAGGGCTTTTTCAACAATGGGCAGAGCGTCCTCGACCCTGAGACCGATGACGTTCAATTCCCATTTCGGACTGACAGGGGGGATATCTATCCTAATCTGTTCCTTTTTTGAAGAACTATTTTTGGCACTCCCCTGATCTCGAACCACGAGGTCTTCCGCACCCGCCCGGATTGTAAGGTTGCCAATTCCGACCTCCACTCTTCCCTTGTCGAGCACTGCCTTGACCGTGCCTTCTCGTTCCAGTGATTTGACCCTCACACGAGAGCCGACTTGGGGCAAGTCCACCGGCTTTTCCAGGGGGGTCCCCAGTCCTGCGACGATTTCCTCTTTGATCTTGCCCAGTTCCTCACGAGGATTGGAATCAATTTTGACCTTGCGGACCTTCAGCGATTGCTGAAGATCAGCGATTTGTTTTTCCGCGTGCCGGATCAGATCTCGAGCCTCTTTTCGAAACTCTTCAACAATCGCTTCCTTCTGGGAGCGAGTAGTGTCCAGCTCCGCCTGAAGGGTGCGCTGCTTCTCCTCGAGGTCTCCGCGCCGGACTTCCACTTCGGAGAGCTGCTCTCGTAAACGCTCAATCAGCTTCGAACTGCCGCCTGCCGCTTTGTCCACGTATCTTCGCGCTGCGTTCACCACCCCGGGAGCAAGACCTATGCGCTCCGCGGTCACAATAGCATGAGATTCGCCCGGCAAATCGTATAGGAGTCGGAAGGTCGGTACCAATGTGCGCGGGTGGAATTCCACACTAACATTCTTTACATCCGGACGCGAGAGTGCATAGGCTTTGAGATGCGTCAGATGCGTAGTGACGACAACCTCGGCCCCGCGACTTATTAACTCGTCCATAATGGCCATGGCCAGAGCCGAACCCTCCTCAGGATCGGTGGCCCCGCCCAACTCATCAAGCAAGACCAGATCTCCCTGGGACGCACTGTCCACGATAACCTTGATCCTCAGCATGTGTCCCGAGAAAGAGGATATGCGGCCTTTGATGTCCTGTTCGTCCCCGATGTCAGCCATGATACGTGTAAAGAGCTGAATCTCAGTGCCTTCCCGAGCTGGGAGTAAGATCGCGCATCGGGTCATCAGAGGAAACAGACCGGCTATCTTCAAAGCCACTGTCTTTCCACCCATATTGGCCCCGCTGATCACGGTTGCAGCGGTGGAGGGCTGCTGCACCACATCCATAGGAACCACTTCCTCCTCCTCTCCGGCCAAGAGGAGCGGATGCCGGGCGCCGAGGATGCGAAACCCTTCTTGGGTCAGCATCGGCGATACTGCGTCGGTCGCAATCGCATATAGTGCGCGGGACTGAAAAGCATCCATCCATGTGAGTATCTTGTAATCTTCGAGGATTGCGTCCCGCTCGGAGCGGATTTCTTCGGTGAGCTCCAGAAAGATCCTGTGGATTTCCTCCCTTTCTTCGTCCATCAGGGAGGCTACCTGATTGTTGAACTCCACCACGTGAAGAGGCTCGACGTACACAGACGCGCCGCTGCGGGAATGATCATGCACTATCCCATCGAGAAGGCCCTTGAACTCCGGCCTCAGCAGTATCACGTACCTATCGTTACGGAGCGTAACGTAGTCCTCTTGCACCACGCGAGCCAGATCCTCATCCTGAACCACCGCTTCGAGCCGCTTGCGAATCCGTTCCCGCACCGCCCTGGTACGGCCGTGGATCTCCATCAGCCTCGGGCTTGCGCTGGGGCGAACCACTCCATTCTCGTCAAATACCCTCCGGATATGGTCTTCCAAGAGGATAGGCCTCGTGATGCGAAAGGCCTCTTCCCTGAGCAGTACAAACCTGTCCGCCAGAGCTTGCAACCGTTGTTGCACATGCCCAACTGTGGCCAGCAAGCCGGCTACCACGAGAATTTCCTCCGAATCGAGAACGGCTGACGGACTGTTCAACCTCTCCATTATTCCTTCCATCGGCACAAGATCGGCCAATCCCAAGGTGCCGTGAAGCCCGATCATTTCCCTGAATTCAGTCACCACGCCAAGTTGGAATTTGACACGGTCTATGTCAGACTCAGGCGCGGCAGAGAGCACAGCGGCCCGGCCCGGCGCGGAAAGGGCATGCGCGGCTACTTCCTCAAGAACTGCTGGGAGTTCCAGAGAGGCCAGACTCTCGGAGACTACGTCGGATATCAATTCCTCACGCATGGTCCATGATTTCATGAATGTTGGCTCTTAGTTAAGGGAAGAGACTGCAATGCGACTCGGAACCGGAGTGGCAGGGGTGACAGACATATTTTCTGGTAAGCGCTCACCGGGAACCCCTTTTTGCAAAAATCCAGCGGCCCGCGGGGTCACCGAAAAACTCCTCACTAAACCGCCAACATGCACGGCATTTTCCGTTGTTGGTTTGGTAAGCGCCTCTACCCGCAGGTGGTCTGTCCGAATCCGCACATGCGCACGGGTATTCCCTGCGATGCCAGGTACTCCTTCAATTCGCGGATGGGGATTTCACGGTAATGGAAGATTGAAGCAGCAAGTACCGCGTCGGCATTGGCATCCACAATCGCATCCCTCAAGTGCTCCGCTGTGCCGGCGCCTCCGGATGCGATTACAGGAATTCCAACAATATCCGTCACCGCCTTGGTCATCGGGATATCATATCCGTCTTTTGTCCCGTCGGCATCCATGCTTGTCAAAAGGATTTCACCAGCTCCGAGTTCCTCAACCTTTCCAGCCCATTCCAGGCAGTCTATGCCAGTCATGGTTCGCCCGCCGTGAATCGAAATCTCGTAACCGGACGGTGTTCTTCCGGTCTTTTTACCATCTATGGCGACCACAATACATTGACTGCCGAACACCAAGGCAGATTGCCGGACAATCTCCGGATCCTGTACTGCGGCCGTATTGAGAGAAACCTTGTCCGCGCCCGCATTTAATAAGGCCCGAATGTCCGCTGTGGACCTGATGCCGCCGCCCACAGTAAGAGGCATGAAAACTTCGTCGGCCGTGCGCGCTACTACATCCAGGATGATCTTGCGTTTTTCATGAGACGCGGTAATGTCCAGGAAAACCAGTTCATCCGCTCCCTCTGCGTCGTAGAATCGAGCGTTCTCCACAGGGTCTCCAGCATCGCGCAAATTCACAAAATTTACGCCCTTGACAACCCGCCCGTCCCGCACGTCAAGACATGGAATGATTCGTTTAGCGAGCATTTCCCTTTTTGGCCAAATCAATGGCTTCCTTCAGGTCGATGGTCCCCTCATAAAGGGCCCTTCCGATTATAATGCCCATTACTCCGTCTTTTTCAAGGGGGAGAGCCTTTTTCACATCCGACAAAGTGGACATGCCTCCCGACAGAATGACCGGGGTAGAAGTCTTACTGGCGAATTCCTTCGTGGCCTCAATGTTGGGCCCCTGCATCATGCCGTCACGCTCAATGTCTGTGTAAATGAACGCCGAGGGACTCGCCGAATCGAAGCGCGCTGCCAAGTCGGAGGCTTTGACATGCGCGGATTCGGTCCAGCCTTCAACGGCTACCTCGCCCGCCCGCGCGTCGATCCCGATGGCCACTTGCCCAGGAAATAGAGACAAATAGGTCAAGACAAGTTCGGGATTCTTTGCGGCTACGGTTCCGAGTATGACAGTGCCGACCCCGATATCGAGGTACATGCGGATAGTGTTGTCGCTTCTGATGCCACCGCCAACTTGAATAGGAACGCGCACCTCTTTCACAATGTCTCGGATTTGCTGAAGATTTGTGGGTTTTCCACCCACGGAACCATCCAGGTCCACTACGTGGATTCGGGGGGCTCCGAGGCTTTCCCACGCGCGCGCCTGCGCGCCTGGGTCCTCGTTGAAGACCGTCGGGGTGTCCATATTACCCTGACGGAGTCGGACGCACTTGCCGTCTTTGAGATCGATAGCGGGGACTATTATCATCGGGAAGTAGTTTAGGCGGAATAAAAAAGCCCCCATTGGGGGGCTTAATTATTCCACTTTATCTTCCTGCTATTCGACAGGCAGGTAGTAAACAAAGGGTGGCCAGGGCACGATGAACTTCCACATAGGCACGGCCACTGGAATGGGGGGAGGCGGAGCGCAGCCAACCGGCCCACACATCGGCGGGGCGCATGGCATCATTGGCGGCGCAGGATATTGCATCTTAACGTCGATCACGGTCGTCATCTTCGGCGCACACTTTGGCGCTTTCATTTTGACTGGTGGGGGGCAGGAAACGCCCATACATGCTGGGGCGGCTGCCGGCATCACCATTGGCTGTGGAGCCGGGATTGCACCCGTATATGTCTCGGCCCATACCATGCCCGCCGCAGCCACGGCGATCAGGATGAACCCGAGAATTCCTAGCTTTTTAACCATACCCTCATCCTCCTTTCGACAAACTCATTATATCTGAGGAAATTCTTTCTTCTTTTACCAGCCCTCTCTCGCGACAGCCTACTTCTTCACCTTGCACGGCATGGGGGGAGGCGGAGCCATGGGGACAGGCCCGCAAACCGGTTTCATCTTCACGTAGTTGGCCTTCACGTACACGCAGCGCGGAACTTTGTGGGTCTGGCAGCAGGGATCCGGGAACAGGTCGAAATTCTCGTTCTTGATCTCAACTGCAGGCACCAGCCACTCATAACGGCCGAGCGCTATAGGATTGGGAAAAGTTTGGGTGTTGCCATAGAAGGCAAGCGGAGTACGCGGCCAAGCCACCCCTGCGAGGTAAGGAGCGACCACTCTGACCCGGCGAAGTTGCGCGGGAACAGGAACAATCTCCTCCTTCAACGAAGAGTAGTCGGTGGCAGCCGGCCCACACATGGGCGGGGGACCTGGAGGTCCAGGCATATACGACGGACAGGCAGGGGCGCCACCAGCAAGGGCAATCACCGAGCTAGCGCCGCACAATGCGAGAACCATCAGGCTCAGAAGAAATAAACGTTTAACCATACCCTCAATCCTCCTTTCAACAGTTCCTCCCGACAACGTTCGGGAGACCCGTAAAAAACATTCCCGGATAGAATCCGATATATTCCGGAATGTATTTTTGGTATCAAATCAACTACCGAATGTCAAGCTCTTTTTTTGCTTGACACCTCTTCGGCCGCCCTCTTGCGAACGTCTCCTTCTGCTTTCAGTCACGACGTTACGCCGATCCGCCCGGCACTGACCCCTCCGTATCGGAGCATGCGCCGTTTGTATCCATCAATCTTTCAGTTGATTCAGCAGTTTATTACAGTAACTGTCTTCTAGCAGATGATATCCGACAAGTCAACGTTTTTTTTGTTTGCTGGAAAAATGGACCTTCACTTGGGTCCCGTAAGCCCGACGAGGTGGCCACACCCCGTGAGCCCTTGCACAAAGAAACTTCAGGTTCGGCGCATCGGTTTAATGTGCTCTCCCTAAAGCTGCCTCTCCTTCATCTGAAAAGGCCACATAGTCGAAACATCCTTTTCCGTCCAACCCGGCCACGATTGTGCGGGGTCATCCTGCCGGCAGCCTTTTATATCATGCCGTATCCGCCATCCACGCACAAAAGTTGGCCCGTAATATAATCCGATTCCTTGGACGCAAAAAATACGAAGGCTGGGCTGATATCATCCGCACTGGCAAATCTTTTTAGGAGTATCCGATTCATATAAATCTCAGCGAGCTTTTCATCGCTACGGATCTTTTCCGTCATGTCAGTTTCCACGATCCCCAGTGAGATCACGTTCGCGCTCACATTATACCGAGCCAGTTCCCTGGCAACGCTCTTGGTAAAGCTGAGGATGCCGCCCTTTGCGGCAGCATAGTTCACCTGGCCCACAGTTCCCACTATTCCGGCCACTGAACTCACATTGATTACCTTACCGTAACTCTGCTCCTTAAAATACTTCGTCGCCGCCTGAGTACACAGAAAAGGGCCCTTCAGATGCGCGTCGACCACGGCATCCCAATCGTCTTCCGTCATTTTGTGCAGCATCGCGGGACGAGTGAACCCTGCATTATTCACAAGAATGTCCAGTCGCCCGAAATTCTCCTTCGCCGCAGCCATCATCTCTTCGACTTCGGCTTTGCGAGCCACATCCGCACGGACGGCCACTGATTTCCGTCCCATAGCCCTGATCGCTTCAACCAGTTCTTGTGCCGGAGCTTCACTGGAAGTGTAGTTCACGAGCACATCAGCACCTTCTTTGGCAAAGGCTATGGCGACGTTGCGCCCGACGCCTCTGCTGCTACCGGTAACTACCGCGGCTTTGCCGGCCAGTTTCATGACACCTCCTCATTGGGTTCACAGTCACTAGCGGGGCTGACCCGCGGGCGGAAGCTTAACAGGGAAGAAAGGAAAAAAAAAGCCCCGAGAGGGACTCGGGGCGTGAAAGGAGGTATGGATATGGGTTATCGTGCTTGTCTGCGTTCCGTACATCTCACCGCACGGGCTGCCATGATGCGGAATAAAGTCGAGATTGTTCGGTTACGCGTCTCACATAACCCCTGTAATTGTGGACACACCCTTGCAAGAAAGGTTCCGAAATTTTCATAATCGGGATATTTTTTATCAACCACCCGTCATTATTACACAAATAAGTTGACGGACATATCAACTCACGGCGTGTACACAACCACAAGCAGTGTGGATTGTTTGCTGCTGAGATTCTTCAGGTTATGGGTAATGCCTGAATTGAAGTGCAAACTCTGGCCCTTCTTCATCACATTCATCTCTTTCCCCACCTGAATTTCCACCCTGCCTTCAACCACGTAGACAAACTCCTCGCCCTCGTGCTTGTACGCGACCATCTCATGCTGTTTCTTGGGCTCCAGCGTGACCAGATAGGCCCACAGATGTTTGTCCTCGGCGCCTGCGGTCAAACTCTTGTAGGAATAGGCCTTGGTACGTTTAATATAACTCTGTCTGCGCTCTTTCTTTTTCTCTTCAGCGAGAAGGGAGGCCGAGTCCACGGCAAGCCCTCTGGATATCTGAATTAGCACTCCTACCGGCGGGGAAACTTTTCCATCCTCTATTTCCTGAAGGTATTCCGCAGCATATCCGGTTTTGTGAGCAAGCTGTTCAATCCCCACACCTTGCCGCTCTCTCATAGTTCGGATTCTCTCCCCGAGACTTTGTCCTTTGGCGGGCTTTTTCGGCATGACCTTCTCCTGTCAAGTGACTGTTTTGCGGGTTTTGGGGCACTCAGCGCGCCAATGGAAATTCTTCATCAGGGGCCGGCTTTCACAGTACAGATCCTCCTGCCCCCTAAGAGTTTTCTGCAGCTTTATTAGGGCCTCAAATCAGTACGTGTCAGGTCTTTTTCTGCCCTTATACTTGCCCAATTCCCTAGCGATGACAACTCGCTGGATTTGATTCGTCCCCTCGAATATCTGCGCAACTTTCGCGGAGCGCATGTACATTTCTACGGGGTAGGATTTCATGTACCCGTAACCTCCGAGGATTTGGACTGCCTCGGTGGTGACGCGCATGGCCATGTCCGTAGCGAACCGTTTGGCCATGGCAGCTTCCATTACGCAAGGCTCGCCTTCGTCCATCATGGACGCGGCTCTATAGATCATCAGTCTAGACGCCTCTATTTCGGTTGCCAGGTCCGCGACGAGAAATTGAAGGCCCTGGAAGGATATTATGGGACGGCCGAACTGCTGACGCTTGTGGGCATAACTTAGAGCATAGTCAAAAGCCTGCTGAGCCAAACCAGTGGAGCAAGCCCCTATGCTCACGCGGCCACCATTCAACGCGGTCAACGCCATGTTGAATCCTTTTCCCTGTTCGCCCAGTAGATTCTCCTTAGGTATGCAACAATCTTGGAAGTGCAGCTCGGTTGTGGGAGAAGCATTCATGCCCATTTTAGGCTCATGAGGCCCGAAGGAAAAGCCGGGAGTGCCCTTCTCCACTACCACCGCGCTGATCCCTTTTTGTTTTTCCGTTTCGTCGGTCCTAACCATAACCGTATAGATATCAGCCACTTCACCGCTACTCACGAAAAGCTTGGCGCCATTAACGACATACCCACGGTCGGTCTTCACGGCTGACGTGCTCAGAGCCGCCGCGTCCGAACCCGCTTCACCTTCAGTCAAAGAGTATGCTCCCAACTTTTCGCCCAGGGCCAAGGGCTTGACCCAGCGCTCTCTCTGTTCTTCATTGCCATACTGATAGATCAGATTCGTGACCATGTTATGAACGCTGAGGTACACGGCTGTTGCAAAGCACCCTTTGGCCACTTCTTCAAAAATGAGGGCAGCGGTGAGTCTCCCCACCCCTGTTCCTCCGTATTGTTCAGGCACATAGAGACCTGTAAAGTCCAGTTGGCCCATTTTATCGAAAATCGCTCTTGAAAACGTGGCTGTTTCTTCCCATTCCCTGGCGTTGGGCGCCAGTTCCTTGGAAGAGAAGTCACGCGCTGCTTTCCTAATCAGACGCTGCTCATCAGTCAGCTTAAAGTCCATAAGATAATCTCCCTATCTCAGGGTCGTGCAACGGAGCTTTCTGGCCCACTATGTTTAATCTTGCTCAACTTTCGACGCTGGAGATGAAAACTTCTTGACCGGAACAAGGGGGTCCGGCCGAAACATCGAACAAACCAAGATGGCTTCTATCATTTAATTACCTTTTAAGAGATAATGCCGTCAATGAAAATCAGAGTAGGGGCGATTCACGAATACGCTCTAGTTCCTCAGGACGCGCCTGGACAGGTCGCAATTTATAAATCAGGTATGCTATTGCAACGTGGGTGGTAGGGGCATGGCATGCGGTGCCCCTACAAATCCAGCCTCTTCCGACAACTTGACATTACATACAAAAGACCACGGAGAGGAAAGCGGAGAATGTGTGCCATGTATAAGACCTTGAGGATTCTGTCAGACGCCTGCGGAATTGAACCTCATTACATCGATGCAACCGGCCGGATCCGTC
>JBKQMK010000485.1:0-3593 GCA_052146735.1 Desulfomonilaceae bacterium | reverse complement strand
ACGTGAGAGAGCTTAAGAACGTGCTCATGAAAGCCGTCCTGGAATCTCGGGGAACGGTTCTCCTCGCAGATGCCGTTGAGGCAGCTCTCGCCGGATCGTCCACGGAATTGCCGGAAATTTCCGAACTGCGCACCTTGGAGCAAGTGCAGAGAGAACATATTCTGACGGCCTTTGCGAGATGCTGTGGAAATATTTCAACCACTGCAAAGGCGCTGGGGATTTCGAGACCCACCTTGCGAAAACGGCTAAGCCAGTACCGCACCGACTCCTAAGTCTGCCGCCTAGTGTCTTGTCTGGAAAGAATCTTTCCGGGCCCTGCAAAGAAAATTTGCAGTGGTCTCACTTTCGCGGTGCTCCATCCCGATGAGAACGACGTCTGTTTAGTGAGACAATATCAGCTCATGCTGCATTTGCAGTGAGCATGGCACAGTATTTGCTTCTTCACGTTCCAGTTCGGAAGTGGGCAAGGGACTTCTGATAGGGCTGGAGTTCAAAGCAACTCTTTGTTGGCTCGGGGCGTTGTAACAAGCGTGACGCGGACGGGAACCCGTGGGGCAATTGCTCGGCCTTATCACTATATCCTCACGATCTCATTCCAGTACCAAACTCTCCGTTGAGACTGCCCGGCGTGATCCATTATCGAACTGGCGGCTCGTAAACATATAACAAGCCTTGAACAAGCTTGCGTCAAAGTCAAAGATTCTTTATTCTTAATTCCATAGCCGTTCCCCAAAAAACAGATCAGATTCAACCTTTTCGAAAAGGAGAGAAAGACATGCTTCGTAATGCGCGAGTGCTGCTGGCAATGGTGTGCATTTGGGTGGCAATGTTTTGTCTGTGTTCACCGGTGAGGGCGCAGAAGCCTATAGTCCTCGGCGCCCCTCTGGCTATGTCATTCCTGTACGGTTGGGACGCGGACAAGGCCTTTAAGCTGGCAATCGAGGAAATAAACGCTGCTGGCGGAGTAAAGGTAGGAGGAGAAAAGCGGCCCTTCGCGCTGGAGGTCATCGACACTCGCGACCTGGAACCGGGAGTGCCGGTTAGCGAAGCTCTCCTGGCCGTGGAGAAACTGATTCTTGAAAAGAAAGCCGACTTCATTGTTGGCGGTCCTGTACGTTCAGAGGCGGCCTTGGCGGCGATGCCTCTGCTTGTGAAACACAAGAAGATCTCGATACTTACTACGGGCGCTCTCACTCCCAAGTATAATGAAGTAATAGCCGGCGATCCCGAGAAGTTTAAGTATCTATTCCGGATTTCCGGGGAAGCCAAGTGGATGGTCATGGGCGAGCTGGTGCCCTGCCTCGAAGGAATAGGCAAACAGCAGGGCCTGGACCGTCTGATGATCATGGTCCAGGACGTGGCCCATGCACGGGCCGGCGGCGCTATTCTAAAGAAAGTAATGTCCAGCAAAGGCTGGAAGGTGTTGGGTGATCCTGTTGTCTTCCCCACCGGGACTACGGATTATTCTATGGCGCTCCAGGAGGCAAAGAAACAGAATGCCCAAGTGATGATTATCTGGATGGATATGCCGGAGTCTTCTATCCTCCTCAAACAGTGGAATGACATGAAAGTTCCGGCGCTGCCTTTCGGCACAATCCTCGCGGCAGCGGAACAGCCGGGATTTTGGAAGGCTACCGAAGGGAAGGGCGAGTACTGCATGGCCAGTGTAGTGAACGCAGGCAATGTTCCCTGCCAAGCCACGCCGTGGACGATGAAGTTCGTGGACGCCTACAAGAAAAAATACGGATTGGAACCGGAAGGTTATGGAACTTCCTCTAGTTATATGGCGGTTTACACGCTCAAGGATGCCATAGAGCGAGCAGGAACCCTGGATTCAGACAAGGTGGCCGAAGCGCTAAGGAAAACGGATCTCGAAGGAGTGTATGGGCGAATCCGCTTCGATCCTAAAACCAATCAGGTCATCCCCAGCCTTGACCCCAAGGAAGGCGCAGTGGGAACCATCTTCCAGTGGCAAGCAGGGAAGCGCATCGTGGTCTTTCCTGAGACCATTGCGACGGGAAAAGTTCTGCTGCCGCCCTGGATGAAGAAGTGAACCGACCCTATCACGTGAGATAGCGCTTGGATGGAGCGGGCACAAAACTTGGTGCTCGCTCCACGGTCCAAGAAACCGCTTCGCTCAATTCAGTGCCAATGTCTCTCTCGGCGGGTAGGCTGACCTGGATACGTCCACAGTGACCTCGCGATAGCCCCCGTTGCATCTTGCGTTGAGGCTCTTGCATGGAAATAGTTATTTATGGGGTAATAAACAGCGTTTCGTTGGCTCTCATGGCCCTTGGCTTCGCTCTAGTCTATGGGGTAAGCCGGCTGCCTAATTTTGCGCACGGCGCCTTATACGTGTTAACCGGCTACATCGCATGGCTGCTCGTGAATCGCGTACATTTGAACTATCCGTTGGCGATATTGCTATCCCTGATTTGCACGGGAATCATAGGGGCTGCCATGTACCAACTGATCCTGGTTCGGGTTCGGGGGATGCCGATTTCGGAAATCATAGCGTCGTACGCTATTGGTTTAGCCATTCTCGAAGGCCTGCGCTGGGGAGGCCTGAAAGGTGGAACATTTATCCTCCGGCCGTTCGTCGAGGGCAGTATCGATATATTCGGTTTATCCGTTGATTTCCAACGTATCATCGTGGTGCTCGGAGGAGCATTACTGGTCGGGCTCCTCTGGCTGTTCGTGAATAAGAGCAGGCTTGGCCTTGCCCTCAAAGGGATGGCCCAGGACGAGCGAGCGGCCCTGACCCTGGGGATCGACTCCGATCGCATGGCTGTGGTGGCCATGGGCCTTGGGTCGGCACTGGCGGGAGCGGCTGCACTGATCTTGCTACCGTTGGGAAACATCGTTGTGGAGGCCGGTTACAATGTGTTGATCATGGCGGTAGCGGTTTGCATAGTCGGAGGGTTGGGCAGTTGGACGGGTGCTGTTTTGGCCGCTTTCCTGATCGGATTTACCCAGATACTCACAGAGGCTTACTTCGGGGCACACTATCAGATAGTAGTTGCACTCTGCGCCATTATCGTCGCCCTGATACTAAGACCTAGCGGTTTGTTCGGTCGGCAAAAGGAGCTGGAGGAGAGAGTATAAATGTCAGTGGATGAGAAAACTGGCCGCAAGGAGAGGATTGACCGGGGAATAAAAGTCAGGTGCGACGGGGTGTATGCCGTCTCTTCTTGGAAAGAGATGACTTATCTGTTGGCCCCTCGGCTTCTCTTCGTTATCGGCCTCGCCACCGCGCCCCTTTTCTTATACAGTTTCCCCTACTGGCAGCGAGTACTCTCAATCGTATGCGTGTACGCTCTGCTGGCCATCAGTTTCGATTTCCTTGCAAACTATGTCGGGCTTGTTTCGCTGGGAGGCGGGTTTTACGTTGGCGTGGGAGCATATACTGCGGCACTGCTGAACATGAAGCTGGGCCTTTCACCCTTCCTGACGATCCCTCTGGCAACCGTTTGCGGTGCAGCCGTTTGCACCGTACTGCTACTGCCCTGCCTGCCGCTGCGAGGAGTCTATTTCGCGATCGTGAGCCTCATGTATCCTCTATTAGCGGCACGTTTCATTGAGGCACTGGACAT
>JBKQMK010000484.1:0-26262 GCA_052146735.1 Desulfomonilaceae bacterium | reverse complement strand
TCATCCGGTAGTGAGCCCCCATCTGCCAATTTCCAAAAAACATGTCCTCAAAAACCACAGGCAACCAAAGACTGCTCACAGTGGCTCTTCATCCAGAGTAGTCAGTCATTGAACGGTCACTACTGGAAAGATATTGACTTTTTAAGATGGATTAACCTTCTGGCATTGCGGGCAGGGTGTTTCAAGTTTATTGCCGCACTCGTTGCAAAACTTCGCACCGTCAGCAACTTCAGACTGACACTTTGAGCATTTCATTGTCGATTTTCTCCAAACAGAAAGAGAAGTTAGATCGAAACTACGTGCTGAAGGTGCGCCTGGAAATAGGCGTCAATTTCAGGTGGAATCGAGGTAAATCGAATTACATGAGAAGCCCCGTTTTCCGACGAGAGTTTGGTCACCTTCCCGTAAAAGTCTCTGACCGACAGCTTTTCACCTACACTTTCCAAGTTCATCTTGAGGTTAGTCAGAACGCTGATCGGATTATGCAACGTAACTTCTGCGCAGTTCTTTGAGAGCCGGATGACAAAGCCTTTCAGTTCTTTCATCCCAACGTCTTTGCCTTCGAGGACCGTGTACCGTATCGGGATTTGCCGCGCCAGCGTGAAGAGGGCCTCTTCTGTACTTGCCAGAGCCAGGTTGTAGCCCCCAGCAATCCCACCAACATCGTACACTCTCAACGGCTTTTCAGCACCTTTCGGAAGTACGTCCCGCTGGGCGTCAATACGCAAAATCTCACCCACGTCTCGACGCACGGACTCTGAAATGAGTATCTGTCCTCCTACAGTATAGGATTCGATCCGGCTGGTCATGTTGACGCCACTGCCTACCACGGCATATTTGCTTCTTTTGCTCGAACCGATATTGCCGACAATCACTTCGGTTTCGTTAAGGCCGATTCCCATCTCCAACTCGGGCAGGCCCTGGCCTCGGTTTTGCTCGTTTACCTTTGCCATTGCGTTCTGCATCTCTATTGCACAGGCTATGGCCCGTCTGGCCCGATCCGGCATCTCTTTGGGCGCTCCAAAAATGACCAGCAACGAGTCGCCGATGATCTCATTGATAGTGCCCTGGTACTGGAAGATTACGTCCACCATGACTTCAAAGTATGAGTTCAGCAGTTGCACCACCTGCTCGGGCTTGAGACGCTCTGACAGAGCAGTAAACCCTCGTAGGTCGGTCATCATGATGGTAACTTTGCGTCTCTCGCCTCCAAGTTCCAGGGCAGAAGGATCATCGAGCAGAGAATGCATCACCTCAGTCGAAAGGTACCGACCGAACATCTTCTGGATGAGTTCCGATGATTTTTCAAGATCGTCGGATGTCCGAGAGAGCAAGGTGGAAAGGGTATTCTTGTCTTTCAATGCCCTTTCCAATCTGAAGTCAAGCGTTTTGAACCCCTTCTCGATTTGACCGAGCAATTGCAGCAAGATCTTTCTGCCGTCATCGGCAATGATCAACGCCTCGATGGCGTGTTTCAGCTTGTCGAGATTAACTTTCATGCCGCAAGCCCTTGAAGAACCTACTTCTCGTAAATCAGTACGGGTACCAGCGTATGGTTATGAAAATGGCACCCCCCTTGTAACACAGGCCCTATTTCGCCATAGGTAAAGAATCCAACCAGTGGCACTTCCCAAAGCTTGCTGATAGCAGAAACTTCATCCTGAACCATTGGCCCCAGTGCCAGGTGTCGCGCTTTGCAGGAAAAGAGCACAATGGCGTCTGGCTTGGGACTTTGCCGGTTGAATTCGGACATTTGTTCGATGGCCTGATCGATAATTTCGATACCCGGTGCCATGCCAAAGCGTACTTTTGCACCTTCGGGCACCGACCCAGCGTAGACAATTGACTTATCTTCGTTGATTGCCATTACCCCCCTCAGGACGGACGAGCCATCATCCCGATTCAAAAGCAGGGGATATTCGACTGCAAGGCCAACCGCGACTACGGGATCATCGCCAAAGTTCAGGTACTTCACGTAGATGTCCAGTGCAGGCTCACCATCTATCTCATAGACGATATTGCCGTCGGCCTTGGTGACGGTTTTTGACGTGCCTATTCCCTTCCATCCACTGAAAGCAACTCCTTGCAGGCCAATGACATTCCCATCAAAAACCAAGGCCAAAACGCCATTTGATGTGACCTGTGATGCGCTGAATACAAACGTTCCTTGTAAGCTACCATCGTCACCGGCAAGCCCTCCGAACAACGGAACTTGATGCCCCATTGCCGAAATAATTCCCTCGATGATGTGGTCGCCATTGGCTAGAATGCCACCGGACGCCACCATGAATGCTGGATTTTCATAAACGGTCTTTGCCCACTCCCCGATACTTTGACCGACTTGCCCGGAGGACTTATCCTTTCCATCAAACATCTCCAGCCGATAGACTTCGCGACCAATATCAAGCAGCATCGCCACAATTGATTCTTCATGAACCTCGTCATTCGAAATCTCTCCAGCGGTACTTGCTCCGAAAACATCGATGTCGTGTTTGGCGAAAACCGCACCCACTTCCTTTAAGTCATGGGCAATAGAGCTGAAAACAATTGCCAAAGTTGGTTTTAGACCCTCGTTTAGAGCTACTTGAATCTGGGGTTCGATCTGGTCTACCGAAGTAGTAGAAAATACCCTCGGTTTCATAGAAGTTCTCCTTGTAAACGAAGATCTTAACTTGTCTCGCGTGCGGGAGGCGTCAGCGCTTGTAGGGCGAGCCTCCCGATCACGTTGACCACCGACCCCTCGCCATCAATGGCCTTCATGACCTGGAACTCAAGCTTGTCCCGCTCTTTGTCCCTGCCCACCATTTCGGACGAGACCTCCCGGTAGAAACGGACTGCCCGCTCGTGACCCTTTGCACCCGACACCCTGAAATTCGGATAGCCTCAGCCTTTCCTTTGACTTTCTTGAATCCAAGGTCTTCGAATGCAAAATACCTTCTGCTCGAACATGCGTGTCGTGACCCACCAGAATCTCCCCCGGATTCGCTAGGCCACTCAAGCTGGAGGCCACATTAACGGCATGACTCGCCACTCCGAGGGTCCCTTTCTTTGGATCCACGTCAGCAGTCACCACAAGCCCTGTATTTATCCCACTGTGCATCGTGAGTGGAGCCGTAATTTTCTCCTGGTAGTGTGGGCTCATAGATTTCCCGAGATTGTGAATTTCTGTGGCAGCGTAGATTGCTCGGACCGGGTCGTCCTCATGGCCCGAGGCACACCGAAGAAGGCAAGAACACCGTCGCCCATCACCCGTTCGATGAACCACTCGTACTCGCTTACAATCTGTTTGACCCCGGTGAAGATGTGTCCGGTGATCTCCTTGACCTGCTCGGGGTAGAGCTTTTCGGTCATGGATGTGTATCCGGTAAGATCTGAGAAGAGGGCTGTGACGTGTTTTCGTTCCGGCTCGGGGATGAGGCGCTTTCTGGTTGGGGCATAGCCGGGTTCATGATGCGGACTCGCTGCGTGCAGGCTGGTGCCGCACTTTCCGCAGAAATTCATTCCTTCAGGGTTCTCAAGTCCACACTTCCCGCATTTCATGGCTTCCCCTGCCAGACAGTTGAGAGAGCAAGACCGGTGGAATCCCTACACTTTGAGAAACGCAACACGATGGAATGAATAATGATTATCTTTATCCCCCTGGAAGTCCGAAATTTAACCTAATACGCAACAGCACATGTGTCAATCAGTTCCTTGTTATTTTGAGTACTTGTCGTTCCCAAGCATCAGAGCCATTCAATTGAGAGTTACTTCAAAGAAGAGATTTAAGCCCTGGGACATTCATCCAGAAGCACTCGTATTGGTCGGACAAGTTATAAGTCTTTCGGAGAGAGAATTATCTCCAGGGCAGCAAAGCCCGGAGTCCCGATGTGATCCCGAGGCAATTGCCGGCAACAATGCCGTACGGCCCTGAAAAGATTCTGATCCTACAGGCTGATTCTGAGGAGCAACAAGGGGGAATAGAGGCATTGGTTCACAAGGGAAATTGATGGTGTCCCGCTCGGTGTTCGGTGACGTTCCGTGAGGGGAATTAAAGAGAGTGGACGCTTGCCGGCGTCGGGGTTCGGTTCTAAACGGTTGAAAACACCTCAGGAAGACGAATCAAGGGCCGAAAGGCTTGACGGCGAAGAGGGGGGGCCGCCTGAGAATCAAAACCGCGAAAGTGAACGTTCCAAGCCCCTTCCGCGCGGTAGTGTCTTAACCTCCCCGGTAATGTGCCGGCCAGATACGACGCGAGTGCCTCAACCACTGTGCGAGCTTTCCGGTGCATGGAGGGGCGCCGTGCGACCAGTGTCAGGTTTGGTGGGGTTGCCATCGCAGAAGAGAAGTTCAGCAGGGACCACAATCTTGATACCGCTCCGGGAAGTGTCCAGTGCCGTCGGATCTCTAGGATCTCTTTGATGATCCTTACCGCGACGCCTCCAATGGCTACTAAGTTTTGGTTGGAGGTCAAATCACCACCGTTTTGACCTAACGGAAGCCTGAGCCGTTTGACCGGAAGGGAGGTTATAAAACTGCCGTCCGGTCAAAGTTCCATATTTTTGACGGGAGTGCAAATCACAGGGTTTCTCCAGTTCTAAGCCTCTCCATCCGGTCACAGTCCCCTTTCCATCCTGACAACCGAAAGAGACTCCTGGAGTTCGTGATGACGTGATAACGAGCCGTTTTTGGAAGAGGAGAAGTTGGCTCTTCAGCCCAGCACACCAAGATCGTAACGAAAAGCGACCAGATACACTCCGATCAATGCCCTCGAGAATCATGGGAGGTGCTCTCCGTGCCCAAACGTTTCTCTATTGGTTGCGACCGCCGTGGCCGCCTGTTTGCCCGATCATGGGCGAAGGCCAGGCTCGTGGTGTCATGAGGGACCGGGGAAGGTCTCACGGGACTTTGATCTCGGCCTCCGGACCCTCATCACCATGTTCGTGAGTCCTGGCTGGTCGGGCTGACTAGGCAATTCATGGAACTGTTCAAAGAGAGGTTTAAGCATGAGTGACCTTATCCACCTACGCGAGCGTGGCGAGCGACACGTCGCATATACCAGTGGGATCACGGGACACAAAGGCAATGGACATATCTCGGTGGCCTATCTCCTGATTGGTCCGGACGGAGCTGAGCTCTTACGAGAATTTTACGACACTGCGTGCTGGGGCTCCCTTCACGACGCCGAGTACCTCGGGATTCAAAGATTCGCTGAGGCTCTCAAGAAGCTTCCCCCAATCGAGAGCCTTTCGTTGCGATGCAGCAGTCGGTTCGTGGTGAATCAGCTCCAGGGCGCATGGAGAATCAACGTTGATCGTCATCAGTGTTTTGTTTGCACCATCAAGAGTGGTTTACAGGCCGTAAATTGGTCTGTCACCTGGGTATCCGGAAAAGACAACCCCATCAAGTCATGGCACTGGGAAAACTACAATGCCAAGCATAGCAAGGTGAAATCATGCAAAGAGCTTTGAAAGTCGTAAAACCTGAACCAAAGAATCCCGAGATTCCTCAATCAGCTCTCGAGCCAGCTCCAACCACCAAACTCATTGCTCCCAGCCTCGGACAGCTCTCCGAATGGAAAACCTGGCCTCCCTCGCTTGCAATGGTGGATCAGGTAATTCCCTTCATGGCCAAGACCTCGAGCGAGTTTCGAGCGCTTCAAAGAATCGTGAATTGCTCTCTCAGGGGTCTGTCTCTCTATATAGACCTTTCCGAGTGTTCTGTGGATTCCACCCTCGTTGATCGGTTTATCGATCAACGTGTCCTGATACCAACGGACGTCCAGGACACTTACCTGGTAAATCTGTATGGATGCCTGCAATACTTCTTCTCTTGTTTGTGGAATCGACCCCTTACAATAAAGCGGCATGAGCACTATGCGAGGATACTCGAAACGGTTCAGTGGGACTTTGACGCCCTCGACCTACCGGTGGTGACTCTGGAGATACCTGCACCCAAAGCGTCACCTCGTCCCGATAAACCTCATACGGTTTCTGTGAATCCCTACAGACTCGCGGATCTCACTACCAGCCAGGTATTCGAGTTCATTTACCGGTTCTGGGACGTAATCCTCGAAAATGACGATGACTTGATGAATTTCTTCGTGATGAACCGCATCCTGGAGTTATCCATTGCCCGAAAGCAGATTGAGCCGATCACTACTACCGCGGACATCATCCAGTACGGTCAGAAAGGCTATAGCATCGGACTTCCCGACCTCGGTTCATCGGCATACGTTCATAGGGTGATCCAACAGATCCTCGATGAGTGCAGACTCAGGCCATTCAATATCCGGCGTCACCAGACAAACCCGTACGCCTATTACTTCCAGTTTGATCCTGTTCTCAAGAAACACTGCAAGGGCTGAGTAGCTCGTAATGACTGGAGTTCTCCATAGAATTTTCCTCTGCTTTCAGAATTAGTGATGGATCATGAGTCGTCTTTTTCCTGTACCTCGATCCTGGTACTTCCTATGGAATTTTATGTACTTGGTGGTTTCTCTGTGTACTTAGTGGTTTGTCATGTACTTGGTTTGTCTAGTACTTGGTGGTTTCTATGTACTTGGTTTTTCTAGTACTTGGTGGTTCTCTCTATCCCCTCTTCGCTTCCCCCTCCTTGAGCTTTACGTCTTCTTAGCAACTGGGCAAGAGGGAAAAGAGCTGAAGAGAGCATGATATCAAAGCGTTACAAGGAATTTAGCCTGAAAAAACGGGGCAAATCCAACAGAGAACACCTCCGGATCATACCTATGCCAAGTCATCCCGCTTAGTCCCATCATCATCGACGTCCTGGAATAGAGGAGGTTCTTCTTCCCTTCAAACGTTTTAGCGGACCTGGTCAAGTTTTGTGACCGGTTCAGTCTTTCCAGCGTGACGGCCAGGTAGGCCAACCTGGAGCTCCGTCCACCGGCTCTTTGCCGTCACGCATCATTTGCACTGAAGGTGGATGAATCCCGCTCGGAAGGTGGATCATGCCAAAAGCCTCTTTGTCCTCACGTTACTGGGCTCTTTTACTTGAGCTCGTCCGTCATGTTGGACCCTTTCTTGGACTGACTTTGGGTCAGGTGAAATCCCTGGAGACTGCCTACGCCTCATCCCTCCGTCAGCAGTCAGTCGTTGTAAAGCTGGATAATTCGCTTACAGCTCGGGCGGCACTGCGTCGGTTCGGCTTACTCCTACCGACGCCTTCAGGCCATTATGTTGTGAATATCCCCGGTCTTGTCCGATTCTACCAGAGGCTTGCCACCTGCCGGGGTACAACGCGTCACGCTGATGTTGAAAACCTGCGCATTGCCGTTGAACGCTTCTTCACAGCCAACCAGTATCCGTCGGTCGACCTCTCCGTTCCAGTGCCGGAGCTCAGTCCCAGAAAGAGCGTGAAGGTAGGACGGGCAGAGCCGGTCTTTCGACAACTACTGGGCAACCAATCGACTGTGTACAAATGGAGACTTCTCGACGCAGCCATGACCGTCGCCGTTGATTATCTGAAGACCAAGACAGAGTTCTACACGTTCATGCGGTCTCTTAATATGACGCTGGAGAGAGATACGCTGGATTGTCCCGGGTTTTCTCTGGACCGCTTGATGAATGGTCATCGTAAGCGAGGGTCACTGGGGCTGCCCATCGGTGAAAGGTCCCTCAAGGCTGCAGCGAGAAAACTTGAACTTCTTGGCTTGATTTCGATCATGCGCAAGCGTCCTAATCACAAGACCGGCCAGCTCACTCTCAACATCCTCGGTATTGCGGCAGTCCACGCCAGGGATCATAGGAGCGTTCGCTCTTTAGAGCTTTACTACTCAACCTACGATCTGCTCGACAGACTCAACCGGGAAGACGATTTCCATGAGATTTTCGGTCGGCCTATTTCCGATCATGTCGGTGAAGCCGCATACACTTATCCGGAGGTGCACGAGGAGGTCCACAAATCGCTGAACTCTTATCATCACAGGGCCAAACTGAACGGTGGCTGGAGCGATGGCTCGTGCCCGCTGGCTTCCGTGAATCATGATCATGGTACCGATCACAATCCCAGCTTTGGAATCTTCATCGATACCGATGGCACCATTCTCTACAACTGTTTCACCTGTGGTGATGGCAGCGGCCGGCCGATCTCGTACCTGTTCAGTGATATGGCCAAGGAGCTGGGAGATTTCCCGACTGAAGCCTATCGGACTTGCTTGTCGGTATCTCGGCTCATCCAGCTCAATGGCGTGAGAGTGCCCGTGGATCATGTTCAGGCTGAAGCACTCGGCGATGAAACGTTAAATCAGTACGCGCTGTTGACCCGATACACCAAGGACTCCGCCCGGTACCTGAAAAAGTATCTTAGAGGCCGAGGAGTCACGGATGACACGTACGAACATTTCAGAGTTCGCTATCGGCGGGGAGACGCGACTAATCGAGTTCCCAAGACCCTCGTAACCGAATTCACAAATCGTGACGGCACAATATCAGCTCTGCGTCTCAGATCTGTGGCAGCGAAGGATACCAAGGATCATCGTGGCTTCACCACCCTTGGTTCGCTCGGTTCCTCCATGTTCGGCCTGGCTCAAGCCGATACGTCTCAAGCCCTGTTGGTGGTAGAAGGGGAGATCGACGCCGAGTGCTGCTATTCATTCGGCTTCACTAACGTCGTGGCCACCGGCGGAGCTACTCGGAGCACGGAAGCCCTTGTCAGTGTCTTGAGATTGTGGTCGCGCCAGAGGGTATATCTGGGATTGGATTGCGACAAGGCTGGCCAAAAGGCACAGGACAAATTGATCAATCTGCTCGGGTCGGAAGTGCCTCATCTTTATCGGGTGGTCTGGTCCGACATCAAACTCGCTGCTCCCATTCCGACCAAATACGGTCAAAGACAAACCTGCAAGGACCCAGGGGACCTCAAGGCCAGGTCCGATTTCTGGCAAGTGATCGAGGACGCTGAACATGTCGGTCCGGTTCGCGGGATAGTCAAAACCGCGGGGTAACACCCGCACCGTGATTTTGAGGGATGTGACGCTCCTACAATGTTCAGTGGAGGAAAGCACAATGGCCAAGATGAGATTGACCCTGGAGGCAGATGGTCCCGGATTTAGACTTTTGAGTGACCAGTCCAACCGGAATCGGTGGGCCGCGACCCTTCTACACATGTTCATGGCTGAGACAAAAGATGATTTTGTTGACTACCACCTGCCAAGCTGGGACGACCTCGGACTGAAAAATGTCTCGATCACCGTAGCGGACGATAAAGGTTACGTCGACAGGTATGACACACAACCCGACGGCTCCAATCTCCTGCACGCATCCGAAATACTTCGATAGCCTGGCACGTGGACTCCTCCCCTTCGGGTTGCTAAACCGACTGTTCTAGGCAGTACCGCTTTTGCCGGAGAGTCATGGCTAAACGACTGACAGAACTAAAGCGACAAAGACACAGGGTGCCCCGGGAGCTGCTTGTCATACGCCCTGCTCAGTACCGCAGAATCATGATCCGAATGATGCCGGTCACCGTCCTCGAAGTGAAGGTCGGTAGACTCTTGGAACAGTGATGCCTACGTCCTGAAAACGCGGGAAAAGATCAGAAGGCAATGGGGCCGTCGTAAGTCATGATCCGGGAGTGCAGATCTTCATATTCAACAGACCTCCAACCTCGAAGTGCGAGGTCGGTCCTTATGGCGATTTGCTCAAATCGGAGCTTCGGCTACATGTCAAGCTTGTCGTTATTTACGCCACTTTACGTTTTCTTGGGTCTGATAAATCCTTCCATACCGCTTGTAACCCTGCAAGAGACGAATCGAGCCCCGAGAAGCTCAAACCGGAAGAGCGGGCCGCCCAAAATGAAGAACGCTAAGGAAAGCGGATTAGGGGCCTTTGAACGCATACGTCTTGCAGAAGCCTTGATCACGCAGCCGCCGTATTCTTGGAGAAAGACCGATTCTCATCGGCTCACAGCTTTCCCAGAGACTTCTTCAGTTTCTCGATTTCTCCTGCGAGCTCGGCTAGGGCTCTGGCAATTACCATGATGTGGCCAGCATTAGCCGGCTTCATCTTCAAAGATCTTGGAATTCCAGCGTATTGGGATAAGAGTTTGGGGAAGCCTTGGAATTCGGGCAGACCGTTCAGGGAATAGTCCTCATCGAGGTCTTGACTGACTTGATCAAGCAACTTTCCTGCACGGGTCTTATGTGATGAATCCATAACGGTAAACCTCCTCTTCTGAGACATATTCTTTAGAAAGACAGTCTGCCCAAGAGGCCCGGATCAGAGTCAATGTCTTGAAGGGTCATAATTTCGACAAACGCGCTCAGCACGAGCCTCCGTCCGAACAACTGCCAAGAAGAAAATTAAGGGCCTTCTCGGATTGCCCAAAGAGCGGGCCGGCTCGAGTTTTAGCGGCCGTTGACACACGCTCTACACCCTTTAGAACCCCAAATCCGCTCAAGCGGGGGCCAGCATTTTAGACCGCCCCTTCTTGAGTCTGTGCCGTGCCCACATTGCTGCCTCGGAATCCCTCGGACAGAGCGTAAAGCACCATCTCCCTCACTACTCTGGCTTTGGCAGACTGGTTTGCGTCCGCCAGCTTTTGGAGAGTGGCGTTCAAGTCCTCGTCCGCACGGAATTTCACTACATAAACCCGGTCGCCTCTATATCCGCCGCGTTTTCGTGTCACTGAGCACCTCCTGGAAGTTATTTGCTGCTGCTGTCCTCCATCTACTTTGAAAGACAGTCCTTGGGGGCCGGAAAGAACCTCTAGCCGGCGGAGAAATCCCTACGAACAATTTGCACCGCTGGACAATGATGAAGATCAGTTGCCGCCGCTTCGCCGCCAATCAGGCCCGGTCGCTCATGGTAGTCTTGGCCTACAACCTCCTGCACATGCTCCGGCAATTCTATCTCCGCGGAAAGGAGTTGACACGGTCAATAGAGTGGCTCATCAAGCGTCTGATCAAGGTCGGAGGTGGCAAGTTCATGTGGCTTCAGCGTTTCCCTTGGCTCGACACTACTGGGCTGTGTTCGGCGAAGGGGCACCAAGACCATTGTACTTGACCGGGGCGAGTGCTGTGAGGTACGGTCCCAAGCAGAATAAACAGGTTTTTTCGTCAATATGATGACGGTTTTGCTTCCGTCGGGTCTTGTAGGTGACCACAAGGGGGCCTTTTCGGGGTCCAGGGAACCATCCTCGACCCTTCAACGGTACCAAAACCTCCGAAATGCCAAGACCGCGGGAAAATTCCTGATGATAGAATCACAAGTTACAAATGCCTCATGTCTCCAGATTGTCTAGGATTTGCTGGGAACGGGGCGTGTGCATCAAGGAGGAGTCAATGGCATCGAAGCAGCCCACACCGACCGTACGGGAACTTATTGGCGACGTCGCGCCAAAGCTCACTGAACTTACTGAGAATGTTCTCTTCGGAGACATTTGGGAACGGCCTGGCCTTTCCAAGCGCGACCGCAGTCTCATTACTGTCGCGACCCTTGTTGCGCTCAATCGCACCGAGCAGTTGCCCTTCCATCTCATGCCTGCTCTTGAACATGGCATCAGGAAGGACGAAATCGTCGAGCTGATTACGCACCTCGCCTTTTACTCAGGATGGCCCACGGCAATGTCGGCGGTCCGACTTGCGAAGGATGTCTTCGAGCAAGACGAATAGCTGGTGGTGTGTCGCACCTTTCTAGGGGCTCGAACCGCTCATGATTCATGCTCATAAGCGGCGGGATCAGGGCGTAACTCCCTTAAAATAGCGTGCAGTGAGCCGGGCGATGACGCTGTAGGCAGCTCCCAGATTAGGATTGACGCACAGGTGTGCGGAGGGGTACACTCAGAAACAAGATAGAACAGGCTTTTGCAGCAACGTGTATGCGGTTTTGCCTCGGTCGGGTCTTGTGGGTGACCATTCCGGGGCCTTTTCGGTTTCAGGGGAACCATCGTTCCATTAGCAGCTGACCGAAAGCCCCACCGCCTTATAATTCCGGTCAACCGTTGTCTCAAAAAAATGAAAGACGTTTGGAATACTCTCAATATCGGCCAGGTTCTTCTGTCCCCGGACTTCCATTTTTCCCACCGGGGACAGATTCCTTCGGTTCAGTCGCTTTCGCGGCTATGAGCATAGTTCTCGTTTTCGCAGATCGCACAACGATAATGCTCGTCCTCCAGGAACCGGCCGTTGGACTTTTCAAGATGAAATTCCTGAACAATACGAGTGACAAGGAAATTCTTTTCTAAAATATTTCGGTCGTCAAGGATCTCTGACTTCCTTGTTTTTTCATTATAGAGGACTCTCCCACGAGGTAAAGCATAGCAATCCAAGCCCGAAGTATCGGGATCCTTCATTTGCAGTTCAGACCAAGACTCGTAGTGCCGGCGAGGGTATGTCCCCTTATTGTCTCAGTATCCCCATCTTTCTCTCTAGTACTGCCCGGTTGATCAAATAGCCGACCAGAGACATTATGTAATCCCCCTCTGACAGGGAGAGCTGCCTTTGGGCGTCCAGGACCTCGATGTACGTCGCCACCTGTTCTTCATAGCTGCGCTGGTTGACTCGAAAGTTCTCACGCCTGAATGCCACTGCCTTGCGGTTGTTCTGTATATCGCTTTCCGACCGTTTCATAGCCACATAAGCCAGCTTTACCTCTTCCACGACCTGTTCCACTACCTGCTCTCGGGACACGAAAGCTCTAGCCTCGGATGCGCGGCGTTCTTTGACGGTTTCGCGAGTGCGGAACATGTCAAAAGACCAGGTCAACAGACCTTGAATACTCCAGTCATTGTTCCCCTCTGAGTCAAAAACGTTCCAGTCGTCGTTGAAGCGTGCAGCTGTGACTTGGACCGAAAGGGAGGGCATAACATCTGCCTTGGCGGACTTGACCAAAGCCATTGCCTGATCAACGGAAATGTTGGCCTGACGAATTTCGAGCCTGTTGGCTGCCGCGGTAGCATAGATAGCCGGTATCCTGTAAGGATTCGTTGTGTAGCTGAGATCTTCGACAATCTCCAGGGGGGTTTCCTGCGGATAGCGGAGCAGGAAATTCAACGTGGCCTTTGCCCGCTCTATATCAGCCATTGCCTGAGTCTGCTGAAGATGCGCCTGAGCCAGCTGCCCTTCAGCAGCCAGAACATCAGCCTTTGTATTGACTCCCTCTTTGAAGAATGCCATTGCCTGATTCCTAAGGGCCTCAAGGGCCCGGATGGCATCATTGGCAACCCCCAGCAGTTTAATGGCCTGCAGAATCTGATAGTACGCCTCATATACCTCAAGGATGAGATCCTGCCGGTCCACCTCAGACTGAATGGCAGAATAGTCAACCCCGAGTTCTGCGAACTTATAGTTGTTCAACAACTTACCACCGGTGAAGAGTGGCTGAGTGATATTGGCGCTAATAGAAAATGCTCTGTACGGATCAATCCTGTACGGGTAAGCAGGTAAAAGTCCATTCACAAGGGGATTGCCCCTAACGACCCAGCGGCTGGGGTGAATTCCGCTGAGAGCCTGCACATTGCTCTCCAAAAGGATCAAGAAATTGTTCTGAACCTGCTGTCTGTATTTGTCAGTCCCGGCTTGGTACTCAATGTCAATGGATGGGAAGAAATCACTGAATGCCTCACGACGTTGATGCTCTTTTTCTGCTATAGCCAGTCTGGAATCGGCCATGCGGAGATTCCTTGCGACTGCTATCGAAATGGCTTGGGGGAGACTTAGCTGTGCCTCGCGCCGCGCCGCGTTTCCCCCGCGAACGCTGCGATCTGCTGCACTCACTGAGGTAGGAATATTCATGGCGAAGGCCATCACCGCGATGAAGAACACTTTTCGGAAGAGCCTTAAACGATCCACACCTCCAAATCCTCCTTAAGGCACGACCTTCAACCTCGTTTTGCTCGAGACAATCAGGCAGTCATGCAATCTTTCATCTACCGCCCCATAAAAGAACGGAACTCCGAGCACATTGCGAAATCCGGCTCGCTTTCCGGGCAAATGCAGAGGACATGCCCAAGAACAGACAGCTCGTTGCATTGCCTCAAAAAAACGCAATCAAGCGACCTGTGTCATCTTCTCGTCAAACAATCTGACGTTATAGATCGGCTCCCACAAAGATTCTTTCGACGGTCCCAGGGACTCCAGATTCCAGGACTCTCAAGTCAGGAATCCTCAATAGCGGCCCTTGAACTCCCAGCCCTCATTCTGAGGCAGTGAAACGTCTATTTCAAGGGACATATACGCCAAATTTAACATGCTAGGGAATGTACTGGGCTGATGTCAAGCTAAAAAGAGATGAAACGAAAGGGGAACGCGAGAATATAGGTCTCTGGCTTGCACGTTGCTTCTTTGCATTCCCGTAATACACCAGGCATCAGTGATAGCAGACACATGGATTCTCGTCTGCCTGTCCGTGTGAGTCAATCGATCTTAGACGCCATTGTTACGGCTGCCGAATCATGAACCCTTGTGCTGCAACCTGACCGTGTTGGGTGTTCTCCAGAAAGGTCAGGTGAATTTTGTCAGGGTTAATTAACTCGCCGAAAATGAAGCCTTTCTGATCCACCATGTGCACTGTCCTGCTATTAACGCCAATTACTCCAATAACCGTCTGGTTAATACTCGGGCTATGTTTGGTGCCGGAAAAAATGGTCCCATCCTGCATGTCAATCACATACTTCACTGAGAGCCTGCAAGGGCCAGGCTTACAAGATGCTAGTGGCTGTGGACCATATTCTTTTGGAACTTCAGTCCGGATAGCAGACATGTCAGCAACCCAGGTACCTTTGAGGTTAGGAATGTCATCGTCCGCGTGTATGACCATCGGAGCAGCAATTATTATCATAAACAGTGTGCTCACCCATCTGGACATGGCGCCTCCTCCAAGAGTAATTAAGTTAATAACAATTTATCTCAAGGGATTTACAAAGCAAGAGCACCGACATGGTAAACTTGCCCGTGCGCTCGTATGATCAATCCCAAAATTCTCAGGCAGTGGAAGTCAGCGGTCACCTGGGACCTTCTAGTCCCCCGCTTTGGCTTCGACCTTGACCCCGAAGAATCTCCGTATAGCCACCTGCCACTATACCTATCCCTTTGGCTGCTTACAGGCAAAGCTCTCGGAACCCGACCAGGGGGCGTGTACGGCCTTTGGTCTTGCCAGGAATTCGCGCATTGCCAACCGGCTTCATTGGCCTGTCCTCAAATGGTTAGGCTTCGGGTGCTGACGCCATGGTTACCTCAAGGTGCTGCCCGTTACTCAGAATTTCCTTGCCCTGCACTACAACCCGATCCCCTGGTTGGAGCCCCTCGAGAACTTCCGCATAGGAGGCATCGATGTGACCTATTTTTACTGGAGATATTTCTGCCACCTCTCCTTTGCCGACACGTACGACTGCGTTTGCCTGATCGCTGCGAATCTGCTCCAAAAGGGCATCTATCGGTACCCTGACCACATTAGGAACGCGTTCCACCACTACCCTGGCACGGGCATACATACCCTCAAGAAGCTGCATGTCCCGATTCTCGATATAAATCCGCACTTCAAAGAGCCGATTCTGGTTCGTTACTGTTTGGATGTAGCCCACTTTGCCCACGAATTTTTTTCCTGGTAAGGAGTCTACCGCAATTTCCGCCTCCCCACCTTCCCCCTTCTGGCGCACTTCGTTGACATTGAGCTTCGCGACTTCTTTGTCACTTAGAAAGGTCTCTATGTACACAGTTGAATAGTCGCTAATCTGGAAAAGTTTTCCAGCTGTGGACAACCAGTCCCCCTTTTCAACATAACGGTTCGACAGCAATCCTGTTATGGGGGCATTAACGATCGTATGCCTGAGGTCCTCTTGGGCCTTGGCGAGTGCGCCCTTGTCAGCTTCCACCTGGCCCACAGCGTTTTGATACAGCGACAGTTTTTGGTCGTACGTGGACTGGCTTATTGATCCAGTCTTAAGTAAGGGGGCATTTATTTCAAAGTCATTCTTATTATAAGCCAGCGTGGCCCTATCCTTTTGAAGGTTGCCGCGAGCTTGGTCGACTGCCGCGTGGATGGTAGCATCGTCAAACGTCAGGAGAGTCTGGCCTTGCTTCACCGGCTGACCGTCACGCACATCAATGGACTTCACCTTGGCCGAAACTTCGGAAGAAACGGTGGTGTTTGCAATAAAATGCACGATGCCTGTAATATCGAGGGTCTTTATGATGTCTCCCCGCTCAACGGTGACAACACCTACTTTTATTGCCGGTGGCGGAGGTCTTTTCTCCTGCCTCGTCCCACAGCCGGACAACAGCAATCCGACCATGAAGACTGTGAAGAGCCGTGCGAGCATGGCAACGCCAGTACGGGGGGGGGCAAATGCGTTCATGTGATTGCTTTTAGAACTCCTTCCACATCGCTCGCTAGGCGGTTGGCCCGACAATCCGAAAGGCGGTCAAAGAAGTCATCAGGCACAATAAGCCGTTGTTAATTCCAATGAAGGCCGAATCATGCTTACGGTCCTATTCCTTTTCTTTTTTGGCAGATCTTGGGCTCGAGCCGAAAAAAGATCGTCTTAAGCGATGACGCAAAGAAAACCTATCACAAGCCAACGTCGTCCAAAATCCTCAGTCCTTCAGCGGAAGGCCATCGTGTTGTTGCGCCAAGGCCGTAGGTATGTCGAGAGGCTGACCGTTACTAACAATTTCCCTCCCCTCAGTCACAACGCGGTCTCCAGGCTTCAGGCCATCTACAACTTCTGCGAAAAAGTTGTCGGCAGCACCTATTTTTATGCGGGCTATTTCGGCCTGTGCTTGTTTGCCAACCCGAACAACAGCGTTTGCTTCATTATTTCGAATTTGCTCCAACAATGCGTCTATTGGCACCCTCACCACATGGGGGATGATTTTGACCAGCACCCGCGCACGGGCGTACATTCCCTCCAGAAGCTGCATGTCTCGATTGTCCATATAAATGCGTACTTCAAAAAGCCGATTCTGGTTCGTGACAGGTTGGATGTAGCCGACTCTCCCCGTGAATGTTTTTCCCGGTAGGGAGTCCACTGTAATATCCGTTTCCACACCCTGGCCTTCTTGAATTACTTTGTCGATATTCAGTTTTCCGACGTCTTTATCACTGAGAAAAGTATCCAGGTACGCTGTTGTGTAATCACTAATCTGGAAGAGTTTTCCGGCCGTTGAAACCCAGTCGCCTTTCTCCACCCACCGACACGAGAGCACTCCCGTTATTGGAGCCGTGACAACCGTGTGGTTAAGGTCTTCTTGTGCCTTGGAAAGTGCTCCTTTGTCGGCTTCGACTTGGCCCCCGGCATTCTGATATGCTGAAAGCTTTTGGTCGTACGTGGACTGGCTAATTGCTCCAGTCTTGAGCAGAGGAACATTCTTTTCCCAGTCAGTCTTGTTGAACGCGAGTGTAGCTTCGTCTTTCCGTAGGTTTCCACGCGCTTGATCTGCCGCAGCTCTGACAGTGGAGTCATCGAATGTAAGAAGCGTCTGCCCCCGCTTTACTGGCTGACCGTCGCGGACATCAATGGTTCTCACCTGGGCCGAGACCTCCGATGAGACAGTCGTGTTGGCTATGAAGCGCAGGTTGCCAGCCACTTCGATGCTCTGTCTCAGGTCACCGATCTGGACGGCGACGACACCCACTTTTATTGGAGGCGGGGCAAGCGCTTTCTCTTGCCTCGTGCCACAGCCGGCCAACAGCAATACCGTAAAGGCCAAGATGGTGAAAAGTCGTGCAATCATGTTAACTCCGTTATTGCAGTAAATTCATGGCTCAAGATTATGTCCTCGCTGACGATGATCGCTCGCTGAGACGATCTCACGCAGCCTGATCCGCATCTCATTTTAAATTAACGGGCTTGTCAACTACGTTTCCTTCCATGTCTTCAAATGTGACCGGCTGAACCTTCCAGAAGCGTTTCTTCATGTCTTCAAGGATCGTATAGACGACCGGGATGAATATTAAGGTGAAGAGTGTAGCGACGGAAAGACCTCCAACTACCGCCATTGCCAGTCCATTGTAGATTTCGGCCCCTGCACCCTGCTTGAGAGCCAGGGGGAGCATTCCCAGAACCATTGCTATGGCGGTCATGAAGATCGGACGCATCCGCCGCTTACTCGCAAGGATCAGAGCCTCGTCTCGCTCAATACCCTGTTCTGTTAGTTGAACCGTGTACGTGATCACTATGATGGCATTTTTCACCACCAGACCCACCATCATGATGTATCCCAACATGGTGAACGAATCGAAATGGACTCCGCTGACGTTCACCAGCACATTCGCCCCTATGATGGAAAGCGGGACGCTCAGGATGATCGAAAGAGGACGAATGAACGATTGGAACTGCATCACCAGCAGGAGGTACACCACCACTACGGAAAGAGGGAACACGAAACCAATTGCCTGTGTGAGCGTCTTGAGATTATTGGCCGCTCCGAAGGGAATCACGTCATACCCGATGGGCAAAGGAATGCTCGACTTTATCCGGGACATGACATCGCCAAACACCTCTGAGAGCGGCCGTCCCTGTATGGTAAACTGGACATCAGCGGCTCGCTTTGAATTATAATGATCGATTTGGAGTGGTCCGAACACGGTTTCCACGGACGCGACGCTTGTCAATGGGATTTGTATGTTGGAATTAAGAGGTGAAGTGAGGACTATCCGCCCCACGTCATTTACCGTCTTCAGTTCACTTTCTTGGCCCATGACCATAACGTAAAAATATCGACCACCCACATCATACTGGTTTGTTGCCTGTTGACCTCCTCCGGCGGCTTCCACTGCATCGGCAATATCTTTGCTTTGAAAGCCGAGATTTGCAGCTCGTTCGGCGTCCACGCGCACCTGGATCTCGGGCTTACGCAAAGCAAGATCCGTGTAGCGAAAGACAATTCCCTTAACGTCTTTTCCGGCATCCATGATCTGTCTGACCAGTGGCTCAATTACTTTATAACTGTCGCCCATAACCCGGACATCAACAATGTTGGATCGGGTGTCAATATTTCCGAACAGAGGGAACTGAATAGGGCGGACAAACTTAAACGGTAGATCACGGGAAGTCTCATACGCTTCGCCAGCAATTTTCTCGATTGGAACACCGCTGTCCTCCTCTCGGTCGCAAACGAGAAAGATGACATTGCGAGACACCTGCCTGTTGGGAACCGAAATAATAGTCTGCACTCCTCGGATTTGCTTCCAGCGATCCTCGAGAATTTTCATCAGCCTGCTGTTTTCGTCGAGGCTGGTTCCATCCGAGGCTTGGATCTGAACTTTTATGAGATTCGTTCCTCCCGTGGGGAGATACCCCATGCCGGGCAATGCCCAATAGGACATCGCAAAAAGAGCGAGGACAGTTACCACGAGAGCGGCTTTTCGCCATCCCCGGCCGAGAAAGAAGCGGAGAGACCATAGCAACCCGTCAGAAACTCTTCCGCCGATCCTGTCCAGAATGGCCAGAGGGACCATGATCCGTTTCAGAAACCCCTCGGGTTTGCTCTCCTGTTTCATCCATCGAGATGCGAGCATCGGAACTACCGTAAAGGCGTCAAATAGGGACAAGAAAATGGCCACTGAAATAATGAAGGCTACAGGGCCGAACAGAGTGCCCACTTCTCCCGTAAGCATTAAAACGGGCATGAACACGGCAGCGGTAGTCAGGGTGCTCATGAGCACCGCCATCCCCACTTCTCGGGTTCCGTCAACACATGCCCTGACTATACTTTTTCCTTCTTCATACCGATGCCGGTAGATGTTTTCCAGGACGACGATTGCATCATCTACGATCATCCCTATGGAGAGTGCGAGTCCGGCGAGGGAAAGCACGTTGATCGAATACCCCACAATGTACATTCCGATGAAAGTTCCGATTATGGACACGGGGATTGAGGTCGCAACTATAAAAATGCTCCGCCAGTTCTTTAAAAAAACAAACAGCACCAATAGGACCAGCACAATGGCCTCGATCAAGGACTCCTTAACGACCTTGACAGAATCACGGATATAGTTGCTGGAGTCGAACACTTTCTGAAACTTGGCTCCACGTGGCCCGAAGTCTTTCTGAAGGAGCTGGAGTTCATTGTCAACGGAGCTGATGGTGTCGAGAATATTTGCACCTGCTTGGCTCAAAACGCTGAATATTATTCCCCTCTGGCCGTTGATGCGAGCATAGGAATCCGGCCGGTCGTACAAGTCTTCAGCATCAGCCACGTCCGAAAGATAAATAACAGGATCGCCCGGCTTCGAAATAATGACCTTGTGAAATGCTTCTGCGTTGAGGAGCTCGCCAACGGTACGAATTGTCCATTCGCGGGTCCCCTGAACAAAATAGCCACCGCTCTGATTGAAATTCGTGCGGTCAATGAAGTTCTTTACATCATTGGCTGTTAGGTGCCTTGATTTCAGCCGCGCCGGATCAAAGGTGATCCTCATCTCCCTGGTGAGATTGCCGTCATACTGACAGTCCCCCACCCCGGGCAATCTCAGTATTCGCGGTGATATGTCTTTATCCGCCCATGTGGACGCAGTCACAAGATCCATGTCTCCAGTCAGGGCAAACTGATAAACGGGCAGGCTTACTTGATCACTGGCCTTCGTAATCTGGGGTTTCTGAACCGTCCCCGGCAAATTTGTTACGCGATTGAGGTTGCGCTGGAGTTCAGAAGCAGCAAGGTCAAGGTTGGTGCCCGGTTTGTAAAATACCGTCACCTGCGACTGATTATAAGAAGAGAGGCTTTGCGTATACAGCATATTCGAAACGCCGCTGATAGCCTCTTCAAAACGAGTCGTTACTTCCCCCTCCACCTCCTCGGGCGCTGCCCCGGGAAACGTGGTGGTCACAACCAGTATCGGCTCTTCGGTGTCGGGCTTAAGTTCCACAGTGAGAAAAGTCAACGACACATAGCCGAATACTATGACCAGGAGAACCCGGACTATAACAGTTATTGGAAATCGGACTGAAGACTCCGCAATATTCATTTACACCTCACAGCCGTTATGACCCTCTAATCTTTGAGACTCGCCTTGTGCCACAAATGTTAATTCCCGGATCCCTTTCGCCTTTCATATCGAAGTTGAACCCACAGCACACCAGAATCAGCTCGTTTTGTGCGTTATCACGTCATCTATGTCATCCAACCTGATAGGCTTGATTTTCCAGAAGTGGCTCTTCAGGTCTTCAAGGATCGTATAGACGACAGGGATGAATATTAAGGTGAAGAGCGTCGCAACGGAGAGACCTCCAACTACCGCCATTGCCAGTCCATTGTAGATTTCGGCCCCCGCACCATGCTTGAGGGCTAGGGGGAGCATTCCCAGAACCATTGCTATGGCGGTCATGAAGATCGGGCGCATCCTCCGCTTACTTGCAAGGATCAGGGCTTCGTCTCGCTCAATACCCTTTTCCGTTAACTGCACAGCGTATGTGATTACTATGATCGCATTTTTCACCACCAGGCCCACCATCATGATGTATCCCAGCATGGTGAACGAGTCGAAGTGAACTCTAGTTACGTTCACGAGAACATTTGCCCCTATGATGGAAAGCGGAACGCTGAATATAATGGCCAGAGGCCGAATGAAAGATTGGAACTGCATGACGAGCAAGAGATAAACCACGACCACGGACAATGGGAAGACAAAACTGATCGCTTGTACGAGTGTCCGGAGATAGTTGATCGCTCCAAACGGAACCACCTTATAGCCGATGGGCAGAGGAACGGTTGAGTTTATCTTGGAGATAACATCGCCAAATACTTCGGATAGAGGCCTTCCCTGGATGGTGAACTGGACTCGGGCCGCGCGTCTTGAATTGTAATGATTGATCTGGAGCGGTCCGAACGCGGTTTCCACAGAGGCCACGCTTGTCAGCGGGACCTGGATGTTCGGGTTGACAGGTGAGGTGAGGACAATGCGTTCGACGTCACTAACCGTCTTGACATCGCTTTCCTGGCCCATGACCATAATGTAGAAATATCGCCCCGCCACATCATACTGGGACGTAGTTTCCTGGCCGCCACCGGCTGCTTCCACCGCATCCGCAATATCTTTGCCTTGAAAGCCGAAATTTGCCGCCCGGTCAAGATCAACGCGAACTTGAACTTCTGGTTTGCGCAGAGCAAGATCCGTGTAACGAAATACAACTCCCTTAATATCTTTACCCAAGTCAAGAATCTGGTCCACTAGCCGCTGGATTACTGGATAACCGTCGCCGACAATACGAACATCTACAATATTGGAACGGGTAAAGATATTTCCGAACAGAGGGAACTGGACGGGGTTTATGAACTTGAAGGGAAGGTCACTGGTCATGGCATTTGCTTGACGCGCTATTTTCCCCACTGAAACGCCGCTATCCTCTTCTCTGTCACAAACGATAAAGATCACGTTCCGGGAATCCTGTCGGTTTGGAACTGCAATAATATTCCTGACGCCTTTGATTCGTTTCCACCGATTCTCCAAAATGTTTATCAACCGGCTGTTTTCATCTAAGCTGGTTCCTTCAGCAGTGCCTATCTGAACTTTAATGAGGTTCGTGCCGCCACCCGGGAGATAACCCATGCCCGGCAAGGCCTTGTAAGACAATATGAAAAGTGCGAGGACCGACACGATCAGAGCTGCTTTTCGCCACCCTTTGCCGAGGAAAAACCTCAGAGACCAGAGAAGCCCGTCGGAGACTTTCGCGCCGATCTTGTCCAGAAAGTTGAGGGGAGACATGATCCGTTTCAAAATCCCTTGGGGTTCGCTTTCCTGTCTCATCCAGCGCGATGCCAGCATGGGCACGACGGTGAAAGCGTCAAATAAGGACAAGAAAATGGCCACTGAAATGATGAAAGCCACCGGTCCGAAGAGAGTTCCGATCTCACCCTTCAACAACAACACAGGCATAAAAACAGCAGCGGTAGTCAGGGTGCTCATGAACACCGCCATTCCCACCTCATGAGTGCCATCAATACATGCCCTAACGATGCTCTTTCCTTCTTCGTACCTGTGCCGGTAGATGTTCTCCAGGACAACGATGGCGTCGTCTACTATCATGCCGATGGATAGGGCAAGCCCGGCGAGGGAAAGAACGTTGATCGAGTACTTGAATAGATACATTCCGATGAATGTTCCGATTATGGAAACGGGGATTGAGGTGGCAACGATAAAAATGCTCCTCCAGTTCTTCAGAAAGACAAACAGGACCAAAAGGACCAGAACGATGGCCTCAATCAATGAGACCTTGACCACCCGTACCGCGTCCCGGATATAATCGCTGGAGTCGTACATCTTTTGAAATTTGGCTCCGCGTGGTCCGTAGTCTCTCTGGAGAAGCTCGAGTTCATGGTTAACTGAGTTAATGGTGTCGAGGATATTTGCACCTGCCTGACCGAGAACGCTAAATATTATGCCCCTTTGCCCGTTGATGCGGGAGTAAGAGTCCGGCCGGAGATAAGAGTCTTGAACATCGGCGACGTCCGAAAGATAAACTATAGGGTCGCCGGGTTTGGAAATGATCAACTTTCGGAACGCTTCTGCATTGAGGAGTTCACCTACCATTCGAATAGTCCATTCGCGGGTCCCCTGAACAAAGTAGCCGCCACTCTGATTGAAATTCGTTCGGTCTACGAATTTCTTCACGTCGCTTGCGGTCAAACGCCTTGCCTTGAGACGTTGCGGGTCATAGGTGATTGTCATCTGCCGAGTAAGGTTGCCATCATATTGACAATCCCCGACCCCCGGCAGCCTCAATATTCGAGGTTGTATGTCTTTGTCCGCCCACGTGGACGCAGTCACCAGATCCATGTCGCCGGTCAGTGCGAACTGATATATAGGGAGGCTCACTTTATCAGTGGCTTTCAGAATCTGAGGCTGTTGGATGGTGCTTGGAAGGTTGGCAACCCGATCAATGTTCCGTTGGATTTCGGCGGCAGCAAGGTCAAGATTGGTCCCGGGTTTGTAAAATACAATTACAAACGATGCACCGTAAGTCGAAAAGCTCTGAGTCCAGAGCATCTTCGAAACGCCGCTAATTGCTTCTTCAAAGCGGGTGGTTACCTCCCCTTCCACCTCTTCCGGGGCGGCACCGGTCCAGGTCGTGGCAACAACCAGGGTGGGTTGCTGGGTGTCTGGTTTCAATTCTACGGAGAGAAAAGTGGAGCACACGTAGCCGAAAACTATGACGAGGAGGACCCGGACAATAACCGTTATGGGAAATCGCACTGATGACTCGACAATGTTCATCGGTTGCCTCAGAGACAGCTCACGCTTCGACATGGATAATGTAAAGTCTGAGTAACGGTACTCAGGGTGCCATGGACCTCGTTTAGGCTTAACTGAACCCTAGTTTTCATGTCTCATCTCAATCTCACATGGTGGAACGTGACGTCAAGCCCTCATGGTCGTGGGGCCTCTGTGTGACCGATGCGGTAGGTAACTCGTCGGGAGAGGGAGGAGCTTACGACGATGGCCGTTTAGCCATCCTTCCCCTCATCCGAAGCGGTGCAGAAGACAAGGTACATCACGGACGTCACTGAAACCCCAATCACCGAGGCTGTGATGAGCTTCTTCAAGATCGTTTGCGGGCCTTGCACTCGTTACCGCTGACATTGTCGCCTTTGACGCTGGTTTTTCCGCCTGCGGACCCCCAAGTTCGATGTTCGCCTGCGGAATCAGCACCCACGTCGCGGCCACTCTGTATATGGAGCGCTTGCCGAAGCATCCACGTTCCGACAAGAAGCCTCATATCTGGGGAATCATCAGACAACCGGCAGTACACATCAAACCTCTGCTGTTGCACGGGATCAAACTCCAGTGCTTCATATGAGGCTTGTACCAATGTGCTAAAGGTTTTCGAATCAAGAGGGTCAAGGCCCCGTGTCTCGTCAATGAGTTTGATCAATTCTAATCTGGCTTGTTCAAAGATTCTCATAAAACCCCTTAGGAGATCACCTGACCTTACGAGGTGTCACGATGAGACACCCCATAAGGCTCGTCGGTGGTGTGAATCGATAAATCAGCCTTACCAGCCGCGATGGTGCATCCATCCTCCGTGCATTCTTCTCCACTTAGAACGAAACGCCTTTTCCGCCTGCCAATCAGCGATGCGTCCTATTTGTTCTGGCGTCAGGAGGGCTAGACGGTCTCTTCGGAGCTTGAGTCTCTCAGGCAGTACGCTACTCACGAGCTTGACGATTTGATCATCCATCTGGGCCAGCTTTTGCTGGTCCACTTTTCCGGAAAGAAGCATGGTCTTCTTTTCGTCCTTCAGAGACCTCAGCTCCATGTGGGCCTTGCGAGTCCGATCCTTGAATCCGACATACAGGGCACGGATCTTCGTCTTCTGCTCATCGGTTATACCGAGTTTTTCCATGATTGCCTTTAAAGACGGCCCGTGGTGCCTCCTACCCGTAAGCTGTCCTGACGAGGAAGGTGACTGAGCAGCCGCACCTTGCATGGCCGGAGCGGCGAACGACATGCCGGGATCGTCCTGAGCACCGGAACTGGCGACCATCGGCACCATCACCAATAGGGCGACCATCGGCACCAACAACAATGTCTGCTTGTTCATGAGAGTACCTCCGTGTTTAATTTTCTTGTATCCTTTGACGGAGGACACGAATTTTCGTTAAAAGGTTAAGAAATTTCCTGTGGGATCATTCACGTCACGACTCTTTCAAAAAGGAACCAACAACTATGGAGCATTCTCCTTGGATACCTCGATGATCCTTTTAGCCTGCTGGCGTTAGCCTTGTTTCGGACAGGTAACCCAAATCCTTGCCACTCGACTGGCTTGATTTGTTTAATCGAGCTGCCATCGGTGGTCAGCCTCTTCAAGACTTCGAAGTAAAAGCGGGCGTGACTTAAGATTGTTCATGTGGCTTCAGTTTTCCATTGGACAGTGTCACCTGGGCCGTCGTCAGGTCACAAACAATGCCTAAGATAGTGCTTGACCGAAGAATATATGGAGACGTACGCTCAAAAATGGGTGAAAACCCCCTTTTCAAGGGAGATAGTGACAGTTGAGCTCCTCGGAGACTCAGGGGAGACAACGCATCGGTATTTTGCCGTCGAAGGGGCAGTCGCGTGAACCGTTACCAATCGAAAGAACTCAAGATGGCAGGACCGTCGCATAATTCCGGATAGTTGTGAACGCGGCCATTCATGTGCGTCGAAGATTTTCTTTCATCCGTCTTCTGTGCGCTGCACAGCAGGACCTTAAATTCTTTTATGGGGCTATCTGGTTGACTCCACCACATACTACCCGTAGTATGTGACTATGGCTGACTACCCGAGGACGATTGTTGAGCTTGAAGAGCGTTTTCAGTCGGACGACGCCTGTCGTCACTACCTT
>JBKQMK010000483.1:0-8750 GCA_052146735.1 Desulfomonilaceae bacterium | reverse complement strand
GAAGCAGATATCAGCGAAGCTGTGATCAGAGGTGAAATCGGAAGACCCTTTCTGATGGATGTCTCTTTGCTTAGCCTTCCTCTGAATGTGCAGGCTGTCTACCGGGTCATGCTCATGGTTCCTGTAGGCGCACTAGTGCTGGTTCTGCTGCGGAATATTATTGGCATAAAGACTTTCGGGACTTTTATGCCAGTACTCATTGCTCTGGCATTCCGTGAGACAGGACTTCTCTGGGGAATTTTGATCTTCATTATATTGGTCACAACGGGCCTGACTGCACGATTCTATTTTGAACAGCTGAAGTCGCTGTTAGTACCACGGCTGTGCGCAGTTCTCATCGTTGTGGTAGCATCCATGGCAATGCTCAGCGTCGTCATGGAGTTTCTGGGAGTACATCCCGGTTTGGCGGTCGCTTTGCTACCGATGGTTATTATCACGATGACCATAGAGAGGACGTCCATCTCATGGGAGGAAGAAGGTCCGGGAAAAGCTCTCGTAATGGGATTAGGCAGTCTGGTAGCCGCCAGCCTCGCCTTCATCGTGATGAATATAAAATATGTTGAACACTTGGCGTTTGTTTTCCCGGAACTGTTGTTGGTATTGTTAGCTATTACTCTTTTGCTGGGTCGCTATTCCGGATACCGCTTGATGGACCTATATAGATTTAGAGCCCTGGCAGAGAATTGAGATATCTTTGCTCCACATTGCTCTAGACTTTGCCCATCAGGTACCTGCCCCACGTTATGTGACTTTTTACGTTAGAGGCATAGTACCTCGACTTCCTTGAGCAAGGCGAGCCTCTCCCAGGTTATTGTGAACAATCCACGCCATGAGTTTGGCCCCAGGGGCACTTGGGCCATAATTCAATGAGATCAGCGGCCTGAAGGTGTTGTATTCCTGGCGCCAACTCCCCATGGAAATGTGCCGCTAGATGGGACATTCCGGGAAGTTTTGCACCCGCGAAAAGAAAAGGATTCGTCTGTCGAATTACCGATCCCCTCACCGCCACAGATGTTGCAGCCTTGATTCAACCGTCATCTTTCGGTAAATTCCCGCACATTGAGCCTCTATGGTAAAACAATCTGACCCAATTTTACCAAATCAAACCATTACATTCAAAACAGTTTCCATTTTACTGTCATTACAGTATAATATTTGTGGTGACTGGCGGTGAGGAGAACTGTTAGTGGTGTTGACGGAGACGATGTGACGCTGAACAAGAAACTAATTCTCATTTCATGTCTCTATTTTGCCGAGGGATTTCCCTTTGGCATAATCGAACATACTCTGCCCGTGTATTTGCGCATCCACGGAATGTCCCTGGTTTATCTAGGGTTACTCAGCTTACTGAGTCTCCCTTACGTCCTGAAGTTTATATGGGCTCCCGCGGTTGATTTTCTTGGCACACGCCGCGGTTGGATCTCTGCAGCTCAATTTCTACTCGCTGCTTTCCTGTTAATACTTCTCTCCCTGAATCCTACGAATCCTAATTTCTTGCTGTGGGTGTCAATTGCGTTTCTGGCGATAATGTCCGCGACTCAAGATATCGCCATAGACTCCTATTCCATAGAGTTGCTTGAGACTCGAGAAATGGGTATAGCCAACGGCTTCAGACAAGCGGCTTACCGCATCGCATTGATTATTTCCGGCGGGGTCTTTGTTGCCGTTGGCGGGTGGCTCGGCTGGAAGACAATGTTTCTCCTTGCGGCGGCGATCCTGGCATTTCTCAGCGTGGCCTCTTTGAGACTTCCTCCAACAGGGGTTCAGCGTCAAACGTTTTCCCTCTCATCTCTAGGAGCACCTTTTAGGGATCTCCTCGCGAGACCGAGGGTGATTCAGGTTGCTCTGTTCATTCTTTTTTACAAGCTTAGCGACCTCGCCATGGGACCTATTGTACGTCCTTTTTGGTTGGAGCGAGGGCTCTCTACGACTGAAATCGGCGTGATCACAGGAACGTTCGGGGTAGTCGCGGCCATTGCCGGTGGCCTTACCGGTGGCATGTTCATGGCTCGCTTTGGGATTTTTCATGGGTTGTGGTTCCTGGGTTTATGGCAGTCTGTGAGTCATGGCACCTACGTATGGGCTGCGGCATACCCCGATACGGGCCACCTTGGGGTTTACATCGCCTCGATTTCAGAATCTTTTTGCAGCGGTCTCGGCACAGCAGCCCTCCTGGCCTTCTTGATGAGCATTTGCAGAAAAGAGTATTCGGCCAGCCAATATGCCGTGCTCTCGGCGCTCTTTAGGGTTACAGGCATCATCGCGGGGACACTGAGTGGGTGGACCGCAGAAAAGCTCGGGTATGCCCAGTACTTCGCGTTGACCTTCTTCATTTCCTTGCCAGCGTTCGCTTTCATCTTTGACGTACGAACATGGATCCCAGAGAACCGGGTCCACGAAGATTCCAGCCCGAGACAAGTCGAGCAAAGTCAGTGGCCAACAATACGTACCTGTCCAAACCCTCAACCGGTGGGGTTAGTCGTGGCCCTCCCCCTTAAGGAACCTTCAGTTCAAACAAGGGACGCATTTTCGCTGGTACGACAAGAGTTTGACACACACGCATCAGAGGGAAGTCACGTACCTGCCTCTTAGCATTGGTCATTCTGTTGGATGAGGTGTATACTCGGCTTGTTTGCGTTCCAAAGAAAATCAGACTTTCCGCCGGATTTGATGCTAAACAAGGCAGCTGGCACCACGGCGGGTGAGAGATTCAATGAGTCCACTGGGGCGCAACACATGATGGATCTCAAGATTGGCGCATTCTTTTAGCTGATGATTATCTGACGGCAGGGCAATAGTTCTTTACGACACAGCGTGTCGCAGTGGTACGAGGTTTCATAATGCGTCCTTATTCCAAGCAGGAAAAACGACATCTTATTCTGGCGTCCGGTGTCTTGGCAGCACTGGTGGCGCTTACAGGGGTTCTGGCGTCTGCTCATCATTGTGGCGATCACGGCATTGGTATGCCTTGGGATAGTTTACTTAAAACGAGATAGAGCGAACCTGTGGATCAAGGGCGAGGCTCCCGAGAACTGAGAATCGATGGTTAGACTCCCTCCCGAAGCGAGAAGGTTGCAGGCGGTCCGTTCCACGTTCGCCGGGTTGAAATTTGCGCCTGCCGCCTGGGTCTCATGTTTATCATTGATAGGCTCCCTTTTTGTGAATCCTTCGGCTTGGCCGCTTGATCTGTCCGTTACAACTGATGAGCCCGTTGTGGTTCAAAATCAACGGGTCATAGACGCGAGGGATCAGCAGTCCCCGCAGAACCGCACATCAGCATATCCAGATTCTGATGCTTCACGCCAGGTCGAAGACAAAACAAGCCTGCAACTCCAGCAGCACAAAGAACAGGTCAACACTTCGATCAATTCCTCCTTGGAAGAGGAGGAGAGACTCATGGCAGATGTAGTCCAAACTCTGGATCGCGAATCTGCATCTCACTGGTTAGCCGGTTTTATTTCATCAAGGCCGTGGAATTGTCCCTTAAGACAGCAGAATGATTGGATTGAGGCCATCCTAAATGCCGTTGAACGCAATCAAATTCCGATGTGCAAAGAAATCCTGGGGCTTGTTGCCACGCTGATCTCCATTGAGTCAGGATTCCACGCTGATCCACTCGTGGTGGATCCATCCGGGCGGGGAAGTATAGAGAGCCTTCTTAAGCGGGTTGAGCTAAAGCTTTTTGACGAGTATGGACCGCTGATGCCAATGCCTCCAATACCCAAGTACTATGCTGCGTACAAAGACAAGTACTGGCCGCAATTACTTGCGTGTCATACTGAGAGTGATGTCGAGGTGATATCAAGGCGGCTTGCCGATGAACTGAAAAAAGATGCAAAATACTTTCCAACCCCCGTCAGGTCAGTGGTGGACGAAAAAATCAGCAAGCTTGCGAATGTAGTGAGAAGCAAAGGATCCATGCAGTTAAAGCTGCTTCGCGCCAGACCAGCCATGAGAAACCGGGGCGAGGAGTTCACTGATGAAGAGCTTACCGAATACATGTACACCATTAACGGAGGAGTGGACGTGGGAGTAGCGGCACTCAAACCCATGTTTGTGCAATACGGGGCTCGGTACGCCAAAAAAGGGGACTTGTCCTGGCTCTTTTTTGTGGGAATGGATTATCACTATGGTCCTTTTGCCAGCAGAAACATGGCGGAGCAGCTCAGAATAAGAGACCTCTCAGGGCAAAAAATAGCCATAGATGGCAGTTTTCTTAATCATGATGAAGAAGGGAGACCAGAGAAACAGGATTCGGAAACACTGCTGGCCGCGGCTGAAGCCTGCCCGTCCATTTCAAAGCAGTCTATTTTCGAGGTCTTCCGTTTGGAACGAGCTCCGCAGTACATATATACAGATGTCCACCGTTCCATCGTGGAGGCGCATAGGGACAGATACAGAGAAATTCCCTTTGCTGTGGTTGGCGAGATAAGAATGGGACAGAGTGCGGAGATCAAATTCGGTACCAAGCCGACCACTAGGCTTTACCTCAATAAACTAGACCGTTACCTGAACTCCATACCGTGGGACAATTAATCATTTTACCCCAAATCCTGTTGGTCGGCCTCCGTAGCTGAGGGGCTGCTTTGGAGCGGGAAGAAGTCAGCACGTCCTCTATGACCGTGTTGCCAAAGACCAGAGAAGCGCAATTGATATGGTGTGATGGTGCCAAAATACGATATTGACAGCATGCGTTCCTGGAGTCCAGGGAACGCCTTTCAAAGCGATTTGCCTTCGATACCGCGCCGAGAGATGCCGCCGAGTTTTTTTAGACTAATTTACGCGCAAGGAGGAGCCGGAGCACGGGTGATTCTCCCAGGAGGATAGGACCACGTCGAAAGTACGGTTCTGCAACGCCTTCTTCCCTTCAGCAACTGAGCTTGCTCGAACGTGATCGTATGCGAGGTTTTTTACTTCTGTGGCGTCGAACAAAAGCCGTGTAGTCAACTTTGTCGTCTTCGACGAGAAGGACTCTAACCTTTGGGCTCTGCATTGGTCACTCCTGCGTGGGGAGGATCCAGGATTTTTTCCGCCCTTCCATCGAAATATGTACTGCTTGCTGATCCCAATTATGTGGCGAACTCGACATCTTGGAAGTCGTCTGAGTCTTGATCCGTCACTCGACAGCTCCTTAGACCCAAAAATGCTGCCGCGTTGTCTCTCCTGAGTCTCCGAGTCGCTCAACTGCCACTATGTGGAAAAAAGGGGCAGGAGTCAACCAGACCTCGAAGGCTCCCGCCTCATCACAAAAGCGGCCCTTATTTGTGTCGCGATATTATTCCTCGCGTGCCACCGGAATTGATACGGAGAGTTATCGGGATTAATCAAGGGAAATTAGCGATGTTCGAGCTCCGGGGGTCTACACCCTTACTTCTTTCTGAACATAGGCACTTTGACAGATGATCTCATGGATAACGGACCATCCAACAACAAATATAACTTGGTGCCGGGATTCAGTTCCGCAACATTAGAAGGTCGAAGGTCTTCTTTCCATAAATGAGCCTACATCTCAGAGATCAGAGCAAAATGCAGTTAATGCTTCCAAGAACCCGGTTCTTGCCGGGAGGTAATGAGTTGTTCACGACATGGATAGTCCACACTGCACCCGGAGATCCTTTCCCTGTCCCAGGAGGTCAACGTACTATACCTCTAACTTAACTAGTGGTGCATAATACGCGGGCCGGCCATAGTCGCCGCAGCCTCGGAAATGGTTAAATTAGAGTGAGGACACGGCTGACACGGGAGCAGGTCTCGTAAGGAGGAAGGAAATGACGGACGATAGCCCCCGTCATAAAAAGCCGTGAAAGAACTCCCAGTTAATCATCTTGGTGCGTCCCGATGGCCCTAAGGGCGTCCTGGCAGGTTGTAAGCTGACAACCCGATCAAATGGTCCCAGCAATTGGTACCTTGCGTGCTGGAGCCAAGGTTGGACTCCTTGCAGCGACAACGCCAGTACATCTTGATCCAAAGAAGGGCTCATTAGAAGGCTAAACCGGTGTCTCCGCCGGATCAGCGCGACGCTATTACGCGCCCATATACCAAACGATCACACCCACAACCACCAGCGTGATCACGACCGTGATTACCTACCAGAAGGAAGGCGGCACCCAGAGGCTTATTTTCCATGGCGATTCCGGACACAACGATGTTGATCCTTCCTCCTAGTATCCAGTCATCGCTAAGTTCCTCGGAGAAACGAAGCGCCGGTACCACTCCACAGCGGGAGGCACAGCGTCTCTTTTGAGATTCTCACCCCTTAATCCTGGATGCGGTCAGCGGGATTACGACCGAATCTCATCAGTTCTCAGATCGTTTTGGCAAACACATATTTATACCTCCCTACAGAGCTCTTCACACATATCCTTCCGCGGGCGTGTCCAGGCCCCTTCTCGCTAGGTGCCGTCCGCAACACCTGATGCTGAGGATCTTAGATTCCTTGGGTCATAATGACCATGTGACTCTGCTCCGTAGGGCATTGCGACCCATTATAACTTACTTAAATAGTGCATGGTTATTAACCATAGGTTTGTCCTGGGGCGATTTGGCCCGGTTTCGTTGTCAGCTCCACTCCCTGCCAAGCGGTCCGCTACCATGGCGGTATTCACATTGTCAGCCTAGATCGCAGGTTTTTGCTCCTTCCCCAGACATGCAAGGCGATGGCATGAAATTTGCCTTTAGAAAACAAGGCCGAATTGGTTCCAACTTCTCGATCAGTTTGGCAGTCAGATCAAAGCGTAGGGCAGAACAAGCAAAAGGAGGGATTCATGAGACTGTCGCGTCTGGTCATCGCAGCGTTGGTGTGTACCCTATTTTTTGGCGGCGTGGCTTCATTAGGTGGAAACGCACTCGCCGCCGACACGATAAGACTCGGGTTCGTGGCTGATGCCACCGGTGCAGGAGAGCCTTGGTACAAGAGTCAAAAGGCCGGAATCGATTTGTTCATAGAGGAGACTAACGCTGCGGGAGGGGTGCTCGGGAAAAAGCTGGAGCTGGTGATTCGTGATTCGGCCCTGAACCCTGATAAGGGTGAGGCAGCGGCTCAAGGTTTGATAACCGAGGACAACTGCGATTTTCTTCTCGGACCCAGCAGCACAGGAGTTGGTCTGCGCGTGAGTAAGGTGGCAAAAAACCACAAAAAGATCGTGGTTTTTCATACTTGCAACTCAGAAAGCTTAACCACTACCGAGTTCCAGCCGTATATGTTTGAAGTCGTTCCAAATACCGGTATCGAAGCCAGGGGAGTGGCCCAATTTTTTGCAGTAAGACAGTACAAGCGCTTCTCATATCTCGGGCCGGACTACGACTATGCGAGGAACTGGTGGGCAAACTTCAAAGGATCGCTTGCCAAAGCCAAACCAGATGTTCAGTTCCTCTCAGAGACATGGGTCAAGCTTGGAGAGACGAACTTCACGCCTAACATCCCGACTCTCATCGCAGATGAACCTGAAATCGTGGTGACTAATCTGTGGGGAGAGTCTCTTGAAAAATTTATAAGGCAAATAAAACCGACCGGACTGCTGCAAAAGGCGAGTCTGACCTCGCTCTTCGACCTGGAGTTGCTCAAGTCTATGGGTATGGAAATGCCCGAAGGCCTTTTGGGATATTCTCGCTGTGCCTTCTATGCGATCCCCGATAAGAGGATGAAAGACTTCGCAGACAGGTTTTATGCAAGATATCACGATTGGCCGGCAGAGTGGGCGATAATGGCTTACGATGGCCTCATAGCCCTGACTGAGGCGATAAAAAAAGCCGGCACCCTGGATTCCGATAAAGTGGTGCAAGCACTGGAAGGCTTACATTATCATTCCCTTCGGGGAGACCGCTATATCCGTGCAGAAGACCACATGGCAGACGTGAGCGTTTATGTCGGCGTAACGGGTCGCGATCAGAGATTCCCCGACTTTCTTGTGTTGAAGAACGTTACCTCCGTTCCCGCGGAAATGGTGTGGCTTCCAGTTGTCGAGGTCAAGAAAATGCAATCGGGCCAACGCTAGTGTGGTGCACCTGAAATAACGTTCATAAAGAAACGTAGTCCTGGTACAGTGAAGAGCCCCATGCGTCCTTATGCAAGCTATTTGAGGGACAGGTCGCCATACTGAACGGCACCGAGTTCTGCGCCTAAACATTCAAACACTCAAGTATCTGTCCCCAAAATGGCCTACCTTGGCCTGCTCCTGAGGCTATACTCACAACGTCGATCCTCGGTAGTACGCCAGGAGATCCTTTACCTATCCCAGGAGGACAGGGTGCTATACCTCTAACTTGACAAGTGGTACATAACACGGGGGCAGGCCAGGAGCAAAGTGACCAAGCAATCTCTACCTTGTGGCCCGTAATCCCTATGAGATAGCTTGGCTGCGCTGGCGATGACGCGTTCGGCGCGAGCCTCTCCCGCCTTTGTGAGAGAATGCTTACGTCCAATTCAAGTTTGTCATTGTGCGAACGTGAAGAATCATCTTGAGAAGAACGAGGGGTAGCCGGGATGCCTAAAGAAGATCAAGGCAGAATCGGAAAAGGGTTTTGCGGAACTATCTGCTCCATCGACTTGAGTTCCGGAAAAGTCGAGTACGAGAAACTCGAAGAGGATTTCTACAGGAAGCACCTGAGCGGGGTGGGACTCGGAGCTAAGATACTATGGGATCGTATGAAGCCCGGGGCAGATCCCCTCGGTCCAGATAACATTTTGGGTTTCACCACCGGAATACTGACAGATACGGGAGCTCTTTTCGCCGGTCGTTTTACGGTAGTCG
>JBKQMK010000482.1:7500-29919 GCA_052146735.1 Desulfomonilaceae bacterium | reverse complement strand
GACGATTGCGCCATCAAAAAATACTTTACTGCAAAGCTTCTCACCCTACCATTCGGCGCCACGCAGCGACGCTCTGGAAGCTCATCCCTAAGCTGCCGTCATTACGGTCCGACTAACGGCGCGAAGAGACTTTATAAATCATCACTGGTTGCATGTAAAGGGACTTGTTTTTCGAGGATAGGTTCTCGGGTGAGGGCGGGAACGCAACTGCAAGCGTCGCCCATGCTTAAAATATGAGAATCTTAGTCAGGGCCAACGACAGCAGACACGAAGGACTGATGAAAGAAAAAATGAAACCGGCGGGGAGGATGCCCGGCACCCTCACCCCCCGGTTTGCCGGTTTGAAGGCCCCTCCCTCCCCCGAGGTTGAGGCCGGGCCTTTCCGTATCACTAGAGGATCAGTGAGTCAAGTCAGTTCTCAAAGAACTTGAATGTTTTCCGGCACGAACGGCCATATTTTCAGGGAAAGGATGCCGGCATATCGCAAATTCGTCAGCCGGTCTGCGGTTTTGCCCTCTCTCCCAGGTACGCCTGCTTGACCCTCGGATTGTTCAAAAATTCTTCTCCGGAACCTTCCATAACGATATTGCCCGTCTCAAGAAGATACGCATGATCCGTAATTTTCAACGCCACATTGGCGTTTTGTTCTATCAGGAAGATCGTTACCCCTTCCTTGCGAATCTCTTCGATAACCCGGAAAACCTCCGCCACGACCATAGGCGCCAGTCCCAGCGAAGGTTCATCCATCATGAGGAGCTTTGGTCTGGACATCATGGCTCGCCCGATCGCCAACATTTGTTGTTCTCCACCTGAAAGGGTCCCACCAAGCTGATCCGACCTCAATTCGAGTATAGGGAAGGCGGCAAATATTCTGTCCATAGTACGCGCGACGTCTTTTTTATCGCTATTGTTGTACGCTCCCATAATGAGATTTTCTCGGACCGTCAGGTTGGCGAAAATCTTCCTGCCTTCAGGGATGTGGACCAGCCCGAGTTTCTGAATTGCATGGGCCGGCATGTTCTTTAGTGAGCGCCCGAGGAATCGAACATCACCGGTCGCTATAGGAACCATGCCGGACACTGCTTTGATTGTAGTGGTCTTGCCGGCCCCGTTCGCGCCAAGGAGGGTGACGATGCGCATTTCCTCCACATTTACGGAAATCCCTTTCAAGGCGTGGATTCCGCCGTATTTCACGTGGAGTTCCTCTATCTCCAGCATGGGCGTTCCGCTAGGGACCATCAGCCCTCTCCAAGGTATGCGGCGATCACTCGTTCATCCCTTTGGATCTCCTCCGGTGTGTCCCAGGCAATCGGGACACCATGATCGATCACCTTGATTCTGTGGCAGATGTCCATGACAAACGGCATGTCATGGTCTATGAGTCCTATGGTAAGGTTCAAGTCTCTGTGCAGCTTACCGAGCAGTTCGCCGAACTCGATGGTTTCCCTGGGATTCATCCCTGCCACCGGCTCGTCGAGAAGGAGAAGTTTGGGCTCCAGTGCCAGGGCTCTGGCCATCTCCAGCTTGCGCTGCCTGCCGTACGGCAGGGATTCGGCCTTCTCGGCGGCCGTGTCAATGAGCCCCATGAGTCCGAGTAAGTACTCAGCCTTTGACCTGATCCGCCGTTCATCGGCCGAAAAACGGCCGAACCCGACAACGGCTTCCACAAATGAGTATTGTATTGACGCATGCTCTGCCACCATCACATTTTCAAGGACGGATAGGTCGTCGTATAATCTGATTTGTTGAAAAGTACGAGCAATGCCGGTGCGAGCAATTCTGTGCGTCCGCCATCCGGTGATATCCATTCCTTGAAAAAGGACGTGCCCCGCCGAAGGCCGTACACTACCCGTGATCGCATTGAAAGCAGTGGTCTTGCCCGCGCCGTTCGGACCGATGAGCCCTATGATCTGCCCCTGTTCAATCTCCAAGTCGAGGTTATTCAAGGCGGTTAAGCCTCCGAATACCACCGAGAGCCCTTCAGTGCGGAATAACGTCTCCGTCATCCTTTCCTCAACATACGACCGTAGATCAAGCGGCCCCAGTCAAGCAATCCCTGCCACGAGAACTCCCTCCTCCCCATGATTCCGCTCCTGGCAAAAAGCATTACAACGATCAACAACAGGGAGAAGATAACCATCCGCATGCCGGGAATTCCTTCATAATAGTAACCAAAGACCGTCAGTGGTTCTTCAAAGGCCCTCAGCAGCTCTCCGCCCCATGTCACGATCGCTGCGCCGAGAACCGCGCCCGTCGTGCTACCCAGGCCGCCTACGACAATCATGATGAGAAGGTTGAACGTGAGCATAAATGTAAAGAGAGAAGGTGAAATGGTGGTTATCAGATGGGCCAGCAATCCGCCCGCCACTCCCTGAAAGAAAGCGCTGAACGTGAAAGCCAGCGTTTTTATCCAGAATGCATTTATGCCCATGGCTTCTGCTGCTGTCTCGTCTTCCCTTACGGACTTCATCGCACGGCCATAGGAAGAATTGACAAGGCGGACTATGCAGAAAAGAGTAGTTAGGCAAATGCCCCAGCTCCACCATAGGTTCGTATAAGGCGCAAGTCCTTTAAGTCCCAATGGGCCATTGGTGATAGGCACGATGTTGTTCGCGACTACCTGGATCACCTCGCCGAATCCCAGTGTCACAATTGCCAGATAGTCGCCTCGCACGCGGAATACCGGCACAGCCACCAATAGTGCAAAAAAAGCTGTCACAAGGCCAGCAATCATGAGCGAAACGGGAAAAGAGACGCTGATCTGAGACAGCGGCCAAATCATGGGCTCTATTATGAATGATCGAAGCTTCTCCTCGGGGGACAATGTAAGGATGGCGCACGTGTAGGCTCCAACAGCCAAGAAAGCGTGGGGTCCGAGTGAAAACTGTCCCGTCACCCCGTTGATGAGGTTGTAGCTCACTGCAAGGATCATGAAGATAGCGATATTGTTAAGAATGCGGATCGAATACTCACTGAAATGATTGTCTGCGTACCAGAGGAATAACAGGAAAGCCGCAACGCCTGCGCAGGTAAGGATACGATCACGTTCGAGCAAAGTTTGATCCCCGTTGGATGTTCACGTGCGAAAGGCTATACCGAAAGATACCAGCATTGTCACGCGTATGCACTCGATTTGTTACCTTTCGGAAGTTTGTGTGCCGGAAGCTGCAAATCGCGATGCTAGTGGAAGATTCAAGCATAATCCTTGACAGACCCCTGTGGGTGGGCAATGATCAATTGCCATTTTGCCCATACGTGCGGATGTTTTCCGACCTACCTGAAATGGCATACAATCACGTGAGCGTGATCCAATAAGTCAGAATGATGGTGATCGAAAATGTCCCAAGCTCTTGAGGGTCTCAAGATCCTGGATCTGACGATGAACCTACCGGGCCCTTATATGACGTGGCTGCTGGCTGTCATGGGGGCTGAAGTAGTCAAAGTGGAAAATCCCGTGGGCGGCGACTACGCTCGGGCGCTTGGCGTAAGCCAGGATTCTCCGTTTTTCGCGGCAGTCAACCGCAATAAAAAGAGTCTTAGCCTGAACCTTAAACATCCCGAGGGGAAAAAGCTGTTTCTGGAACTTGTGGATACCCACGACGTGCTTGTTGAAGGATTCAGGCCGGGAACCATGGAGCGCCTGGGGCTCGACTATGCTACTGTCAGCGCTCGCAATCCTCGTTTGATATACGTATCCATAACTGGATACGGCCACGACGGACCATATCGGCTTCGTGCGGGACACGATGTAAACTACCTGTCGCTTGCAGGTATCATTGGAATGACCGGCACTCTACAAGGGACCCCCGCGATTCCAGGCGTCCAGATTGCGGACTTGGCCGGTGGAAGTCTCATGGCCCTGGCCGGTCTCCTCGCCGCGATAATCCAGCGAGAAAGGACAGGGCGAGGCCAATTCGTGGATGCTGCGATGTTCGACGGCGCCTTTTCCCTGGCGACAATGGTCTTCGGCGGCGTCCAGGCCGGATTGGAGCGTGCCGAACTAGGGCAGATGCTTCTGACCGGTCGCTTTCCCTGCTATAGACTGTACAGTACCAGAGACAGAAAATTCATGTCGCTGGGGGCCCTTGAATTCAAATTTTGGGAAAACTTCTGTGCTGCCGTGAACCGACATGATTTGGTGGGAGCACAGTTCGGCGGACCGGAAGTCATTGCTGAGGTTGAGCAAATTTTCGCATCTCGCACTAGGGATGACTGGGTGGAGCAGTTGAAAGACGCGGACGCGTGCTGTGAACCGGTCCTATCCCTGGAAGAAGCCGTGGACTCACAGCTTGTGGCAGCCCGCAGCATGGTCACCAGGTCGTCTGATGGTTTGCGTTTTCTGGCCTCTCCTATCAAATTGTCCGATTCGTCCGTTGCTGATGATCGACCTGCTCCGGCTCTAGGCGGGGACACTCGCGAAATCCTCAAGGGCCTGGGTCTGTCCGATCATGATTTGGCATCCTTGGTCCAACAGAGAGTGGTTTGATCTTCACAATTTTTGATTGCAAAAGGAAATAGGAAGTCGCATCATAATGGGGTGAGAATATAGTGAAAAGCGGCCTCCTCTCAACGTGCATAGCCCCCACACCTGTGGTGAGTCCCGCATTTCGAGATTAGGAGCAACGACATGGATTACAAGCATATCGACGGTCTAGTCTATTCCCGATACGCGTCGACTCCGCCGGTCATCAATTCGGATCTTGCTTTTCAGTACGGGATTAAGGTTCCCTGCATCGTGGAACCTGGCCAATTCTCCGGATTTGAGGTGGGAAAAAACGTCAAACTGAGGCTGGTGGTAGCGAGCGGAGCCAAGAAGCTCACGTGTCATGCTAAAATTGACTGGGTAAAAAGGGACGAGTCGACAGATGAATACTACGTGGGCTTTGGGAATCTCTCTTTGACGGGCGAAGAATTTCAAGTGCTCCAAAGCAGTTTCGTCGAAGAAAAAGGAAAGGTCCTGGAATTCGGCGTGAGGGTCAGGGACCGTGCAAAAGAAGCCAAGCCCGTTGTTGTGAGTGATACAGCAAGAGAGATAATGAGATTGAAAGCGGTGAATTTTCCCGTAAGCATAATTGAGGCAATTGACGAAAAAAGAGGCAGTGTTTCATTCTCGGAATTCGTAACCAACGCGGTGAGAGAGTATTTGAAGGATTGACTCCGGTAGATTAGGTTGTGACGCACCAAAACATTATTTATTTCAGTAGGTAGGGGTCCCTACAAATCCGGTCGCGTACATAAGTGTGTAAATAGTGCGCGAATTCCGCGAGGAGCACTGGTAAAGGGGCATTCGTACAGACCACCGAAGGAGTGCGAAACAATTTCCCCGAAAAGCTCGGTTTCCGACGAAATGCGAAGCAATTGAGCGCGGGAAAGGGTCGTGGGAAATGGATTTAAAAAGACAGCCTCAACGAAATTAACCATTTGACTATATTGGCATGCTAGTTGCTTATAGATTAGGGTAATAACGAATCCTAAACCATATCCTCTTAGCAATCCTCCTCAAGGATTGCTTTTTTTTGCCCAAAACGCGACTCCTCGGAACCAATCATGAAGTTGGCCGATGTCGCTGACTATGCCGCGCATCACCGAGTCGCCCATTTGGTGTCCAAATGTGGATCGTATTCTTGCTCGTCGTCCGGTCGGAATCCTTTCACATATTCAAAGACATCTACTACGTGGCCTTGCATAAACGGACGGCCGGTTTTCGGACAACGACGAAACTCCCAGGTATGTTCCAAATAGGCCTTGATGAGCTTGCTTTTGGGGCTGCGCTCGGGCCGATAGCGATAAGTCCAGTTCATCTTCGTTTTGGCAATGGTACTTTCCTCGCCTACTTCGACGCTCACATCAAAATAGTCATGCAGTTCGTCGAAGAATTTCCTTTTCGTTATCTGGTGGTCCTCGAAATCGGCATAGCCCTCCCATCGCTTCGTTCCAAACTGCATATAAAATCCTTCTTCTGCGATGATCGACAGGAACGCGGAGAGCCCGGCCTGCAAATCGTGAAGCCGCGCCCACTCCAAAATTATCTCTTTGGCTTCTCTTTCCGTGACTGGACCTTGTGGCATCACATTCCCCTCCTTCTGTGCTGAAAGCTCCTGAACCTCGAAAAACCACTTTGCCGGACCGAGGCAAGTGCTTCTGAGAACGGCAATAACATCAGCTTTCTATTTTATGAAGTAGCCGGCAACTCTCCACTTGCCGTCCTTGTCCAGCATGGGCGTAACAGTCTCCACAGCCGATTTCTTGTTTTCGAAAGACGTGTCATATTTAATTACTACATATTTACCGTCAGGCACTCCCGGCAGCGATGTGGCGTACGTTGTTGAAGCCGATGCCCTCGAAATAACCTTCCCCAGTGGCTTTCTGACCGTCTCCAGAGCCTTAACCCATTGGTCCTTCGTTAGACTTTCCTTGAAAAAGGAAGCGGCCTGATCCCAGCTTTTGTCGTATTCGCCGGCATCTACCAAAGTCAACCATGCCCCGGCAGAATCCAATCCCACCCGCTCTTCATCCGGGCCGGCCAGGAGAGTTCGGTGGGAAAGCATTCCTAAGACCAGCGCAAGCACAATCACTCCTACTGCTGTCCTCATTTTCATGTGTTTCTGTCCTTTCTTCCTATTATGTAAACGTTAGATTCACGAAAGACTCCCGGGATTCAAATCCGCGAAGAGGTGCTCAAAGGGGAGAACGTAATCTATACATAGTATTCGGTGAATTTCAAAAGAAAGCTCGCTATGATTTGCTGGGGAGTACTTATTGTGCTACACTATAACATGATTGCATGTTCATATTATAGTGTCATTTCTCATAGTTTTTGTGAGTCCACACGCTCTCTTGAGCAAAATAGCAACAGAAGCGGCGCATGATTTCGGTTAGCACAAAGGAGGCTGGAATGACGAATCGGCTGCTCGCAGTAATCTTCCTTTTGACCGCGCTATTGCCGACAATAGCGCCCTCGCAGACCATTGCGGCGGACCCTGCGCTATTGCAGAATTTTGATCGAAACGCATGTTACTCCAAGTGCCCGTGCGCTTTTGCGGGAGCCGAGCAGGCCTGTGCCGACTGCAAACAGAAATGTGATGATGAGTACTGGAAGGCTTTTGACGAGAAATTCAAGAAGAAAAAGAGGGACTGATCCGAACCCGTAACTTATGGCAACTATTGATTCTTCTCAGCTTGAATTGACACTGCTCAGCTCACTTCCGGCGAATTCACGGCGTCGAGACTTTGGTTCCGCATGACGGGCAGAACTTGGCATCCTGGGGTACAAGGACGCTGCAACCGGGGCATTTGGGGTTCGGATCCGACCCCACAGGTACGGCCAACGGCGTGTCCGGCGGAGTTGTCTTGGTCCCGGGTTCGCCCGGTGGCACCTCAATGAATTCTTGCTCTTGTCTGTTTTCCGCTGCCGGGGAACTCTGTTCCTGACGAAATTTCCCTTTAAACTTCGCCACGATAATTCCGCACTGGGGGCATTCATCGAACTCATGGGCTTGGGGCATATGGCACGCGGGGCAATGCCATGTATTACCCTTTTTTTGCGCCCACAGAAGTTGAAGTTCCGACAATTCCGTTTCGCTGATCCGCTTTGCTTCCACCAACTTTTTCATCAGCAGGTCAAGTTCTCTCGGCGAGAGTTTATATTTGTCCATGAGCGCCAGATCGTCCATTCCGGAGTTGACGTCCTGCACAACTTCATGCCCGCTTATGTGCCGCTTTTCCATGGTGGTCCTCCCGTTTGTTGTCAGCGGTACATGTACTCCAGCGTCTCAATCAAGTTTCTCAACTCCTGCAGTTCCTCATGGGCAATGGATATAATCTCGAATCCGGCTAATATCGCCTGGGCATCATCAGAGAGTTTTATCCATCTGCATTTTGCCTTCAGGGTGAAAGATCCCAGTTGGAGAAAATCATCGGGTCTTATGCGAAGCCATTTTACCTCGTCAACAACAACCCTCAGCCCCTTCACTCCCAGGCCGCGCTCGCTGATGTTGATGACCAGTCCCTGCATGGCTGGATTGGTCACGTCATGAACGGGAAGCGGCACGTATATTTCTTTGCGAGGCGATCTTGCGATCATTGTTTTTTCGGCATTCGACCGAGGCACCATTCTGCCTTGCAGGAACTCGGCGTCAATTATATTTGAGTCCACAAGCTTTCTGTAGACGCTTTGCAAGCCTCTGAAAGTAAGCCTATATTTTTGCATTAGTTCGTTATCTCCGACACCGGAGAGTATGTCGGTTACTATTTCCTTGGCCCTAATTTCTCTTTCGGCAACCACGGCTCGGATTCTCCTTCCATTAGTTCTCTGATTGCCTCAATAAACGGACAGCCCCCGCGCACAGGCGTTGCAACAATCAAGACGCCATAATTGACTTAAATGACACATTTTCCGTGCGTGGAAAAGGTTTTTTTTCAATTGGACCGAAATCATGCAGTACGCTTTCCGGCTTGGGGCAAAGTAAAACTGTAAAGAGTCACCCCTTTGCAAGAGGAGCGGTTTCTCCGTCATTCCTGCGAAATCAGGAATCCAGAGTCTGGACCCCTGATCAAGTCCGGGGTCCAGTTTCATTCCCCGCAAATCAGATAAAAATTTCGACAATTGCTATAAGTCTGTGATGGGCGCAGTCCTTAAAGGTAGCCATCCTCGCACGTACTGCCTCCTGGTTGACGGAGGAAACCGAAGGAACGAATTACGACGAAATCTTCCATTCCGTCGGTTATTGGCAAGTGCTCTACCTGCATTGCCCACAGTCTTGAACAACCCTACCTTTGAGCCGTTGGCATGCCGGGGCCGTCATTTTGCTACATTGTCCGCTGACGCAGCAATTGACCATAAAGTCTCCCTTGGCAAAAATCAGCGAGCCAGCAGCAAGGAAAGCCGCGAGCGTAACCAGCAACAATATTCTGTTCATGTGATTTCTCCTTCACTCCCAAAGAGTAGCAAACACGCGCGTGCTTCTATTTGACGTGATCCCTTTCTGTCAAGAGAAATAAATGTGAAGGCTCATAACCGGCTAATCCGAGAGCCGTCTTGCTCAGATTCTCCCGAAAAACAAGTCCTCGCTAGGCTCAGCCGGAACGCTGGAATTCCCGTTGGGGTCCCAACGACTTGCCAAAATCATTCTGGGCATCCTCGAGATCCCTCCATATTGCGTTACCAAGATAGGCTGTTCCGCGTAGACTCACTGCCCAATTTTCTCGGCAGATTGCGCAAGAGATTCTTTACCAATCGGTAAAGTTACAACAAAGGTAGTTCCTTCGCCTTCCGCGCTTTCCACTCCAATTGTGCCCTCGTGCTGGAGCATGATGCCGTAAACGATGCTCAGGCCAAGGCCGGTACCTTTACCATCTTTCTTAGTCGTGAAAAACGGGTCGAAGATATTGCGCTGAACATTCTTGGGGATCCCCGATCCTGTATCTTGGATGCTTATTATAAGGTGCTTTGCGTCCCGGGGCAAATCGACCGATATGACTATGAGCCCGCCGTTTGGCATGGCCTCCACTGAGTTGAGAACCAGATTTAGGAGCGCTTGTTTCATCAGGTCACCGTCACAGTAAACGACAGGCATGATGCAATGTTTCTCTATACATAAACTTATGCCCTGCAGTTTCATCCGATTTCCCATGAGCAGGGCTATGTCTTGGAAAGTCTTCGTCAGATCTACCACGGATTTGTTGATATCTCTTTTGCGAGAAAACGCAAGGAGCCCTTGTAGGATCTTTCCGCACCGATCTGATTCGACCGATATGAGATCCAGGTACGAGCTGAACCTCTCCATTTCCGCCTCAGATAACGATTTTTTATCGAAGGATCGCCTCATAAGTTTGGCAAAGGTCAAGATTCCCTGAATCGGGTTATTGATTTCATGCACGGCCGCGGACGCGAGCTTCCCAAGAGCAGCCATCTTGTCTTGTTGGAGAGTATGAGTAAAACTCTGTCGAATGCTTCGGGCTTGTCGGTTCAGTACCGGCGTCATCTGCTTGGAAATATCTTTCCAAACAATTATGATATTCTTTTTTCCTTGTTCATCTTTTGGCAATGGATACGAGCTGATTGAGAAATACCGGACTGTACCATCGGAGCGGCGTTCTTCCCTCACAGTGTGTCCCGCTCGGCCTGTTTGCAGGACCTCCTGAACTAGACATTTTTCTCCTCTAATGTAGCAGGGTTTCATGTCTTTCCTTACCACCCAATGGCAGAGCCTGCCTATGCAATCCTCCTGTGACTTATTCGTCCTTTCCAGAATGGCGTTGTTTATCTCGACAATCTTGAAATCCTCATTTACGACCATTATGCTCGTTTCCGAGCCGGACATAAGCACTTCTTTCATCAGTTCGACGCTTTGAAGCCTGGTTCGAGTCGAAGCAAGCTGACCCGACACGTCTTTAAGGCCCTTAATAATTTTCAGAACAAATGGATCTAGAAATCTGGTCTGAGGCTGTATCAAGCCCATCATGCTATTGCTCAACTCCTGGTCATCAGTTGTCAGGATAAGGATGTCAGGAGGTTCGGTATTCAGTCTCTTCTTCACCTCTTCCAGCAAGGAGTTTCCAGAGTGCATCTCTTTCTGACATGTGATCTTGGAGGCGGACCGGGTTACCGCGCCCAAGCGAGCAATGTGGTAGCCGATCATTGTCAGTGAATCCAGAAGTTCCTTGCTATCGTCAACCTTTTCGGAGTCTCCGACGATAAGGACTTTCAAGGCATTGGCCGGCCAGGTTTTCTGTCCGTCGTCATCATTTGTCAAAAAGTTGCGGTCTTTCTTCATAGTAATGCCTGCAACGAGAACCTTATGGAACACTTCGTTCTAGGAATCGTGGGCGCTTTTGGACCATGTCGTGTTTCAAGTCATTCAATGTCCGGTCCCTATCAAGGCTTATTTCGTAATGAGCCATTGAAATCTTCAGGGCAATATTTCGGGAGGGAATTTTCCTTAAGATTTTGCGGGGCGGTTGGTTTAGCATTTTGGCGCTCCTGATCAGTCATTGTTTCAACCCGTTTGGTATCAATCCACTGTCAAACATGAAATCCCGCCGCTGGCGGGACTGATCGACGTTTCGGGTGAGTCTCCGGAGCGCGGTCAGCCACGCCGTAAGTGTGGCGTTCGTAGCGAAGGAGATTTGCCCAAAATGGCACAAACTGCTGTGATGAAGCACTACTCGCTTGAGAGCGCATTGGCATCAGTGGTCCAACAACCATTCTCGTTTGCTAAAGTATACATGATGGGGCGTCGCGTTACCAACGACTCTGTCATACTGGCCGCGAAGAGGCCGAACCCCCAGGGGTGTGGAGATTCTCGTTAAAATCGGTAAGGTAATGGTATGGGGAAGGCAATTGGCACGTGCATCGTAAGACCGGGGAGATTCACGAGGATAGGGACCAGCAAGAAATCTCCCCAACACCTGGGAGGCTGTTGCGTAATCTGGCGTTCCGCTGGACTTTTCTCAATTCGAAGCACGATGGCACCTATGTGGTTGGCATATATCGAGAGCTGCCCAGGAAAACACTTGGCATGTCAGACTCCGAGGAGCTTGGGCGCCTTGTCTCACCGCCGGGGGGGCAAAGCGAAACACGATTGTGCCGACGCGTGGAGCTACGCGACGGGCTCCTCGGGGACTTGTCCACAATCTAACCTATGAAAGGAAGGGCAAATGATTCATTTCTTGGTGCATGAAAAAGCAGACACGGTGGGGGTTGCCACTGTGGACATCAAGGCTGGAGAACAAGTGCAGGGTTTGTTCATGGATACCCAAGAACCGCTTGAAATGAAAGCCTTGAATCACATCCCGCTCGGCCACAAGATTGCGCTGAAAAATCTCAAAGCGGGAGACACTGTCCTCAAGTACGGCCATGACATCGGCAGAGCAGTGACAGACACGACGGCTGGTGAGCACGTCCATATTCACAATCTAAAAACTAAGAGGTGGTAATGATGAATATTCCAAAATTTTTCGGTTATCGTCGCGAGAACGGACGAGTTGGTGTCCGGAACCACGTACTTATATTACCTCTGGACGATCTGTCTAACGCAGCCTCCGAGGCCGTGGCCGGCAACATCAAGGGCACCATGGCGATTCCTCATTCTTATGGGCGTTTACAGTTTGGTGAGGATCTGGAGCTTTTCTTCAGAACCATTATCGGGACTGGTGCGAACCCCAATGTGGCCGCAGTCGTGGTAATTGGCATCGAGCCAGAATGGACTGACCGCATAGTCCGCGGCGTCGTGGAAACCGGGAAGCCGGTAAGGGGTTTTTATATCGAACGGAATGGTGACCTGAACACCATCGCCGCGGCCTCCCGCCAGGCGAAAGAATATGCACAGTGGGCATCGGAGCTTCCGAGGACGGAATGCTCTATGGATGAGCTAAATGTCTCGGTAAAATGCGGAGAATCCGACACCACTTCGGGGCTGGCGTCAAACCCGACGGTGGGCAATGCAATTGACAAGCTGGTGGAGATGGGAGCGACAACGTGTTTTGGCGAAACATCGGAAATAACCGGCGCTGAGTTGGTATGCAAAGAACGAGCGGCTACTCCCGAAATCGGCGAGGAGTTTATGAAGGTCTGGAATGCCTACAATGACATCATTGTGAAGTTCAAGACCGACGATCTCTCCGGGTCACAGCCTACCAAGGGGAATATCCGAGGAGGTCTTACCACTATTGAAGAGAAAGCTTACGGTAACCTCCAGAAGATCGGCAAGAAGGCGCGATACGTTGGAGTCCTGAAGCCGGCTGAGGCGCCTAAATGCAAAGGGCTGTGGTACATGGATACCTCATCCGCGGCTGCCGAGGCTGTGACTCTTTGGGCGGCATCCGGCGCGGTGGTGCACCTATTCCCCACCGGGCAGGGAAACATTATTGGGAACCCTATTCTGCCAGTGATCAAATTGTCGGCCAATCCGCTCACATGCAGTACCATGAGCGAGCATATCGATCTGGACGTCTCCGCTATCCTCAGGGGAGAAATGACTTTGGATCAGGCGGGAGATAAGCTCCTGGAAATGGTTGTTCGGACTTCAAACGGGCGCCTGACCGCGGCCGAGGCCCTCGGACATCGGGAGTTCGTTTTGACGAAACTCTATATAAGCGCGTGACGGAGCTCCAGCATTTCAACGACAATTCATAAGGGCAGAACGAATTTTTGTTCCCATATTCTGTTTCCCCATTGTTGCACGTCGTGCTCCTCGGCAAGACGAAATCCCTCCCGCTCGTACAGATGACGGGCTGGATCCAGGCCCTTGAAAGTCCACAAAAAGATCTGCCTGTGACCCGCTTTTCTGCAGAATTCAATAGCGGTTCGTATCAGAGTCCTCCCAATTCCGAGGCCCTGTAAACCGGGCTCCACGATGAACCACCGGAGCCGCGCTCCTTCTCCATCGGCTTGATTGCCATCTATAGCGACAGCGCCGGCAAAGCTGCCGTTGACCAGCGCTGCCCAGAATCCATCGGTTTCCTGTCGGAATCTTCTCATGAACTCACAGAGTTCCATGCCGACTTGCGTTTCAAACGATATATCAAATCCCCAGTTCTCATGATAATAGACCGCGTGCAACTCCGTTACCTTGCCCAGCACGCCGGGAAAATAACCAGTCAACTCTGCGTTATTGGTTCCGATGTTTTTCATGGCACCGCCCCGGGATCGAACTTGTCGGATGGCTTATGGGTCGTGGGTTACCGGCTGTACTTGTTCAAAAGTTCGATGAGCCTCCCTGCAGTCGGCGAGATGGGGCCTTTTCCTTCGAAGAAGCTGTCAATCATGGACAGGTCCGATCCGTAATATCTCTCATTGGCTTCCCAGTCGGCCTGCATGACACTCCCCTGCAAAGAGATACCGGCATAGATGCCCTTGGCCCTGGAATAAGAGAGAATGCCCGCTGACAAAGCAATATCAGTCGATGCGGACGCATCTCTGCCGATAGGGCCTGCGGCCACAGACGCATCAGCGCCTATTGTAAATTTGTCATGGAAAAGGCTTCGGAGGCTGACATCGCTCATCACCAGCAGCACCAGATCCGTGGCCTGAACGCCCACCTGCCACCCGAAACTGCCTCCGACAAGGGTGATGAACGCGGGCGGCCCCCATTTTCTACTGGAAGGATTCCGCCTGAGAACAACACCTGTGCCGTACTGACCCCCAATGCCGAGCCCCGCCTTGATTACAGAAGGGAAAATGACAACAGCCCGACTGCGCCGGAGAAGATCGGACGGAATGCTCCCGTCGGGCGCATCCATCATATCTTTGAGAGCCCGGGCTGACTCTGAAATGCGGTTCTCAAGCTCGAGGGGTCGGGCCCAGGCATGGTGGCCCGGCACGAACAACGTGGCCACCATAAGTAGAATGGCGAAACAGGAACTGCTCCTCATGTGCTTGTCTCCCGCCACAGCATATTGCCTAAATCTGGGTTATAACCGTAAAGAGGCCCTAGTTCAAGGAAACTAGAAACCTTGCCCTCGCATGAGCGGTTTTGGGGGGATTTTGAGCAGGCATACAAGGCCCACAATAAGGGCTTTCTCTTTCCTCACTCGTGACTGAACGACTACTCAAGTTCTTCTTTTTGCTTGACATAAGAAGACCCGTCTGAGAATCTGCCGAGGGGTCGTCTCTTCTTTCAATCGACGTTTCCAACGTTAAGGAGTCAGGAATGAAAACTGTTGCGTCTGGCTTGGTGGCGGTTCTGTTTGTCGCATTGATAGGCTTGTGTCCCGCTCTGGCTGCAGACCCTGGGGCTGGCCCTCTCAAGGTAGGTGTAGTCCTGCCTTTGACCGGTGAGCAAGCCCAGTTCGGCGAAGTAGAGAAAAATTCGTTCCTCATGGGGCTTGAAGAAATCAACAAGGCGGGCGGCGTAAATGGGAAGCAGATTGAACTCCTCATCGAGGATGACACGGGAAAGCCCGATGTTGGCCGCTCTGCTGTCGAAAAGCTGATTTCCCGGGACAATGTGATCTGCCTGACAGGCGGATACTCTTCATCCGTGACATACGCCATCTGTGCAGTAGCCCAACAGCGCAAAGTCCCTTTCATGGTGACCACTGGGTCCGCGGATGAAATCACGGAAAAGGGATGGGACTACGTATTTCGTATCAACCCCCCGGGCAGTGAGTATCCCAAGGCTGTGCAAAGCTTCTTGCAAGAGGTGGTCAAGCCTCAGTCCGTGGCGCTGCTCTATGAGAACACTCTGTTCGGTCAATCCGGATCGAAAGAGTTCGTCAAGCTCTGCGAAGCAATGGGGATCAAGGTGTTGATGAAAGAAGGATACGAGCATGGCGCAGTGGACTTCAAGCCTTTGCTTACAAACGTAAAAGCGGCCAAACCAGATTTCGTTTACATGATCTCATACGTAATGGATGCAGCGCTGCTCATGCGACAATCCAAAGAATTAGACTTGAACCCCAAACTCTTCGTGGGCGGCGGCGCGGGATTTACCCTTCCTGGATTCGCCAAGAACGCCGGAGATGCGTCGGAAAACGTATTTTCGGCCGATCTATGGGGACCGAGGGTCCCATACCCTGGCGCACAAGAATACTATAACAACTATCAGGCAAAATTCGGCAGTCCCACAGAGTACCATGGAGCCGAAGCGTATGCGTCGATTTACGTTGTGGCCGACGCTCTGAAACGTGCTAAAGAGCCGACCCCTGCTGCTGTGCGTGAGGCATTGGTTGCAACAGACACTATGACCGCTTTCGGGCCGGTCAAATTCGTTGCGTACGGCAAGAAGAAACAGCAGAACTCTCTGCCTACCTATGTGATGCAATGGCAAAAAGGGGCGCTCGAGACTGTATGGCCCAAGACTGTGGCCACGAAGCCTTATGTATATCCTGTTCCACCGTGGACCAGCAGGTAATTTTATTCGATTTCTTTGAAACCGTGCCTGGCTGAGCAATAGATGGACGTATTTCTGCAAACTCTGGTCGCGGGCATCCTGAAAGGCGGGCTCTACGCCCTTATCGGGATCGGCATGACCTTGATCATGGGGGTCATGGGTATCATCAATTTGGCGCACGGCCAGTTGATGATGCTGGCCATGTACATTACTTATGTGCTGTTCCATTATCTTGGCATCGATCCGTACTACACGTTGTTTTTTAGCATGCCAAGCCTGTTCCTGGTGGGCATCCTCATCCAGAAGTTCCTGCTCAACCCCCTTATGAAGGTCGAATCGATCCTTCCCGAGAACCAGGTCCTGATGACCGTGGGCATCGGCATGGTTATTACGGAGATCATCCGGTTCATCTTCACGTCGAATTATCTGTCGGTAAAGACCTCCTACTCAACCGCGGCGGTCTTTATAGGCGGAATTTCATTTTCGGTGGCACTGACCATCGCTTTTGTTTTCGCATGTCTGCTTACTGTGGCGCTCTTCTGGTTTCTGATCAAGACAGACCTGGGACGGTCCATTAGAGCGGTTGCGCAAGATGGTGAAGCCGCACAGCTCATGGGGATCAATTCTGGAACGATCAAAGTCATCACCATGGGCATTGGTTCGGGGCTGGTTGCTGCGGCAGGGACTCTGCTGCTGCCGATATACTATCTCTTTCCCGACATAGGAGGCCCGTTTACCCAAAAGGCCTTTGTCATAACCATACTGGGCGGGCTCGGTTCCACTGTGGGGGCGATATTAGGAGGTGTTACTCTCGGGCTTGCCGAGGCCTTCGGCTCCACCTACATAGGTATGGAATTTGAGGGCTTAATCGGCCTAATCATCTTCGTGCTGGTTCTGCTGTTCTTGCCGGGCGGATTCAAGCGTCTCACCAAGGTTTAAGGCTCTATGAAGCAATTCAGCGGCCCTTTGATATTACTCGCGATTTTGATTGCCTTTCCCTTGGCAATCCAGGATTCTTATTATCTACATCTAATGATCCTGGTATTGATGTGGGTAGCGATCGGATCAGGGTGGAACCTGATCTCAGGATACACCGGCCAGGTACTGTTCGGAGCCGCGGCGTTCTTCGGGACTGGTGCCTACACGGCCGCGCTGTTACTCAATAAGCTGGATATTTCGGCATGGTGGGGGCTTCCTCTTGGCGGAGTGGCAGCGGTCATCCTGGCCTTGCCCTTTGGATGGATATCTTTTCGGCTGCGGGGCCCTTACTTCGCCCTGGTTACTCTGGCCTTGGGCGAGATCATGCGGCATGTTGCCACCATCTGGGAGTCGTTGACCGAAGGAATGATCGGCATTTTGGTCATGCAGACTTGGGTCTCTAAGCTGCCGTACTACTACATAGCGCTGGCGCTCGCTGTCCTGTCCATAGTTATTGTGGACGTAGCAGTGCGGTCCCGCCTGGGATACTATTTCGTTTCCATCCGTGAAGATCAGGACGCAGCTGAGAGCATGGGGATTAATACCCTTTACTATCGGATGGTTTCCCTGAGCCTGGCAGCGCTCTTGATCGGCCTTGCCGGCGGCCTGTACACCAACTACATGGGATTCATCGACCCAAAGGTCGTGTTTTCCCTGCACGACGTCTCCATTATGGCAATCCTCGTCGGCATAGTGGGCGGGGTCAGTACCGTGTACGGCCCGGCCGTGGGAGCGTTTATTATGGTGCTTGTCCAGGAGTTGATCCGGACAGGCGGGTTTGGTTTTCTGGCCTGGTTCACGAAGATTACCGGTTGGCATTTCATGACGACGGTCACCAAGTACGTGAGCGAAGCCCACGTGTTGACTTTCGGCTTGCTCGTGGTCCTGGTGATTCTCTACCTGCCCAACGGGGTGGTAGGTGACTGGCTACGTGTGAAGAAAACTATACTGTTTCGGAAACGGGAAACAGCCTGAGGCGGTCACATGGCCTACTTTGAAGCCAGAGGCATAACCAAATTCTTCGGAGGGCTCGCTGCGGTCAACGGCGCCAGCTTTAAGGTGGAGCAAGGCCAAATATACGGGCTAATCGGTCCCAACGGGTCAGGCAAGACCACTATTTTCAATCTTATCAACGCTTACTTTCCGTTGACCAAAGGTTCGATACACTTCGAGGGGAAGAGGATTTCGGGGCTAAAAACGTATCAGATTTGCCGACGCGGCGTGGGTCGGACCTTCCAGGTCGTGAAACCCCTGAAAAGAATGACGGTGCTCGACAACGTGATTGCTTCCGCGTTTCTTCATGCTGACAGCAAAGCCGAAGCGGTGGAAGAGGCCAATGCAACCATCGAATTTTGCGAGCTGACGCTTTACAAAGACAAATTGGCCAAGAGTCTACCCATAGCTTCCCGCAAGAGATTGGAGATTGCCAGGGCGCTGGCTACCAAGCCCAAGCTGCTGCTGCTGGATGAGACGGCTGCCGGCCTCAATCCTTCCGAAGTCGAAGGGGCCATAGCCTTAATCCAAAAGATTCGTGAGTCAGGTGTGACCATCATCATTGTGGAGCACATCATGAAAGTGATCATGACAATTTCAGACCGAATCCTGGCAATCAACCACGGCATGGTCATTGCCGAGGGGAGCCCGGAGGAAGTGGCTTCTAATCATAGTGTCATAGCAGCCTATCTGGGAGAAGATTACAGTGCTCAAAGTTGAGCATCTCAATGTGTCTTACGGTGATCTTCAGGTTCTGTGGGATGTCTCCTTCGAGGTCCGACAAGGCGAGATCGTTGTCCTCTTAGGAGCGAACGGCGCGGGAAAATCCACAACCCTGAAGACAATTTCATCCCTTCTTAAACCTGACGATGGCGCCGTAACCTTTGACGGAAGGCGCCTAGACGAGATTCCTGCTCACAAGATCATCGAATTCGGTTTAGCCCACGTGCCGGAAGGGAGGCGACTCTTCCCGGAAATGAGCGTCGAGGAGAACCTGATTATTGGTTCATTGACACGAGAAGCGAGAGCCAAACGCAACGAAACCATGGCCTGGATCTACGAGTTGTTTCCACGCCTTCATGAGAGACGCAAACAGGCTGGGGGAACTCTATCCGGCGGCGAACAGCAGATGCTCGCCATAGGCAGGGGACTTATGTCCTTGCCCAAGTTGGTGATGTTCGACGAACCCTCTCTTGGACTGGCCCCCATTATGGTCATGGAAATCTTCAAGATTGTGGAGATGGTCAACAAGGAGGGAGTGACGGTGCTGCTCGTGGAGCAAAATGTCAAACATACCCTGGCAATGTGCGACCGCGCCTACGTGTTGGAGAACGGCCGTATTACCCTTTCGGGAACAGGCCAAGAATTCCTGAACAACGAACACGTCAGAGAAGCCTACCTGGGAATTTGACACAAGATCTGATTTTGACAAATCACTATTCAAGTTAATCCACTGATGAAAGAAATTCGGCAAAAAGGCTGTTGGTCGCCAGCCCGAGAATAAACGCCTACCTGACGCAATTCAGATTATTTGACATATTGAATACCTACTTTACTATGTAATAATGTTGGCGTTGCGAATTTTGCGCGTAACGCATTCCTTCAAGACACGGTTGTGAGCAGTAGCCCAAAAAGGAAGAAAAATGCGTGAAAAAGAGGTTCAAGGACTTCGGTCCGTTCTAAGAGATATGGTGGTTGCAAAAACTTCCTTACTCTATCTATTGTCAGATGAGGACCGCCGAGTCGAGGCAGAGATCAAGGCTTTGGCATCGGCCTTCAAACCAGCATTTCGCGTGTACGTCTGGTCGTGCACTACCGGCGTGACTTTGGATGATGAAGCTGTGGTTCCGAACCCCTCAATCATGGGCGCGCTGGATTGGTTCATGAACCTTCAGGAAACTGCCTTTCTCATTCTTCATGACATTCACGTGTTTCTTAGGGAAAATCCGCCGGTGATCCGCAAGCTCAAGGATGCGGCAAAGAAGGTCGAAAATGGGTACAAGACTATTTTCATGCTGGCCCCCATTCTAGAAATTCCTCCTGAAATCACGAGCGACATTGTGCTGGTTGATGTGCCTCTCCCAAAGCTGGAAGAGGTAGAGAGACTGCTCAACCACGTTATCTCAAGGGAGAAAAACCGGGAGAGTCTTCAACAGTCGTTAACCGATGAGATCAAAGATCAGTTTCTGAAAGCGGGCGCGGGTCTCACAAGCCAGCAGGTCATGCAGGCTTTTCGTAAGACACTCTCCGGTAAACAAGTCCTGAATCCCAATGACATCGAAGTGCTGTTGGAAGAAAAGAGGCAGATCGTCAGGAAGAGCGGCCTCTTGGAACTTTTTGCTCAGCCTATGGAGTTCGACCACCTGGGAGGATTCACCAATCTAAAAAAATGGCTGATACTGCGCCAGGACATCTTTTCCAAGAGGGCGCGGGATTATGGCCTCAGCCTCCCTAAAGGAGTCCTGCTCATGGGAATAAGCGGATGTGGAAAGAGCCTGTGTGTAAAGGCTATTTCCGCGTTCTGGCGCTTACCTCTCCTGAGGCTCGACATGGGGAGGATCTACGATGGATTACAAGGCACCCCCGAAGAGTGTCTGCGGAAGGTCATCAAAATATCCGAAGCGTCGTCGCCATGCGTCCTGTGGATAGATGAGATCGAAGCGGGGATCGCCAACGCCGGTCAGAAAACCCTTGGTGGAGCCGCGTCCCGTATTCTTGCTTCCTTTCTCACTTGGATGCAGGAGAAGACAGCGCCGGTATTTATTGGAGCCACGGCAAACAATATCGAGCTCCTCCCTCCTGAAATCCTCCGCAAAGGCCGATTCGACGAATTATTCTATGTGGAACTACCATCGGACAATGACCGGATGGAAATAATCCGAATTCACCTGGCAAAAAGGGATATCCCGATCAACAGATTCGATTACGCGCCGCTGGTCAAAGTAACGGAAGGCTTCAACGGCGCCGAAATCGAGCAGGGGGTGCTCAGCGCAGTCTTCAGAGCCTTCAGCGAAAGCCGGGAGGTGAACCAGAATGATCTCTATATCGCTCTGGAGGGCATAGTGCCGCTTTCCACCACCATGAAGGAGCAAATCAAAACGCTCGAACGTTGGGCTTTCAACCGCGCCCAGAGAGCAGGTGGGAACTAGGCTGCGAATGTAGCCGTGGCCAAAAGTTTTGACCTCATACAAAAGTCGCTTTCCCAAAGATCGGTAGGAGCTGGCGTCTCTGCTGGCCTGAAAGGGTTTCGCCGGCACGGAGGCTGGCAGCTACCAATTTGCAGAAATCGTTGTTGGCAATCGGCCATCTATTCCGGCAATGACTCCAGGGCCGATTCCAGCCCCAATTCGTAACTAATTCCTCCTATTACAGATGAGGATCTTTCGCCCTTCCTTGAAAATAACCTGAATCTTTTCTGCCCCCACAATCTCGAGTACTCGTCCCGTTCCAAAAAGAGGGTGCTCTACATATTCCGGCGGTCCATAGGATTCTGACGCTTTATAGGGCTTCGGTGTAGTGCCCGAAGGCATGTCCTTCATAAATGTGGTCCATTCCCCGTAGGCCTTGTTTGCAGCTCTGCTCGCGAGTTTCCTGGACTTGTCGGGTTGAGATCCCCTTGCCGCTCGCTCCTCTTTTTCCTCCGGGTTCTGATCCTTCGGTGGGTAAAACTTGTGGTGGGAGCCACAAGTCAGGCAGACAACCTTTTGGATGCTATTTCCAACCACAGCAACGACTCGGTGGTTCAGGTTCATTCGGCAGCGAGTGCACCATGCCTCGACATCATCACCGGGTCCGACCAATACACTAGCCATAAATCCTCCAAGAGCTTGAATCGGTGCGTAATATCAATGTGACTTCGTGACTTCTCAGAAGCGATACTAACCTGTGTTCAAAGATGGGATTTTCCCGAGGAATGGCGGGCACGGAGGTCCGCCGCTACCGTTATGTGGTAGCAGTCGGCGTCGCTGCCGGCTCTCTCTGATTCTCGTGACCTGTTTGACTGCTCCTTGGTATAACACAGGGACTCAGACTACTCATGACGAGCAGGATGTCAAGGCCGCTTCTCCCAAATAAAAAGGTCCCTGCTCCAAGGTGAAACAGGGACCTTCAATTGTGATCCCGGCGGCGACTTACTCTCCCACGCGGTCACCCACGCAGTACCATCAGCGCTGGAGGGCTTAACTTCTGTGTTCGGAATGGGAACAGGTGTTTCCCCTCCGCCATAGCCACCGGGAAGGGGCAAAAGCAAAGGTAAAATTGCATTGCGAGGCCGAAGCCTCGCAACTATATCAACCAAATAGGAGATCGAGGATACAAATCATTTATTTTTGGAATCAAGCCGCACGACCTATTAGTACCGGTAAGCTCCATGTGTTACCACACTTCCACCTCCGGCCTATCAACCTCGTCATCTTCGAGGGGTCTTTAGGGGCCAAAGCCCGGGATATCTCATCTTGAGGTCGACGTCCCGCTTAGATGCTTTCAGCGGTTATCCGATCCGGACGTAGCTACCCGGCTATGCCGCTGGCGCGACAACCGGAACACCAGGGGTCCGTCCATCCCGGTCCTCTCGTACTAGGGACAGAGCCTCTCAGATATCCTGCGCCCGTGGAAG
>JBKQMK010000482.1:0-2500 GCA_052146735.1 Desulfomonilaceae bacterium | reverse complement strand
GAGGGCACAAGCCGTATTCCCTCTCACAACTAAATGGCACGTATCATAGAAGCCGCACCTGCGCGGTTCGAGCACTTGTGAAGTGAGAAACCTGATCTCCGTTGCCACGGGCGTAACTCTTATCCCGGTAGTTGCACTTGAACGAGTAAGCCCCACCGGGCCTTGTCATGACCTCCTACTACGGTCGCAGCGAAGCTCACCGCGCTTTCATGAGATCAACCAGATCCAGCCGTCCGCGCTCGGACGCCAGAGCTGACGCGGATTTCCCTTCCCAGTCCTGGACTGTCGCATCGGCCCCTCTGGCAAGCAGGAGCTTGACAACCCCCTTGTGACCGTTTCTTGCAGCCAGAATCAGGGCCGTGCTTCCACGGTTGTTGGCGGTGTTGATATCGACCTCTTTTGCCGCAAGCAGCTTAACCATTTCCATGTCGCCATTTGCCGAAGCGAGTATCAGAGCTGTGTTTCCTTCTTTGTCCTTGGCGCGGACGTCCGCACCCCCGGCGGTGAGTACTCTGACAACATCTGCTCGATTATTCTTTACGGCCTCCATCAAGGGGGTGGAACCTTTCTTGTCGGTCGAGTTGATGGCAGCCTCTTTGGACAATAGGAGCTTTACAACCTCCACATGCCCCTGGCGCGCAGCCAAGATCAGGGCTGTATCGGCCTCCTGATCTTTTGCGTTGACCTGGGCCCCACCGCCAATGAGCAGCCTGGCCGCATCAACAGAACCAGTCTTCGCTGCGGCCATTAGAGCCGTCATGTCGCGGTATGCCTTGAAGTCGGCCTTGGCGCCGTTGCCCAAAAGGGCTTTTACCACTTCCCCATGTCCGAGGGCTGCCGCCAGGGCCAAGCCAGTGTCACCGCTGTCATTGCTGGATTCAGCATTAGCTCCCTGTGCAAGAAGGAACGTTACTCTTTTTGCCTCTCCTTGAAGAACCGCTATCATCAATTGGTGTTCAAGATAGCCACCTTTTGGAGCGACGCTCGCTCCTTTGGAGAGGAGAAGCTTCACAAGGTCCCCATGGCCGGACCGCGAAGCCCGGGTAAGCGCGGTGCCGCCATTCAGGTCCCGGGAATTGATATCTGCCCCTCGGTCCAAGAGGAGCTTTACGATTGCAGCATGACCCTCGGAACTCGCAATGGCCAACGCGGTATCTCCTGCATAGGTCCTTGCCTTGATATCCGCCTTCCCGTCCAGAAGTAGTGCCGCCACATCGGCATGACCTCCCGCACAAGCCAGGGCCAACGCGGTCTCACCCAGGGTATTTTTTCCATTAATATTCGCACCCGAAGCCAAAAGAAGCTTTACCACTTCTGCATGGCCGCCCTGAGACGCTGCTGACAATGCAGTCGCCCGCGAGTTGTCAGCGGTCTCAACATCTGCGCCCTTGGAAATCAAAAGTCGGACGATTTCAGCATGGCCGTTGCGTGAACTCACGATCAGAGGGGTGTCGTTCTCCTCGTCCCCCACGTTGACATCGACACCGGAGGCTAAGAATTGCTCGAGATGGGCGACATCACCAGAAGCGGCGGCTTCCAGGATCTTTTTTCTGAGTTCGGACGGCGGAAGGCGCAACCCCACGTAGGAAAGAGGAAACGCGCCCACCATTTTTCCTTCAAGCTGCGGATGTTGGCGCCCTTGCGTCTGGTCTTTGGTCTGTGCGTAGGCATATTCATAAGCTTCGTTGAGAGTTACTACGCCGTCATGGTCTTTGTCTGCTTTCCCTCTTAATCCCTCAAGAAAATAGTGTGTGAAAACACTGTTCTTGAGTTGGGGCATCTCCCAGGAGATCTGTTCGTCTTTTGACGAACTGATTATTGCCCGACCCGACGAGTTGCGGAATTCCTGGAGAAACAGATCCACCGATGGAGCGATTGACTTGGGCTTCATTTCCGAGAAGCCTCCCGCATAGCATGCATCGGAAACTACTAGGACTCGCTCCTCACTAACCCCTTTGAGGAAATCCAATCCGCTCATCTTAACCCCGGAAGTACTCAGGTATTCGGTTTCAGCATCATAGGGGAGAAACAAGAACTCTGTGGGTCTAATCGGGTCGAATGCGCCGTGACCGCTGAAAAACAAGATAACCGTGTCTTCTTTCCCGGCCTTGGGCAACGTGTAGTAAAGATACTTTTCCACTTCGGACTTGGTGGCTTTTTCGTTTAGCAAAGAGGTGACGCGAGTCTCCTTGAAGATTGCGTTCTGGGTCTTTAGAAAATCACCAAAGGCTTTCGCGTCCTTGTCCGAAAGCCCCAGTTTGGGGATCTTTGGATCACGATACTTTGAGACGCCTACCACAAGAGCATAAAGGTCACCGGTTCGGAGCGGCAGGGCAGTCGGTGCGAGCTGCTTCGAGTCGCCCGGGTCCGACTTGGCAAGAGCAGCAGCCTCCGCCGAGGGTGAGAGTGGATGGAACAAAATCAGAGCCATGAGAAAAACGGCTGCGATCTTAAAAGATGCTCTCTTGGTCAGCTTGTCTCCGAACTTCTGATCTCCCAG
>JBKQMK010000481.1:0-5908 GCA_052146735.1 Desulfomonilaceae bacterium | reverse complement strand
AGCGCTTAACGCGGATGGAGTGATTGACGGTGTCATCCAGGGCCGGCACTTGCGGCTCGTGCTGGCCCAAGGAACGGAACGCCCAAGCTCCGAGCTTTTCAACTTCGGAAGAAACGCGACTTTTGTTCCAGTGACGCCGCGGTTCGAGGATGCGTTTATCGACATCCTTGGCGGCGGACCCGGCGGTCGGTCGGAACTTGCAAGCCGGACGAGCATGGCTGAGGAGAGGACCGAAGCAGTGGTCGAGGCAAAAGGCCTGACCAAGAATTTTGGGTCCTTTACGGCAGTGGACAACATCACCTTCTCTGTCCAGCGCGGCGAGATCTTCGGTTTCCTGGGACCCAACGGCGCGGGCAAGTCGACTACATTCAAAATGCTGTGCGGGCTCTTGAAGCCGTCGAGCGGAACGGCTCGCGTAACCGGGCTCGACTTACAGGCGGCTCCGAGCAAAGCCAGGGCACGCATCGGTTACATGGCCCAGAAGTTTTCGCTCTATGGGAACCTGAGCGTGCGCCAGAACCTGTACTTTTTCTCGGGTGTGTACGGTCTGTCGGGCAACGAACGTACAGATGCGGTCCGCACGGTAGTCGAAGTCTTTGACCTGGAGCCGTACCTGGACGCACCCGCGGGGGAACTTCCTTTGGGCTTCAAACAACGCTTGGCCCTGGGAGCCGCGGTCATGCACAACCCTCCGGTTTTGTTCCTTGATGAGCCGACTTCCGGCGTCGATCCAATTACTCGACGCGAATTCTGGACACACATCAACGGGCTCATCGAAAGAGGTGTCACCGTCATGGTGACGACACATTTTATGGACGAGGCCGAGTACTGTGACAGCGTCGGCCTCATCTATAGAGGACAAATGATCGCGACAGGATCGCCTGATGACCTCAAAGACTCGGTGCGGCAAGAGGAGCAGCCGGAACCAACAATGGAAGATGCCTTCATCGCCCTTATTCGGCGTTACGACCGGGACAAAGGAGAAGCGGCATGAAGGATGGCATTTCAGAAGCCAGAAGGGCACAGTTTCGTCGCTTGAAAGCGCTTTTCGGAAAAGAATTCCACCAGGTTGTGCGCGATCCCAGCAGTATCCTTATCGCATTTGTCCTTCCGGCCATTTTGTTGTTTCTTTTTGGTTACGCAGTGTCGCTCGACGTCACGCACATCAAAGTCGGACTGGTTGCCGAAGACTCTACCCCTGAGATCCATAGTTTCATCGTCTCGTTCACAAATTCGCGTTACTTCGATGCTCGCGTTGCAGGCGATCGGAGAATTTTTGAGCCCGACCTGGCGCTTGGACGAATCCGCGCCATAATCGTTGTCCCATCGGATTTTTCCAGACAAAGCGCCCGTGAAGGCACTTCGGCTCCCATCCAGATTATCACCGACGGAAGCGAACCGAACACAGCGAACCTTGTAGGGGGTTATGTGCAAGGCGTACTTGTGGGCTGGCTCAACGAGCAGTCACTGGACCAGGGGACTACCTTTCGCCCTCCGATAGAGATACAGCCCCGTCTTTGGTTCAATCCTGAACTCGAGAGCCGCAATTTTCTGGTCCCCGGGTCCATGGCAACTATCATGGCTATCATCGGGACGCTTTTGACAGCACTAGTCATTGCCCGGGAATGGGAACGGGGAACTATGGAGGCGCTCATGGCCACTCCCGTCGGCATATCCGAATTGCTGATCGGCAAGTTTGTGCCGTATTTCATCCTGGGAATGGGTTCAATGGCGGTCTGCGTGTTTATGGCTATTCTTGTGTTTGGCGTTCCCTTTCGCGGCTCACTGCTACTTTTGGGCCTCGTTACTGCCGCATTTCTCTTCGATGCGCTCGGGCTCGGCCTGCTGATTTCAACCGTCGCCAGAACTCAATTTGTGGCCTCCCAGGCCGCTTTGATCGTTTCTTTTCTCCCCGCGTTCATCTTGTCAGGATTTATATTCGACATCACCAGCATGCCTTTGCCGATCCGGATGCTGACCTATGCCCTTCCGCCGCGATACTTTGTGTCTTGTCTTCAAACTCTGTTTCTGGCCGGCAACATTTGGGCCGTTATTTGCCCGAATGTCCTTGCCATGGTTGCCTTTGGCACGGTCTGCTTCGTCGTAATTTCGCGAAAGAGTGTAAAAAGATTGGACTGAACGATGCTCCGACGTACATACTTTTTGATTATCAAAGAATTGACAACAATTTGGAGCGACAAGAAAAGCAGATTCGTTCTTATTGGACCGCTGCTCATCCAACTGATAGTCTTTTCCTACGCTGTTACTTTGGAAGTGAAAAATGTCTCGATGGGCGTTCTGGACAAAGATGGAGGTGGAGCAGCTCATGAACTGGTCCAACGCTTCAAGGGATCGCGGACATTCGCGAGGATCCATTATCTGAAAAGCTTTCAGGAAATTCGTCCTGCTATAGATTCCCAAGAAGTTCAATTCGTTATCCAAATCCCCGAGGATTTCTCACGTCTGGTGGAAGCTGGCAAGCCCGCTCAACTTCAATTCATCCTTGATGGTCGGCGATCAAATTCCGCGCAAATCATACAGGGATACGCTTCCCAGATAGTAAATCAGTTCAGCAGTGATATGGCCAGGAAAAGCGGCAGAGCTGCACCGTCCGCGGAGCTGATTGTCCGAAACGCATACAATCCTAATCTCGACTACCAATGGTTCACCATACCCAGTTTGGGTGCCATCTTGCCGATGCTCATTGCGCTGCTTCTGACATCGCTTTCGGTCGCACGCGAACGAGAACTGGGCACCTTCGACCAATTGCTTGTGTCACCATTGCAGCCGTTAGAGATTCTTATAGGCAAGACCGTTCCCGCGGTGATCTTTGGTTTGTTCGAGGGCACCTTGATTATTTGCGCCGCGGTCTTTCTCTTCCGCATCCCTCTCTCCGGCTCGCTTCTACTGCTCTACGCGAGTATGACCGTCTTTCTTCTGGCGGTGAGTGGCGTCGGACTGTTTATTTCCTCTCTGGCCATGACGCAGCAGCAAGCGATTCTCGGGTCCTTTGTTTTTATGGTCCCGGCAAACCTGCTTTCCGGCTTTGCGACCCCTCTCGAAAATATACCGGCGTGGCTACAACCGCTTAGTATGACTATCCCGCTGCGGTACTTCCTCATTGTCGCCAAAGGCATATTCATGAAAGACTTGACGGCTTCTGCCGTCTGGCAGGAGACGTGGCCGATGGCGGTGATCGCTGTGTTCACGCTAACCGCTGCTGCATGGTTGTTCCGCAAGAGACTGGAGTGATTGTACCTATTAAACAGGGACGCTCTTTTTGGTGATGATTCACCGCAGAGTGCGCAGAGATCGCAGAGATGAAAATAGGCTCGAACAAAACCACGGAAACTATAATTTCGGTGGCCCTTGAAGGTCATCGCGAGTTCCGTCCGGGTCCGCTGGAGTCAACTTACGACGCATGCTCTGCGTCTGAGGTAGTGGTCTCCGCACAGATCTCAGAGAAAACAGAATCCTCCGCGTTCTCTGCGTTCTTCGCTGTGAACGATTACCCAGAAATAGTGTCCGATTGGCAATCTGAAATAGAGAAGCCGGAAGGCTCACCGTGACGGGCGTTTTCTCCGTCCGCCATTACTACCGTGCCGCAACTCGCGTTACACGGCCGGCGAGTTCGGTCTAGGGGCTGGCCGCCGGAAATACTTCAGCCGCGGGGTCGGTTACCTGCTGCATGTGCAGCATAACGTTAGCCCCGAGGTGACGATTTTCGAGTTGAGGAGTGCCTGACGACAAAGCACACAACTGGTACCAGTTCAATCGAAGACCGACGCGCAAGTGCCACTTGCCTACGGCCGGGCGTTGCGTGGTATCATTTCTTCAGCTCTTTCACCCATCGTGAACGCTCCAGGCGACAGAAGCCGAACCGCTGATACAGAGAAATCGCGCGGCTATGAGCTGCATCGACTTCCAAATCTATCGCCACAATGCCGGCCTCCCGTGCCCGCTTTAGGACCTCATTCATCAGCGCTGTCCCTATGCCTCGGTCCCGACTATCGGGCGTGACATAGAGCTCCTCAAGCCACGCGACGGGACCGCAATGCTCCACGCTCAGAATCGTGGCAACATAGGCAACGCCTACAACTCTACCGTTGTCTCGCGCCAGAATGAGAAAACCACGAGCGGTGTCGGCTACGGCATCCTCCAACACTTGGGTCAATGCCTCGGCTGATGCGTCAACGCCGTGCTCCCCAAGCTGTCGGATCAATAGCCGCGCACACTCGCCGCAATCGTTGGATGTGGCGGCTCGATTGACACTCTTTGCATATCAGAGGAGCGCGATGCCGCCTATCCTTTCGCCCTTCGGGCCGCTTTAATTTGATCTATGTAAAGCTTGATGAGCGGGCTCATCTCAGGGGGCTGCCATTTGGCGGCCTTGGGCTCTTCAGGCCAGGAGAAGGGCAGGTGCCGAATTTCTCCGGGTTCCCGTACCTTTTCCAATACGGAGAGCGTTTCAAGAAGGACCTTCCGCTGCCCTTCCCTGTCCCCTACCTGACCCACGGGTCTTCCGTAGGGATATTCAATAGCTGCGGATCGCGGAATGCCTACAAGGTTATGGAATTCCGGGGTTGGCGTGAGCACCACGGTCGAGAACCCGGCTGCTTCAATGACTCTTGCGGCCAGTCCCACGGACTGGCAACAGAAAGGTCAAGCCGGTGTGAGAATCACAGCATCGACTCCTTCTTCACGCATTGTCTTGGACATGGGCTCAATGGCTTCTTCGAGGAAATCAGTACTCTCCCACTGAAAGCCGTAGAAGGAATAAGCCGTAGGTGCAAGGCGACCTATAATTCCCTCTTGCTCGAACTCTCCCATGCGAGCCAACGGCAGCATCACATTGATGTCTTGGAGGATGTATTCCGTGTTGATATGGAGGTGATTCACGTTGACATCTGCCGCGGTTGAACCTCTCGGTATGGCCCTGAAAGATCGGTCGCCCCAAATGGCTTCTTTCTTTTCCCTTTCCATGTCAAAAGGTGGGTCTGTCTTCAGGCTGATACCTGCGCTCGTAACGAGGGCCAGGGTTGCCTCACTCAATGGCTTGGAAAGCGGAGTAAAGGGAATGCTTCCCTTAAAACTCTGGTTTGGAATCAAACTGTTTATCCAAGCGGCCAAACTGGGTGGAAGAAATCGAAATCCGTCAACGGTTTTCTCAGATGCTTGCATAGACATCCCCTTTCCATGTCTCATTCTGTTCGACATAATGCACTTTGTCTGTATGGAATGAACCGTGCGTTCGGTTCTGAGCATACCTCATATCGTTCAACGGTCAAAACCGTTTCTTAGGTGTCTATCTCTATTGAATGCCAAATCTGAAAACCCTTGCATCAAAGGTCTGGCAGACTTTCTGTATAATCAGACTCAGTAAAGTGGTCCGGCAATGATTCACCGCGGAGATCGCAGAGAAATCTGTTCACGTCTTTTTTTTCGAGCCATAGCAAATTCGGGTCTGTCACAATGCAAATTTTCGTCCACGAGGCCGGGTACCCCATGGCCTATATTGACATGTTTCGGTAGTTTTTCCTCTCTCTATTCTCGGCGCACTCTGCTGTGAATTCTTGATTCCCGGCGAACGGCTACGTGGTCCGGCAAGTTGTATTATTCCACTGTCACTAATTTCCGTCACCTTGAAAAGGCCACTGCCAGTCGGCGAACTCAGGTTTATCAATGCCGTATTCGTAGGCATGGTTGGAGTTTTCGATAATCTGGTCTTTTAGCCACTCCTTGACGTGTGCCCCCGCAACGTTCAACGCAGGAACCCGACTGATCACATCCATAGCCAGGTTGAACCGGTCGATTTGATTTGCCATGGCCAGTTCCATCGGAGTGTCGATGTTCCCGCGCTCCTTGTAGCCGCGCACGTGCAGATTCTTGTGGCCGTTGCGCCTGTATG
>JBKQMK010000480.1:0-19660 GCA_052146735.1 Desulfomonilaceae bacterium | reverse complement strand
GAGGGGCTGAAAGCGTCATGTTGAATCTGGCGCGAGAATTCTGCCGCTTGGGACATCAAGTAGATCTGGTAGTTGCTTCCGCAAAAGGACCGTACCGTTCGCGAGTGCCTGACTCCGTTAGAATGGTGACTCTCGGCACGAACCGAACTTTTAACGCTATCGTCCCTCTGATCCGGTATTTGCGCCGTGAATCGCCGGATGCCCTCCTTTCACAGATAGGACACTGCAACATCGTGGCTGTTTTGGCCCGGAAATTGTCCGGCGCCTCAACTCGAGTAGCCATAACTGAAGTGAGTTTCATGAAAATCAGCACGATGGGTGCCCCACAATTCCGAAGTCGGTGGGTACCCGTTTTGGCCAAGAGGATTTATCCCTGGGCAGACGAGATTATCGCCGTTTCCCAAGGTGTCGCGGATGATTTGTCTAACTTGTTGGGCCTGCCTCGTGACCGCATTGATGTCATTTACAACGCTGTGGTGACTCCGGAACTATATGAAAGAGCCGACCGGCCTTTTGAACATCCCTGGTTCGAGAAAGGCCAACCTCCTGTGGTTCTCGGGGTGGGGCGTCTCGATCCTGAAAAAGATTTCTCCACATTGCTGAAAGCATTTAGAATAGTCCGAAAGAATCGAGACGTTCGGTTGATGATTCTGGGTGAAGGGCCGGAGCGATCTCTCTTGAATTCACTCGCAGAAGAGTTGGGCATTGATGATGAGGTAGCGTTTCCCGGCTTCGTTGAAAACCCTATTCCTTATATTGCCAGATCCTCAGTGCTGGCGCTCACGTCGCGCTTCGAGGGCCTTTCCAACGTTATCATCGAAGCATTAGCTTGTGGCACGCCTGCAGTGGCCACTGATTGCCCATGCGGTCCGAGAGAGATTCTGGAGGGGGGCCGTTATGGAATGCTTGCGCCTGTAGGAGACTTTGAAGCGGTGGCTCGTGCCATTGAAGAGACACTGAAAAATCCCCCGGACCCGCTGTTATTGAAGAGCGCTGCGGAGAGGTTCTCTGTAGATGCAATCACAAGACAATATCTGAAGGTTCTCATCGGGGGGTGAGTCCGCACGGAGGGAGTTCTATGTTGGCCGCTTCTTGAGCTTGATTCCCTTGACGTCAGTCAGTTTCGCTCCTTTCATATTTGTTCCGGCAATTTTAACACCGGAAAAGTCCGCGCCATTTATGAACGCCCACGAAAAATCGGTTCCCGAGAGATCGGCCCCAGCAACCGAGGTCCCTGTCATCTTGACGCCGGAGAAGCTCGCGCCCTCTAAGTTGCTTCCGGAAAGATTCGCTTCATCCAGGCAAGAATTCTGCATATTCGCGGCCGAAAAATTTGCCCCTAAAGCATTGACTCTCGTCAGGTCGGCATTGACAGCGACGGCTCCCTCAAGGTTTGCACCACTTAAATCCGCGCTCGTTAACTTGGATTTCTGCAAATTGGCTTCCCCCATGTTGGCCTTGGTAAGGTTGGCTCCCGAAAGGTCCGCTCCTTCAAGGGTTGCTGACCTGAGATCAGCCCCCTCCATTTGCACGCCGGCCAGATTTGCTGACAACAGCGATGCCTTATTCAGGATCGCGTTGCCAAGCTGACCATTGGTCAGATTAATGCCCACCATGCTAGCCCCTGCCATGTTTGCTTCGTTCAACCGGGCGCCTGAAAGATTTGCACCTTCCAGGTCCGCATCTGTGAGGTCGGCCCGAGTCATGTCGGAACCGCTGCAATCGCTTTTCGCCAGCTTCGCACCATGCAGCTTCGCTTCCGCCATGTTCGCGTTGGTCAATTTCGAGCCGCTGAGGTTAGCATCGATCATTACAGCGTGATCGAGATTCGCCCCGGACAGATTGGCGCCCTGGAGATTTGCTTCCGAGAGATTAGCCTGACTCAGATTGCTCCCGATCAGTTGAGAGTCCGACAAGTCCGCTCGTTCCAAATTGGTGGACGACAGGTTTGCCCTTTCAATTTTCGCCTTCGACAAAATTGCCCAAGACAGATCGGCATTGGCAAAGTTGTTTCCACTGAGTTGCGCTCTTGAGAGATCTGACGAAGTAAGCATTGCCCCCGAAAAATTGGCTCTTGTCAGGTTGGCTTTTGTTAACCTAGTCCCCGACAAATCGGCTCCAGACAAAACCGCATCTGTGAAATTGGCTGTGTCCACCTGCGCTTTCCTCAGATTGGCCCTCGAGATATCAGCCTCGGTGAAGTCCGTTTCACTAAGCGTCGTACGCGAAAGGTCTGCCTTTGAAAGACTACATCTCGCGAGTATTGCCTTTTTCAGGCACGAACCGGCGAGATTGCATTCGGACAGGTCCGCGCCCGACAAATCAGCTTCGGTCAAATCTATCTCCGAAAGATCTGCACCGTGCAGGTCCGCTCCGTAGAGTCTTATCTTGGCTATCTTTCTCAAACCAAGCTTGGTGACCACGAACTGTGACAAGGAACCATCAGTTCCTGATAGTACTGCACACTGCACGAGCTCTTTCAGAGAGTTGGCTTTACCCTCAAAAATGACCGCACCGGTTTTTCTGTGTTTGATTTCAAATTTTGCCAAAATTTGATGCTCCTTGATACTTAGAGTAGCGGAATTATATCATACGTATTTGGTGGGATGGAGCTTTTGCTTGACACAAATCTTATCGTTCGCGAAAGTTTTGTCCAGAGTATACCGTCCAAGAGCATGGAGGTGGATATTGATGAATTTCATGGGAGAAATGTACCGGAGAAGTTCGTACACGTTGATGCTCTTAATGCTATGCCCGCTCTTGATTCTGGTTCCGGCCACGAGCTGTAGATCACAGGTCGGTGAGAAGTCGGTTAAGGTGAACAAGGAATTCAAGATCTCTCTGGATTCCAACCCGACCACTGGTTACAAGTGGGAAGCCTCCTTTGACAAAGCTTTTGTCCAGTTGAAGGCTGACCGTTTCAAACGACCCGCCAAGGCGCTCATAGGGGCCGGCGGGATACAGACCTTCGTTTTTCTTCCAGTCAAGCAAGGTGAAACAAGCATACGATTCGTGTACAAAAGACACTGGGAAAAGAGCATCGCTCGAGAGAAAACCTTTCGGATCCACATAAGCCGCTAGTGCCCTGTCCAAGCATCTGAGACTCGCCGACTCCAAACTCCGCGACCTGACCAAAAGGGACGTTACCGCGGAGGTTCATTCTCACCTCAACTAACTCTAAATTCTGCAAGAAGTGTCCATCCTCGGCCATAGGTGAAGGCCAAGGTGCGGCGCATTGGCATAACTGCATTAATTCACGACCTAATACGAATGGGACTGCCATGGATAGATCTTTGATAGCGGCGATGATTCTCAACTTTTCTTAACGAGTTTCTCTGAAGCTGCTCGTCGTGTGACGGTGTCAACCGCAAGCGCTATTGACGGAGAAAGATCACCAGAATCGCTTTTCTGTGGAGGGCTGAGTTTCTGAGTCCAGTGAGTTTTGAGGGATGACCGGAACCGGCGTGGACGGGCGAGATGCCTGGATGCGCTTCTCCGTTTGATTCAAAAAACGGCTTACTGTAGCGATCCGGTCCTGTTCCTTCAAGAGTGACAGAGCCTTGCGAAAATCATCCGCAGCCGGCAAGTATTCCCCTTTTTCTCTGTACGCAACACCGCGGTTCGCGTACCCCAAACCATGAGTAGGCTGAATCTGAACCACCTTGGTAAGAGTTGCGACAGCTTTATCCAAATCTCCGTCGAGAAGATAATTTTTCCCAAGATTGTAGTACATGTCTGCTGTCGCCGAGCCGGGGGCAAGTTGTATGGCACGCGAAAAATCCTTTATCGCCCCTTTGTAAGATTTCACCGCTTCGTATGCTCTTCCTCGACAGAGGAGCGCTTGCACATTATCCGGTTCGGCTTCCAGAGCTACTTTCAAATCGTCTATGGCGTCTTTGTATCGGCCCCTCATCACTCTAGCCTGGCCTCGAAGCGCGAGAATCGAAGGTTCTTGAGGTTGGTATTCTAATGCACGGTCAAAATCCTTAATAGCGTCTTCGCCGCGGCCCAAATCCAAAAGCATAGTCCCCCTTGCTACATAGATCCCAGGGTCTGAACTCTTCAGTTCGAGGAGGCGTGTGTAATCGCCCAGAGCAGCATCGTTCCTAGCCAACTTGCGATAGACAGCGGCCCGGTTTGAAAGAGCAAGCGCAAATTTCGGATCTAACTCGAGCGCCCTGGTGAAGTCCGCTATAGCCTCATCCGGATTTCCCGACTCCGCCTTGGCCCAGCCGCGATTATTGAATGCTTCAGCGTTGTTGGGGTCTAAATTGATGGCCTGGTTGTAGTCCTCCACTGCTTTTTTTGGCTTCCCTTCTGCAACAAAGAGATTTCCCCTTTTCAACCATGCCCCGACGTGCTTTGAGTTTAGTTCCAGCGTCTTGTCAAGGTCGGCTAGAGCTTTATCCGGATTCTTTTTGTTCTGATAGACGATTGCCCTGAGGAAATAAGTTTCGCTGTCAGGCGGGTATAGCTTCACGGCTTCATTCAGATCTGTCAGCGCAGCGTCGAAGTTTCCGAGACCAATTTGCGCTTCTCCGCGGACACGATATGCACCGGAATGCTTCGGGTCCAACGATATGACTCGGTTCATGTCTTCCAGCGCCTTGTCATATGCCTTTCGATGTAGGTTAACAAGGCCGAGGCCATATAAAGCGTCCACCAATTCGGGGTCCTTCGCGATCGCTTGAGTGAAATCGGCGAAAGCGCGGTTTTCGTCCCCCTTGGAACGGTAAGCTACCCCTCGATTGAAGTAAGCCCGGGCATTATTCGCGTCGAGCGCGAGTACGCGAGTGTAAAGTTGAATGGCCTTGTCCAGCTCCCATCTCCAGTGGGCCTCCACTGCCTGAGAGAACAAGGTCTTTGTGTTCTCCGCAGCGCGCGATGGTACAGGCTCCATGAGAGCAACGGCAAAGATCAAAAGTATCAGAACCGAGGTTCGATATGAGTCCACGCTTTTGCCCCATGAGCCAATTTTACCGCGTTTAAGTTTGGGGGGAATGCGGACAAAAAAGTTCCTCTTCCCGACAAGCGGGTAGCAAGGCATAGTCTAACGAGACGTCATCATTTCCTTTACGTGTACGATGCTCACAGGCTGTCTAAGCGGCCTGGAAACTTGCTCATTTTCCGGCAAGCGCAGGGCTGCCGCAAAGTCGGCTCGGGAACTTTTGCTGTCGCCTAAGAACTCAAAGGCAATAGCCCTTGCTAACGATGCCTCCCTATCCCGCGGGTCCAGCTCCATGCTTCTGGTGAATTCCCGGATCGCGTCTGAAATTCGTCCTCTCTTCCCCAAAGCTACCCCCAGATTGAAGTGCGCAGCCGGATCATCGGGTCGAGAAGAAACTAGCGAAGTAAACAATTTGATGGCGGCATCATAATCCCCGGAATTCTCTTTTAGGATCCCCAATTGTTGCAACGTCTCGGGATCGCCGGCATCCAGGCTGACTGCTCGCTCCAGATCCTTCATGGCGGGTTCTTGCTGATTCGCGTCCAAATAGCAGCCTGCTCGAAACGTGTAAACAGCCGCAGGCCCTTCTTTAAGCTCCAGCGCCCTGGTAAAATCGGGAATCGCTTTGGCGCATTCTCCGCGGCTCTTGTAAACCCAACCCCGGTTGGCATAAGCCCTTGCCAGGTTGGGATTCAGAGAAATCGCTTTCGACGTGTCACGAAGAGCTTGTGAAATGTTCCCCTTCTTGAAGAACACCCAGCCGCGATTGTTGTACACGTCCGCGTACGTAGGATTGATTCTGACCGCGTGGTTATAGTCGTTAATGGCCTGGTCAAGGTCATTTTTTTTGAAGTAGGCATTTCCTCTTTGAAAGTAAGCGAGCGCGTATTCATGGTTCAGCTCGATGGCTTTGGAAAGATCTCTTATCGAAGCTTCATTCTCTCCAACTTTGAGTAGGGCGTTGCCTCGGTTGTAATATGCGAGAGCGTATTCCGGGTCTAGTCGTAGCGCATCATTGAAGTCTTTGATGGCTTGCTCAGGCTCATTCTTTTGCAACAGGGCCCAGCCGCGGTTGTTGTACGAGTCCCTATCGGTGGGGTTGATTTCAATCGCTCGCGTAAAATCTTGAACAGAGTTGTTGAAGTCACCTTTTCCATGATAAGCGTTGCCTCGGTTATAGTAGGCCAAAGCATAGGAAGGATTAAGTTCAATGGCTTGCGTGTAGTCCTGGATCGCCTTATCAAAATCACCTTGCCTATAATAGGCGCTTCCCCGGTTATTGAAGGCTGTCTCCATCCGGGGATTGAGTTGAATAGCCTTGGTATAATCGTTAATCGCTTCTTTCGCATTTCCCAGCCGCTCGTACGAAAGTCCTCGCCGAAAAAATGCGTCAGCATTCGCGGGGTCTACGCGGATTGCCCGAGTAAATTGATCGACGGCCTTAGTGTAATCTCCGGCTCTCTGAGCCGCCTTTCCGTTATCAAGATAATTTTCCGCTTTCTCATCCAAAGCCATGGATTGAGTAGCCACAAGAGCCAATGCCAGAGTCGCTGCGATCCATCCTGCCGATCGCATCTTTTAAAACTCCCTTTTTCACAGGTACATGCTTAGTTTAATGTTACCACAACATGAAGTTACTTGTCTACTTCTATGTGACTCATTTGTTTTTTGTGGAAAGGCAGCACAGGTTTTTTTCGTTCCGGCGCGAAGGCTCATCGCTTCACGCATTCTCGCTTACTATTACATTATACAAGACAGCTTGTTTGAAACATCGTTCCATGAGTATACTTCCGGCAAGCCGTTCTAGGTCCTGCGAAAACAAACCGGCCATGTGCAGATGGACCGATAGACGTACAGAGTAGCCAGGGAATGCATTTTGAACACCAAGCTTTTCTTTGAAACACTGATCAGTGTTCCCCAGGCGTGACAAGGGAGATGCCATGATCACTGATAATGTCACCGAAACCCCTGAATACGATAATAATACCGGAATGGAGCCGATCGAAAAGCTGATACTTCGCAGTATGAACGAAGGAGTCATCACGCTTGAGTGCAACGGCGATATCTTCACGGCAAATCCTGCTGCTCTGCGTATTTTGGACTTTACCGAAGAGGAACTCAGAGGTCGGCATTTTCAAGAGGCATTCTCTGGAGACCCGGGCAATGATGATTTTTATCAAGTCCTTGTGAATCTATTCCAGAGCGGCCACCATACGTTGCAACAAGAAATCAGCTTTAAGCGCCGGGACGGGCAGGCTGTGGACCTCTCAGTAGCGACCGCTTTTCTGGAAGTCGATGAGTGCAGTCCCGCCATGCAGAGCGTGGTCATAGTTTTCCGAGACATCACCGCGTTCAAGTCCCTTGAACGGGCCCGAAGAAGAGCGGTAAACCATTTGTCTCACGAGATCGCCACCCCGCTTGCCATCATCAGTGCATCAGTAGAGAACCTAAGTAAACGCGGTGTAGACACCAATCAATGGGAAAAAAACATAGAGCGAATTCAGCGAAATCTCCGGAGGCTGACAGACATTCATGCTGTGGTGGAACAGGTTTTTTCTCCGCCCGCGCCAAAACCCGAACCTTTCGATATGGCGTCCATGATTCAAGAGAACCTTAGAAGATTTCGAAAGGCAGCGTCCCACCGGTCCGTATCTCTGGTCTCAGATTTTCCCTCTGTGACGACCGACGTGGTGGACCCCAGGACTCTCGTCATCGCTCTGGAAACCCTCGTAAAAAATGCTGTTGAAAACACTCCGGATGAAGGCACGATAACGGTTTCGGTTGAAGAAGTTCTATCAGGTGTTCGATTGCTGGTGAAGGATGAAGGAGTAGGAATACCCCTGGCGGACCAGAGGTTCATTTTCGAAGGGTTTCATCATACTCAGGCAACTGATGAGTATTCCAGCAAAGACCCTTTTGACTTCAATGCAGGGGGCAAGGGTCTAGAATTATTGAGATTGAAGATACTTTCAGAAGCAGGGTTGTTTGAAATCTCATTCGAGAGCCGGCGGTGTCGGTATATTCCGACCAGCCGCGACCACTGCCACGGAAAGATCATGATCTGTCCTCATGTGAGTGATGTCCAGGGCTGTCGGGAATCCGGCGGTACAGTATTCACGGTTCTGTTTAATCGTGCTTCCGGTTAGCTCGGCCTGTACTGCAATGTAGTAGAAAGGATCGGTTTTATGGATGAAAGCCTTCGGGAAAGACTGAATATGATGTTCGCTCCTCGGTCTGTTGCGATAATCGGAGCAGGTAACAGCCCGGACAAAGTGGGTCATGCGATTATGGACAGTGTCGTTACAGGAGGATTTCCAGGCTCCGTGTATCCTGTTCACCCGCGGCACGAAAAAATCCTGGGACTACGAGTGTATAAAGATATCGATGATCTTCCTGAAGTCCCTGATCTGGCGGTGGTGGCTCTGAATCAGCATTCCACTGTAGATATGGTGGCCAGATTGCGCCGCCTAGGCGTAGGCGGGGCCGCTTTGATCGCCGGTGGTTATGCCGAGATGGGGGCTGACGGTTTGGATCTCCAGAACAAACTAAGAGAAGCCGCGGCTGATATGCCGATAGTCGGCCCCAACACCTTAGGATTTTTGAATGCCCGTGCCAAGCTCAACGTCACCTTCTACCCCCGCGTCCTGCATCCGGGTAATGTGTCGATTCTCAGCCAGAGTGGAGGAATAGGGCTTGGCATCAAAGGACGGGCCGATAATGAAGGCATGGGCATCGCCAAATGGGTTGGAGTAGGAAACAGGGTTAATCTGGAATTTCACGTCTTGTTGGAATACCTGAAAGGTGATCCTGACACGAAAGTAATAGGAATTTTCACGGAAGGGTGCGCGAAGCCGAGGGCCTTTATAGAGCAGGTGGCCCAGATAACACCCGATAAGCCGGTTGTTGTGTACAAGGGAGGGATTGGCGAAGACGCGGATCGCGTTACTGTCACTCACACAGGGGCTGCGGCAGGAGCGGTTCGAATATGGGAAGGGGCGCTGCGCCAGGCGGGTGCTCAGACAGTGAGTTCCGTTTCCGAGATGATCAGCGTGTGCAAGGCTCTTGCCATAAGTGAAATACCGACGGGGAAAAGGCTCGGTATCTTCACACACACGGCCGGGCCCAGTATCGTGGCCTGGGATATGCTTCGTACAGAAGCAGGCTGTGAACTGGCTGAACTGGAGGAGAAAACCATTCGGCGCATTGCCGAAATTCTTGGGCCGTCAGTTCCGGTCGTCTACAAGAACCCTGTGGACGGCGCGGCAGGCGCTTTCTTGACCAAACCCTTCCACGACATCGCCGAGGCCGTTTTGGAAGATCAGTCTGTGGACGCGCTTCTGGCCATCTTCTGCGAACACAAGAATTGGGCATACCCGTCGGATGTCCTCATTGATCTGGCCCGCCGCTTCCCCAAACCTATCGTCGCCTGCTTCATAGGCTCCATCCGAAGAATTGAGCCGGATCGATCCAGACTGCACGAAGCCGGGGTGCCCACCTACGTGCTGCCCGAGGACGCGGCCATCGGCATGAAGGCATTGCTGCGCCGAGTGAGATAAGAAAGAGAGGAGGAGAAATCAAACAAGGGCCTCGCCGGGCAGATTGGTTTCATGGAATGAACCCGGCTATCGCGACGTGACGTCCTGATTTGACCCCATCCCTCCTGTATGAAAAGAAGAGAGCGGAGTTGCAGGAGGTGCAAAGCTCTGTTGAATGGATGTTGGCTGGAGGCACACCTCCTTGAATCAGTTCAAAGCGATTTACGCCGACCAGATCCAGACGAAGGCTCTCCTTGGACAGGGCTCCGGACTTAGATCTGATGACGAATTGTTCAGCCTCGGGAAAGGCTTGCCGGTATGGCTTTAAGACAACTTCATCCACCTCATAGCAACATGATCCGATGGAAGGTCCCAGGCCTGCTACCAAATCTGTGGGATTCGATCCAAAGCGACTTTTCATTATTCGAACGACCTTCCGCGAGATCCTGAGCACCGTCCCTCGCCATCCTGCGTGTATCGCTCCCGCTACTCGACGTACCGGGTCCAGCAATAGAATGGGAACGCAATCGGCTGTCTTGATAGACGGATAAATTCCAGGGGTGGAGGTTATGATCGCATCGGCCCGAGCGGAAATGTGGGGAAGAGAATCGATTATCTCTACAGTGTCTCCGTGCATCTGCCGGCAAGCTGCAATACGAGCGGCTTCAATCCCCAGGCGCTTGCTGAGTGTCTTGTAATTGCACCTAACATTTTCCGGCGCGTCTCCCTGGCTCACCGCGAAGTTGAGAGACTTAAAGGGGGGCGGAGAGCAGCCCCCTGTTCGTACGGAAAATGCCATGACCGAGTTGGTTCGTCCAATTTCCGGCAATACGAGGGCCACAGGGTGATCTGCATTGGTTCTGGGTGTGGTGCAAGAAGCAGGAAAAGCTTTTGTGTCGCGCGGGTCCATTCGCTGCGAATTATTCTCCCGATTTGTTGAAGAACTTAAGCCATTCTTCGACATCTACACGGTCCCCTTGGCCTGATTTCTCCATCGAATCTGTCCGCTCGAGGCATTCCGCAAGCAGGCGCCTGAACTCACCCGAGGATATTACTCGCGCACCTTGATGCTTGATACTTGAGCCCAGCGCCCGATCCGAGGAGACTACTACTAAGTCTCGTTTGTATGAAGCCTTTCTTACCAGTTCCTTTATCCGTGAATCCGCGTCAGAGCCGGGGCGGGCGTACAGGATGTGGACACCCTTAAATTTGCGACCCTCGGGGAACTCCTCATCAGGCGCTCCATCGAAGACAACCTTGAGCTTCACTCTCTGTACAGCGACAAAGCGTACCAAATCATGAATGAGGCGTTTCCTGGCCCCTGCCATATCCCGGTGCCACCCTACGGCCTGGGCCATTACATTATTTCCGTCCACCACGTAAGGCATGGACCTCTCTTTCGGACTTTCCCCGGCTGATGGGCTTAGCGTATTTAAGAGGAAGGATTAAGGACTGTTAGGAGTCTTTCTTCACGGTCCCTTCGGACTCGGTTTGCAATTGCATCGTGATACTGGAGCGATTCTCAGTCCCGAATAAATCCTAAATAGACCAGCACAAGCGCCAACAGGCCCATTGCAACAACAAATGACAGCAAGTCGCCCAGATTGGAAGATTGGTCAGGATAAAGATAATGAAATATTACTGCCCCGCCCATGAGACCGGCAAGAATCAGGGAAAAATACTTCATGTGCGTGACCAATGTGTAAATGAAAGCTACGACGCAAAGACCCAGGAATACTGGATGCATAACCAGTTCGCCGGGTCCCGACACTCCGAGTAGCCGGTTGATTGACTCAAAAAAATTGGACATCGATTCCATAACATCACCACTTGATTCACGGAAAAGGCACTCTAGGCGGATGCGACTTTATCATGAGGAGGAGGAAAAGGCAAACTATATTAGCATGGTAAGCCACTTGACAACGTTTGAGTAAGATGCGTAATCTGTGTGAACATGCGCTGAGGCCACCTGAAGCTGCCGAGACCGAAGAGAGACCCTTGTCTCCTCTGACAGCCGGTCCTATTGTATTTCAGGTGGACCTAACAACTCCGGCCAATAGTCACATAGTTTGAATGACCCCAAAACTCTGTCGTCACAGAAGGGGCAAAGGGAGTAATCGTGGCACTAAACCTCTCCAAGGTCAGAAACATAGGGATCACAGCTCACATTGATGCTGGAAAAACCACCCTGACCGAAAGAATTCTGTTCTATACGAAAAAAATCCACAAGATCGGCGAAGTCGATGAAGGCTCCGCTACCATGGACTATATGCCTCAGGAGCAGGAACGAGGCATAACCATAACCTCTGCGGCTACGGCCTTTACATGGAAGGATTATGAGATCCACCTGATCGATACGCCGGGGCACGTCGATTTTACAATCGAGGTGGAACGCTCTCTGCGTGTCCTTGATGGAGTCGTAGCTGTTCTGTGCGGAGTCGGCGGAGTGGAACCCCAGACGGAAACGGTGTGGCATCAGGCCGAACGCTACAAGGTCCCTCGAATTGTATTTGTTAACAAGCTGGATCGTCTTGGGGCAAACTTTCAGCGTGCGGTTTCAATGATGCGAGAACGATTGGGAGCAAATCCGGTTCCTGTGCAAATCCCCATGATGTCGGCGGACGAGTTCCTCGGCGTAGTGGATCTCATTCGGATGAGGGGAATCATCTGGGATCAGGAAAGTCAGGGCCAGGAGTATGAGTACATCGACATACCGCCGGACTATCTGGACGACGCAGAGCAGGCCAGAAAGTTCATGATAGAGACCGCGGCGGAAATGAATGAAGAGCTTCTGGAATACTACCTCGAGCATGACGACCTGGATGAGAAGCAGATTATCAAGGGCCTGAGAGAAGGAACAATAGCAAATAGAATTGTCCCCACTCTTTGCGGCTCTGCCCTGAAAAATCAAGGCGTACAGCCAGTTATCGAAGCGGTCATCGACTTTCTCCCGTCACCAATGGATGTGCCTCCGATCATAGGAATTAATCCGGAGACCGGGGCGGAAGAGCAGCGCGCGCCAAAGCGGGGAGAGCCTCTCTGCGCACTCGCTTTCAAAGTCATGATGGACCAGGGGCGAAGAACCACTTATCTCAGGGTCTATTCGGGTGAACTCGAATCCGAAAAGGAGATTTATAACGCCACACGAGGCGTTCGTGAGCGTGTAGCAAGGCTGTTCCTTATGCATGCCAACAAGCGTGAGAAGATCAAGTCCGCCCCCGCGGGCAGCATTGCCCTTGCCGTGGGACTGAAAGAAGCCCGGACGGGCGACACGTTGACCGATGCTTCGGCCCCGTTGGTCCTGGAGTCACTCGACATGCACATCCCGGTGATTTCCATAGCCATCGAACCCAAGACCCGAAGCGATCAGGAAAAGCTGCTGTCTAGTTTGGAAAAGATAGGAATCGAAGATCCGACTTTTACCTTCCGGGAGAATGAAGAGACCGGTCAGTTGCTTATATCAGGGATGGGTGAGCTGCACTTGGACATTGTCCTCGATCGTCTCAAAAGGGAGTACGCGGTCGAGGTACAAACGGGGAAACCACAGGTAGTTTATAAGGAAACTATTCAGTCTTCGGGCAGGGCTCATTTAATATTCGACCGTGAAATTCACGATGTGCGCCATATTGGTGAGGTTTCTATCAGAGTAGAACCGGCAACCAGAGGAGAAGGGACAAGCTTTCACTTGGCAGCCGGACTGGACACCATATCGCAGGAATTTATCAGCGCAGTGGAACAAGGGGCACGGGAGGCCACACTAGCTGGCGTTATTGGCGGAAATGAGGCGGTGGACGTCAAGATCACGCTTGAGGCCCTGGGCCAGGACCTCGTGTCCATGACTCCTCTGGGATTGAAAGTTGCCGCGTCGCAAGCCTGTAAAGAAGCGTGCGAGAAGGCATCACCTATTCTTCTGGAGCCGTACATGAGCGTCGAAGTGGTCGTCCCCGAAGAATTCGTTGGGGAGGTCATCGCTGACCTGAACAGCCGACGCGGAAGGCTTGAGCAAGTTACTCCCCGTGGAAAAACTTCCGTCCTGGAAGCTATAGTCCCGCTGGTGACGATGTTCGGATATTCGACTGCTTTGCGCTCACTGAGTCAGGGGAGAGGCATTTACACCATGCAGTACTCCCATTACGACGCAAAAGTATAGAGGTTAGAGGCGACTGCCCTTCTTTCAGCTATCCTTGGGCTTCGGCATAACTGGACGTACGGACTTTTTCTCCTGCCCCGTTAATGGCCTGTCTCTTTTTCGTTTTGGAAGAATTGCCTGGGTCCCCCTACATTTCGGAATGCCGAATTGAAGTTGCGATAGAATGCGTGGTAGTCTCTAAACCTGTGCCACTTCTTGAGAAATCCGTCTGGTAGATCATCTCGTTCCTGAACTTCTCGCCATCCTCCGGGGACAGGGTACGCGTAGTACGGCAGGTCTTTTGGAATTCCTCTGATAAGCACCACTTGGGGAATCACCCATTCTCGGAGCGCCATGTACACTCGGTGCATCCCGTCGTTTACGATCAAATGCACGGTACCATCTCTCTCGATAGATTCTTCGGCGATGGGAGGCAGGAGATCGACCGGTTCGTCCGAACCCTCGAGGATCAGCCGGACGAACCCATTCAGCGCGAAGAGATCCACTTCATGTGCTTCCAGCGACCATTTCAACTCGCGGACCTTCTTCAATTCTTCTCTAAGTATGTAATTCTGTGGTGGAGCAAGACTGGCCGGCGAGACTTTTTCAAGAGAAATGAAGGTTTTGCTGTAGACTTTGATCTCCGGAGCCTTCAGCATGGTCACTTCTCTGAGCCTCTCAATCAATTGATCTTCCGAAAACCTCTCCACCGCAAGAATTTTCATCCATCGCCTCCTCTGCGCCCTTGCACGTCGATCTTTCACTGATTCTTTGAGTGCCCTTGGTCCAGTACCCGCACAAGCTCTCCCATGTCTAAGTCGGCTGGATCATGCGGGGAAGTCGCGGGCATTCTGCGAGTCGAAGATCCTATCAGCACGCCGATTACCATTTCCAAGGCTTCCTTGGACACACCAACCTGCTTGAACACATTGATGCTCTCATGGGACTCCATAATTTGGCGCCAGTAAAGATCGAATTCTTTGTTTCGGGAATCATAGGATTCCTCAAAGTAGATCTCTTTTATTCCGGCTTGGATCAGTTGCTTGAAACACCAGTTGCACGGCTCCAAAGTGCAGTAGAGGATGGCTCCTTCCAGAGGAATGCCAAAGCGAGCCGCCTGATCAACGGCGTTTACCTCCGCATGGCTCGAAATGCAGTAGTTGTACTTATCCGCATCATGGGCCCCGATGGATCGCCTCAGGCAAAATTCCGGGCCCTTATCAATGCAGTGCAAGGCCCCATGCACCGCACCGTTGTATCCTGTGGCCAGTATCCTATTGCTGCGTACAATGACCGCCCCTATCTTGCGAGAATTGCACGTTGATCTTGCGCTTACGAGCTTCGCCAACATCATGAAGTATTCGTGCCAGGAAGGTCTGTTCATCTCTGAGTTTCCTTTGTATCAATCGTAGGGAGGGGTGACGGCACGGCCGGATTTCAAATCGGTCGCACCAGCTTCCGGATCCGGTCGGATTCCACTGCCTCCAAGAACTCGTCACCCAGAATCTCGCTCAACCGGGAGACTTCATCCCATCTGCGGATTCTCTCCAAGGGGTCATTCACAAAGATCGTGAAATCGTTCCGATCCGGCAAACGGCTGTCCGGCAGCATTTTCACAAAATCCGCCCCAGGGTATATCTGCAGGACTTGCCGGAGAGAACCCTCCGGCGGTCTCCTCCACTTGAGAATCTTGTCAAACCATCCCGGAATTATTCTTTCCTGATAGTGGAAGAAGAGCGCCATCGTTCCCTCTGGAGGATCATAATCCTGATTGAGTTGGTAGTCCATTAGCCCCCCATCCCTATATACCCCTGGGGGCGCTCCCGGGATCTCTTCTACTCCGCATACCACGTACGGGAGAGACCCGGTGGCCAGCGCGGCCATTCGAAGGTTCTCCCTCCTTAACCGAACCGCCGCGCCCCTGAAGGATTCTAGAAAAGATGGCTCTTCTTGCGCACAAAAGAAAACGACCCTTTCAAAGAAGACTTTCATGCCCACTGGAGAAACCGCGTTCATGAATGCGGCAGCCAGCAGAGCGCTGCCCTGCATTGCGCGATTGCCTGAGGCCGCGGGGCCTTTACTTCTTACCGTGTGGATCGCTAGATCGTAAACTGGATGTTCCAAAACATAAGGAACATCACGATCTTCTACAAAATCGGTGACATTCTTCTGCAGTGCCGCGCCTACACTCAGGGGGGTGTCTTGCGCGGTAAAGATGTTCCGAGAATAGGCTAATCTCAAATTTTCGTACGCGCTCAGGGGGTCCCGGCAGGCCATAGCCAAGCATCTCCACGCGCCTGCGGAAGACCCTGCCAGAAGGACGCGATTGCCGCCTCTCCCCAGCCAGTGGCTCTTCATAAGGGCCTTGTCGAACCCCACAGACACGAACCACTTGGGGCCCCCAGCGGGTCCGGCAAATACGCGTACCTTTTCCGGTTTTAGGCCTTCATCTCGTATCATATCCAGAATGGACGGGCCTGCTCTGTATTCCAGGTAGGTCTTCATCTTCGAGCCAAGATACCACTGGCCCGGCTGTAATCCAAGGGGGCGGCGTCATTTTAGGAATGTCGATTTTTATATTATATTTTCATGCGTTATGAGCATAACCTTTAACAACTATGAATTGACTTATTGGTTTTTCTTTTAACTTACTCAAATTTAATGGAACTTTTTTCTTGACTTATTATGAGACATGGGCAATTCAGTGAAATCAGATGTTTTGACTCGGAGGAAGGGTATGTTGAGAAGTAATCCCTTTATCCATCCGTTTTATCTAAAATTTCCAATAAAGTCACTCCCACGATCGATCGCGCAAGGGGAACTCTCTAGGCCAAATCGGAGATTCTCCTCTCCACACTGATACCGCGCGTAGTACGTGGGTAGTGCCATCTCATAGCCATTTTCATCCCGGCTCATGACCGTTCGTCTGTGGGGGGAGGGGGGACAACTTGCTTGAAGCTTGCGCGCGTCAGGGGTGTTTTTCGGACTCCTGCCGTCGGGGACATCGAGCTGCGCCCACGTTTTTGTTTATAAAAGCATGTGTTATTAGCTTTGTATGCACTATTTAAGATATAATACTTTATATAATTAAATCAATACGGCGTTTTTAAAACAAAACTGTAATTAGACGAAGTGATTTCTGGAAAAATAGCCAAAATAAGTGAAATACCGCACTATTTTTTCTTGACAAGGATCACACAAAAGATGTTTAAGCGATCCCAGTTAGTTCGAGCTGGGAGGAAGGGTTCGATGAGAAGATGCCCTTTTACGCTACTGGTATGTTTGTCGTTTTTAATTGTCAGTTGCCATGCCTTTGCAAACCAATCTGACAACTTCATCAACGTAGTCATAAACCCTGCCACCGATGAAGCAAGTTCTTCAGGAGCCCCAAGCCTTCGGGCCTCTGCCAAAGAGCTCTCATCTGAACCTGCTTCTTTTGTGCAGGCATCCGCCAGGCGCAGGGCCGCATTGAGATCCTATCGGCCCGCGCAACTCGGCAAACCCATTGTGAAATGCGAGGGGCCGGTTTGCGCCCCTGCCCCCCTTCAATCCTGCGGCCCGAAATGTATCCTTCCGAGGCGCATGGCCGGCCAATGGCAGTTGGCCACTCAGGTCTTCTTTGCTCGAGTCAAGGGAACGGTTCGATCCCCTGCGACAGTCCTGGGAATTCCGGCGACTGACATTGATTTCAACGACGATTTGGGACTGCCCTCTCACCAGACTCTTCTGGAATACTCGGCCTGGTACCAGTTCAGACCCTCATGGGCGCTATTTTACTCCATCATGCCCATACAGCTTGAGGGGAGCCAGATCGCCCAAAGAGATCTTTATCTCGGCCAGCTCGTCTTCCCTGCGGGAACCTTCATCCATACGAACTGGAGTTTCACGTACCAGAAGGTTGGGCTACTCTATCAACCCGTCTTTAACTGCAACGCCGCCGTATCCATATACAATAGTTGGGTCTTCAACGAACAGCGGTTAGACGTGTCAAGTTCCCTGTGCGCGGGTCGTTGCGACAGGATAGACCGGACCAGAAATATGGTGATGTCCGAAATAGAGATTCAGAAATGCATTCGTACACTTTGCAATGGGGGGACCTTGTCTTGCGACAATCGGGTAGGGCTTGGTTACCTCGATGGTACTTTCGCGCTGGATCTTCAGGCTGGGCTGCAATTCAGCGTTCCCATGAACGCCGGTCGCTGGGGTTACGCGAAGGGTGGTTACAGATTCATAAACTTCAAAGAAGACAGAACCGATCTCAGACTGGACACTTACCTCGAAGGCGCATTTGTAGAGGCAGGCCTGATCTTCTGATTCCTTTGCAACCCTTTTGAATGGCGCCGGCATTGAATGTCCTAAACATCCGGGGCTTTAGAGACCCTTACCTTGATTGAATGTCCACTCTCAGGGAATGACGGGTCAAAAAAGCAACCCTCCGCCGGCGCCATTCCTTCTTTACCTCATCTCCAGAAAAACGAAAAGCCCGAAAACGGCTGAAATCAGCCGCCCCTTTCAGGGCTTTTCACTGAAGACGAAAGGGTATGTTGAGAAGTGCCTTCTTCCTATCACATTTCTGTTCTCTGGCAAGAACTTTTTTCTCAAGATGAAAAAACCTCCCTCTGTTCGCCCTGTTTCAGCCACTTCTCTCCTTACGACACAGAGCAGGGCCAGGGCCCCGGTGGGAAACGCCTTTTGCATGCCGATGATATCTAACCCTCGCGTCCTCCAGTGATAGCCACATAAAAAGTAACCCATCTAAAGCCATTTACAAAAAATACCAAATGTGATATATTCAGTTTCGATCTGCGGAATCCCCCTCCGCAATTTCAATCAAAACAAGGAGGCTGAAGGGATGATCGTCAATGATAATGATGTGCGACGTCCCGACCCAAGGGGCCAGAGATTCGTAGGTGGCTGGACAAGCCTGCATTCATGGATCTTTCTAGCAATTGTTGCCCTTGGCTTGATCGTGGTCGGATTTCAGAACAGGTATCACTACCTCAGTCCCTTGGGACTAGGTAAGGCCTATCGGATAGACAAGTTTTTCGGGAGCATCCAGGAGTTTGATCCGAGCCAGGGCTGGGTTGTGGCCAAGATCCAAGCCGGCCCGCCTCAGCAGGCTTTATCCATGATGGAGCCGCCAGTCCCCGGTTCTCGTGCTGTCCCCATGAATATGCCCGGCTCAGTGTCCTCAGCCGGAGAACCCATAGAACCTGGAACCGCTCTTCCGCCAGGCGTGCATAAGGAGGAAACCCCAGCAGCGCAACTCCAAAGAGAAATTCCTTCGGCGTTAGAGTCACCACAGGCCGCCCGGCTCAAGGAAGCTCCGGAAATGGGTAAGGAGGAAAGGCTCAAGAATTTCAAGACGGCTTTTCCGGATTTCGGCCAGGATGAATTTCAGCTTGCCAATGACGACCTGTATCCCGATTGGAAGAAGAGTGTCGCCCCGAACGGAACTTGGCCTGAATTTCTTACTGTTTACAAAGACTTCATACTGTGGTGGACTGATGCTGGTTCCCCTCCAGAGCCCGGGTTCAAGCTGTGGAAGGAATTTTTGGCCAAAGGCAAAAAGAGCTAAGCGTTTTTAGTAAGTTAAGACCTAAAACCGCGACGGATTTTCGGGGACATGATTATCCGGGGAGACAGACTCACACGTCTGTCTCCATCCTGGATAAGAATTGCCGTATCAGCTATGGGGAAGGCTCTTCAATAAATTCTGTAGCTGACCTTTGGTCATGTTTTCATGACCGCGAAAATCATTCTCCCCGCAGTAGTTTGTAGCACGCTGGTCACGGTCAGTTCGACGTTCTTTCCTATCTGTTTTCTTCCGTTGTCTACCACAACCATGGTGCCGTCATCCAGATACGCTACCCCTTGGCCCGGTTCCTTCCCTTCTTTCAAGATTTGGACTTTCATGGTTTCGCCAGGAAGGACAATCGGTTTGAGGGAATTGGCCAATTGATTGATGTTCAGTACCTGTATTGAATGTACTTCAGCGACCTTGTTCAGGTTAAAGTCGTTAGTCAGTATGGCGTAACCCGTTTCCTT
>JBKQMK010000479.1:0-3623 GCA_052146735.1 Desulfomonilaceae bacterium | reverse complement strand
CAATTCAAGTCTTGTGTCTGGCTGTCTCAACCCTGGTGGACGAGATGGTTTGGAACACTTACGGCGAGCAGGGGCTTCACACCCCTACGATCCAGGTCGAGGATGATTGCCATAAGCTTGATATCCTTATGGATGTCATGGGGACCCTCACTCGGATGATGGACACGCGAATAGCTTACGTCACTACCGAAGGAAAAGTGATTCGCGAATGGATTGAAACTATTTTGGAAATAGGCGGCAGATACAAGAAGGAATTAGAGACCCTGGAGGCCCTGGAGCTTCAACAGAAATTGTGACCCGTAGGAAGGCACCGGCCTGCTAAGTCTCACGCCTCAATCGGACCAGTGTAGCGCCCCATCCCCCGGCTTCGAGTGGCGCCTCGGAAACACTTTCAACCATCGGGTGTTTCGCGAGGATCCTCCTTACCCGATCACGAAGAATCCCCTTGCCCTTTCCGTGAATGATTCTCAAGTCGTATATGCCCATTTTGAGGCATTCAGCCACGTAGTCCTCCAGCAGGTCCCCCACCTCTTTTGGAGAGAAGGTGTGAAGGTCCAGTATACCATCTATGGGGAGAACTATCGGCTCCTGATCCTGGGTGGTGTTCGCCAGGAAGGCATCATCTTCGCTGTTCGGATCTTTTAATTTCAGATTTTTCGTCTCCATCCGTTCCGTGACGGTGTTATACTTCAGTTCAATCAATAACCGCGAGCGTTAAGGTAGCCGATCGGAAATATTATGGCCAGAATACTCGTCGGCATCATGGGCGACGCCGGAGGACATATTAGTCAAGCCCTTGCAGTCGCCAATGAAATGCCCCACCACGAATTCCTGTTTATTGGCGGCGGCCGCGTTTTGGATCTTCGCAGCATGGGATACTCCGTGGAAGAAATCCCCGCACCATCGACGTTCTACGTAAACAATCGGGTGGATGTCTCTGGAACGGTTCGGAATGCCCTTAAAGTCCTTATTGACGGGAAGCGCACTGTAGAAAGTGTCGTACAGATCGTCAAGGATTTCGATCCGTCCCTCATTCTAACCGCCTACGAATACTTCGCACCTCTGGCTGCTCGCAAGCTGGGTATTCCATGCGTCAGCATCGACAATCATCATTTTCTGAACAAGTGCGTTCATGAGGTACCCAAGGGACAAACGGTGGGCCGGTTGATGTATGCCCTGCCTCTTCGCTGGATGTTCAGTAATGCCGACTATTATTTTATCAGCGCATTTTACAGGCTTCCGCCGGCCAACCCCGCGGAGACGGAAGTCTTTCCGCCGGTTCTAAGACGGGCCGTCCTCGAAGTCGAGCCAGCCGACGGTGATCATGTGCTCGTGTACCAGACTTCCCCCACTTTTCTGCGCCTGGTCACGGCACTCGAGAAGATGCCGCACAAAATCATCGTCTATGGCCTGGGCGAACGGCCTTCTTCCAAGAACATCGAGTACAAGGCGCCGTCAACGACGGGTTTCCTCAGCGACCTGGCCACTTGCCGGTATTTGATAACCAATGGCGGACACAATGCCATTGCCGAGGCGTTGTACTTCGGAAAACCAGTATTCTCATTCCCTATTCACTTCGCCTACGAACAGTTCTTCAATGCGTTCATGGTGGCATCGCTTGGATACGGAAACTATTCTCTTGTTGAGAATCCCGACGCAGGTGTCTTCAGAGAATTTGAGACACGGCTGGAAGAGTTTCGAACTCGGATAGCGCAGGGGGAGTTCTATGGGAACGTGAAACTTGCAACACGGCTGGAAGAGCTGATTGGAAGACGAAAGGGCTAAACGCCGGCAACGGTCCGTTCACAGTTCAGGGCCGCGCTACCAGACCTCATCCGGTTTCCGAAGCCGACTTGCTTGGAAGGCGCCCGAGATAGCGCATGCCGAGCCTCCACAGGACCACAAAATAGAAACCCAACGTAATTGCGACGGCAGGATGAAGCGTTACAAGGGGCTTGATCAGAAAAAAGATCCCCAGTGAAACTCCCGCCAGGACCACGGGAAAAAGAAAATCCTTCTCTTTGAGAAATCTGAGCCTGATCCGGCAATAAAAAAACGTCAAGAGCGTCATCACCAGCTTTGTGAAGATGATCACCAGACACGCACCGGCAAGTCCAAACTGGCGCACCAACGTCACGTTGAGGAGGAAGTTTAGGCCTGTGGCGGCCGCGGCAAATCCTAGGAGCAGATTCGCTGCGCCCGCCACCATCATCACGTATGCAAACAGGTTGTTTTCAAAAGAAAGAAGAATCGTCCAGACAAGGTATTGTTGGACCCAGACTGCATCACCGTAGTCTGCCGGATAGATGAGACTTATGAGAAGTCCGCTCTCCACGTGTAGAAAGAACATTATGGGAAAAGCCAAGGCCATCAGCCACTGAGCGTTACGCCGGACAAGCCGCCGTACCCCGTCCCGATTCTTCCACCACAGTGTAGCCAGCAGCGGGAAGACCACCCAGCCAAGGAATTGATCCGAAGCTAGAATCGAAATTGGATCCACCAAATTCCATGCGGCGCTGTACACAGCCACGCCTTTTACGCCGGTTGCGCTCTCCAGGAAGAAAATGTTCGTCTTATTATAAATAGTGCCGAGAATCTCGATCAGAGCGAAGACCAGCGCAGCTCTGAACATGTACCAGACCGCCGGCCATTGCGGGCGCAGGAACACCCCCCCCGAATAATCCTTGCAATAGGAGGCAATACCGAAACCTATCCTCACCATCCCGGACACCAGCTTGAACAGGCTTATGAGCACCGGGTTGAATCCCAACGCCGCGGTCAGGACGCCATATCCGTAGGAGAGGATCGAAGCGATCACCCTTATGCGCGCCTCTCTGGATTGCAGACCCCTAACTCGTAAATCCTCGAAAAAAGTTTCTGCCAGGGCCTCGAGAGCGAACCCGAGCGACACTAGAAAGAGAATCAATCCCATTTGCGCGGAGAAGCCCCGGTAAAGGCTGATTCCAGCTACGACGACCATAGATGGCCCGAACAGTGCCAACTTTATGACGTTTACTCTGTTTAGAATCTCAGGCGCCTTATTCCGTTCAGAGCGTCCGAGCGCGGAGACAAGAGGATAGTACAGCCCGAATTGTATTACCTTCATCACCACGCTGCCCGCTGCCAGAGCGTACATGACCTCGCCGTACAGGGTTGTATCCACCCACGCCAGGTAGAGGAAGAACCCCACGCTGGTCGCACCGTCCACTCCTTGGGCCGACAACAAGTGCATAAAGCGGCTGATGATCCCTCTTGCGGAGGACGCTGAGCTGCCTTTTCCAGACTCTGATTCCATAAATTTCTCGCTAGGCCGACACCGGTGAGTTTAACTTTGCATTGTTTCGGGCAGCCGAGCATGGTACTATACCACCTGACGACGGAGTCGGGTCAAGGTCTCTTCACGCAACTGTGTAAGTGTCGGAAGAGGACCGGCCCGAGTCACTTCCCAAAAATCCCTCTTGCATAACAGCGCAACTGTGATAAAGGTCCCCGGCACGAACCTAGACCGGGAATCCATGGGATTCACGTCAGTTCGACGGCTGACCCAAAGAATCTTGTTAGCCCGCGGGAGATGCCAGCATGGTAAGAGCAAAAGAGTTCGACACCGCCATGCCCTATGTCGT
>JBKQMK010000478.1:0-3276 GCA_052146735.1 Desulfomonilaceae bacterium | reverse complement strand
TCAGCGCCGCGGTCTTCGCTTTGAGCTGGTCCTTAGCAAGTTTGGCGAGAACGCGGCCTTGGTCCGTATCGATGAAGCAGACGCGAAAGACGTATTTCTTACCCTGAGTCACAATGGGGTTTGTAGCGGTAGGAGAAACCATCGGAACCTTGCTTCTTTCAGCAATATCTGAACCTGCGATGGTATTTCCGGAGATCATCTCCCCTATTATGGCGCAGACCTTATCCTTTTCAATGAGCCGTGAAACAGCGTTGGCAGATTCCACTTTGTCTGACTTGGTATCTGCAAGCATGACGTCCACAGGCCTTCCCAGGACTTCGGGCTGCATTTTCTTGGCTATGGTAATGCCTGTCCAACCCATTTGACCGTATGAGGCGACACCACCCGTCATGGAAAGGTAGGCACCCAAGACGATAGGCTCGGCAGCCGCTACGGGAGTCACCAATGCCAGGGACACCATCAGAAGCATGCACAAAAATCTGCACATCCAGCACCTCCGGACGCTGATTGAAGGACTAGTTTATACGAGAAAAGGGCGCAATCGGCAAAGCTTTTCGGAATTAATCGGTTGAAAAGGATTCAACGGTCATCGCGAAGGCGCAGGCCCTGGAATCACCGTCTCTTGTAGGTTCCCATCAATTGGCCTTCTGCCAGAATGTGACCTCGCATGGCTTTCAACAACTTCTCTTTATTTATACCGCTTTCGAGGCTAAGTTTTGAATCCAAAGCATATAGCTTGAAGTAGTATCTGTGGACACCGCTTGGAGGGCATGGCCCCATGTATCCGTTTTTCCTGGACGTGCCCGCGCCATGTTTTGCTCCGTTGGCGAGAGTCTTGCCCGCAGGCACGTCTTCCTGCAATCCCTTGGTTTCCGGCGGCAGATTGAACAGCACCCAGTGCACAAAGGTCCCTCTGGGAGCATCCGGGTCATCGCATATAAGCGCAATGCTCTGCGTCCGTTCAGGCACGGGGCCCCATGTCAATGGAGGCGACACGTTCTTACCGTCACACGTGTAAAGCTTTGGTATCATCCCTCCCTCCTGGAACCCTGGGCTCCTGACATCGAGTTTCGCGGGCTTCGCACCCTTATTTTCGGAACAATACGACGTAGCGCCGTGGCTAAGGCACAACACCAACGTCACAATGAGCAGCCGAGAAATCTTGTTCCACATTGGTTCCTCCCCTTGACAAGAATTGGAGTTCAAAGCGGCAGGGCGTCCTCTAGATTGCAAAATAGTCGTCTACGACTATTGGCGTTTCGTCCGCACCAGCCTCGCCGACATCCTATATCTTTTGGAGTTGCAAGTCGATTCTTACGAGTGGTCTACAGCGGGTTTCAATTGACGGTGAAAGTTTGATGGGTGCCGCTACTTTATGTCAGGAATTAGGCGGCACGCGGGAGTTCCAGGTCCCGGATACCCGCGGAGCTTGAATCCTGAATGCCGTAGAGTCGCAGTCTCTCCTTTTGACGCCTGTACGTCCAGAATTCGTCCCAGTCTTTGTTGATGTGAACGGCTCTCAGGCGCATCATGCTTTCTGCTCCCCGGAGCGTCCAGCTCATCCCCGTAAGTTCCAATCTGTCGTTTATGAGATGCCGACATGCACCTTCAATGACCCCGCTTCCGATGGGATAGCCCTTGGCCAAACAGATCTCGTACCGCATGTTCTTGCGGTTTCGTTCAAGATATCCGATGACTTGTTCGAGGCAACGTCTCTTGGTGCCGGAGAGATCTTGCTTAGTCAGCATCTGCTTGAGCCCACCAATAACCCTGCCGGCCCTGCCGTTGAGCAGCATTCTCAATCGTTCGGTCACGAATTGTCTGGCTTGTGCACTGCCCTCGTCATGGAAGCAAAGGGCGGCTTTTCCCAGGTGCTCCAGAACGTGAAAGATGTCCAGGACGAAGAAGGCAGTGGGGAAATACTTGTACACGAGGCTCCACAGGTACTTTTCCCCGTCCAAGATACAGACCAATTCGTTGCCTTCAGGCAATCGCTGATCCACGGCCTTCTTCAGACGGGCCACCGTTTTTTCCGGATCATCAGTGAGGCTGCCCCACGTACGCTTGTTTTGTGGTTTGGGCCTGGAATCAGGACCACCCTGGTCCGAAACCTCCTTGAGGATGCATCCGGCAGTGCGGACGTGACGTGGAGTGACATAGGTTGAGATCACGGTCGCCATCTTCTTCTTTCCGGGCTTGTCGGGATTGGAAGGAGGCGCCTCGGGACCGGCTTCGCCTCCCTGGGGCTTACGAATAACAATGCCCTTCTTGTCTACGGTGGCCACCGTCACCACAGCCTCCGGACAAACGTCCAGCGGTGCCTTCTCTTCGTAGAATCGTTCCACCTCATCGCAGACGTCCCGTACAATGCTCTCCAAAGAGCGAATCGGCATCTTCAGGGGAAAGAATGAGCACAGAATCTCCAGCGCATCCTCGTAACTCATCTTGACCGCTAACCGGGAAGAGAACTCTTGAACCAGGTAGGAATAGCCTCTCTCCGGCAGGTTAAGCTCGCCATCCAAAGGAAAGGCCCCTGGTGAGCCGGCCGCGTGATAGTAGGCTCTCGGGATAAGGACAGCACCGAAGATGGACCGATATGCACAGCTCCGGTCACGCACATACGGACATCGGTTTCCCTCGGCATCAATGATCTCCTTGCCCGCATATCCGCTTCCCTTCTCGGCCACAAATTCCTCAAGAGCCGCTCTCCCGACCGCCATCACCAGGGAGAGGAGGTGTCTCTCCACGTCCCTGATCTCCATCGCTTGTGCCGGCCCTCGCACAAAGGCGAGAATCTCATTGACCAGCGACGCCACGTCGGATATTGGTCTTTCCATCTCCGGTCCTCCTCAGGGATACATTCGTCCGCAAACGCCATGTACCCTGTTCGAGGACCGGATACCACTACTTTCTCGTAACTATCTGACTGATTTCACTTGATTCATCTCTGACAAGAAATCGTGGCACCCGCAAAATCTTCAGAACTGTATTCGAGTGCCCTTCGCCTTTTCTCGATGGCGGTGCTGTTGGCCGCCTCTTGGATGGGGCTGAATCTCTTGTTTCCCGATTTATGGCCGACCGGAATCCCCATGATCGCAACGCGCTTAATCATCCACGGGACAATCCTGGTCGGGCTTTGGCTTGGCCTCTCTCGTACCGACTTTGCAGGCAGTACGAGAGTCACCCTGTGGTTTGCCATTGCGGTTCCGTTGACGCTATGGCAGGCGCTCGTATGGGGGCTCGCCTTGCAAGGGGTCTTTCGACCGATGCCGGGCG
>JBKQMK010000477.1:0-8353 GCA_052146735.1 Desulfomonilaceae bacterium | reverse complement strand
TGTGGAAAGGTGCTCCGTGTTAACAATTTGTTAACATTTTTTCGGAGTGATGGGGATCATGAGGGACGAATAGGACTTGATGAGGCTCGAAATCATTGGGGTTGTCAGGATAGCGTTGTGTTTACGTGGTGGACAGTCGCCCTGTCACGCCGGAGGTCTTCATGGGATTATCATTCGGAAAAAGGCTTGTGCCAAATTTGTGCCAATCGGCTCTGTAAAGTGCTGATTTGTTGTGGATGATAGCAACGGGTGTCACAAAAGAAGCGCTTGATATTACTTAGTTTTGGTCTTTGTCACTTAATCTGAAAATCCTTGTGTCGATGGCTCGATTCCTCCTGGGGCTGGCAAAGAAAGATGGCGAAATTTGCCCCATCGACCTGATTATTCTTCGACTTCGAATGTCCATCGTGTGCAATAATATCCACGGTCATTGCGGTCTATTGCATATATCAATACAGGAATATTTCGCGTATTTTTGATTAATTCTATCGTTTTAGGTTTGAGTTCGCTGTAGAGATCTTCGGGAGAAGTCACTGAACTCTTTTTGTCGCAAAAATCGCTTAACGCCCCAGAAAAAAGATCGCTCAGTGTCAAGAAGTTTTCCGAGAAATTAGCAGAATCGTTGGTTGCTGACCAAGGCTTTGAATACCCTGCCCTGATGTCAACCAGGTCAGAGAAAAAACTATTGAGGAAATGCGTTTGCAACCTGGCAGTAAAGTAAAACCGTTCTTCATCCTGAGCAATGGAGTCGCGATCCGTCATCCAGAAGTAACCAGCTCCGTTCTCTAAAAGTGGCCCAAGCATCAAAGAGGAAAAAAAGGTGACTCTGTAAGCTTTTTCAAGAACCTTGGGACTCAAACAACAACCATCCAATTGGGGATTCTCCATTGTGCGGGTGTGGAGTTCCTCCACGGAAGGTGCAAACAAAGAAGGGACATATTTCGGGACAGCAAAAGATGCGACAAAGCCTCTGAAAAAAGTAATTGAAGTCTCCAGCCAGTCTGCCAGCTTTCTTTTTCTAGTTTCAGCCTTAATTTCCTTATATTGTGGTGCCGTAGCATAGTTTTTTTCTTCTCGGAGTCTATTTATTTCCTGATTCCAGTTCTCATGGCTTTTGTAGGACTGAAACATAAACGTATAGGTGTTGTAAATGGCACTATCGTGCTCGCCTCCGTAATCAGAGGAAAAGCTGACATTTTTGTTGTAAGAAAAATCCAAGAGGCTACGGAAGTTCAAGATCCTGGCTGTTTCTGCGACGGATTGCACGAAGAGTCCAGCCCCACCATCTCGTGTCAATTCCAGAGCTGTTTGATAGTAATCCACGGTCCGTGTCTCCGAGTACAGAAATCGGCCCATCAACTAATGCGTCTGCAAGCGTGATTAGCATAGCAGGTAAGTCAACACGATATCAACCTGGAAACCTTTGTTGCAACCATTCCCTCCAGACCAAATGGCCGAGTACCCCGTCAGCGAAAAGGTGAACAAGGCCGATCATGAGGGTCCCGAGTGCGTGCGTCCGCTTGATGCCTAACTATGAGGATTTCTCAGGTCAATGAGATTCGGCCACATTTTGTTCGGACTGAGGGACTCCCAGGCGGGTTTTGCCAAATTTGTACCTCTCCTCCGTATAACGTCCTGACTTGCCGTGGTCTGTGGCAACGGATGTCACAGAGAAGTACTTGATATTACAGACTGCTTATCCGGCACACTCTGCGGGAGGATTATGGATTCCCCGTGCTGAAGTAGCACAAACTCATCCTGCGCAATTTGCAATCTCTTCAGTGCGGCCTTCAGCTTCTTGGGGGGTTCATCCAGCGGCTCGTCCGTGAGAATGAATGTACCCCAATGCATGGCGACGGATTTCTTGGAATGCACGTCTAGGTGAACCTGAACCGCCTCATCTGGATTCATATGATGGTGCCGCATAAACCACCTTGGCTCATACGCTCCTATGGGAATGGCTGACAAATCGAAAGGACCAAGTTTCTGGCCGATTTCTTTGAAGAGAGGCGTGCATCCAGAATCTCCTGCGAAAAAGAATCTGAAACTCTTTGATTGGACAACCCAACCTGCCCACAAGGTCGTGTTTCTGGCCATAGAGATCCTTTGGCTCCAGTGCTGAACAGGAACCGCGATCATAGTCAGACCCTTTGCCTCGCGTTGATCCCACCAATCTAATTCAAGGACCCGGCTTATGCCCAGCCTCTTGAACCAAGCGCTTAAACCCAACGGCACGAAAAACAAAGTGTCTTGACCCCCGTCACGATTGAACAGATTAATGATGGTATTTCTATCCAAAGAATCGTAATGGTTGTGCGAGATTAGGACCACATCAATGGGGGGCAAGTCCTGGATGCTCAATCCCGGAGCGACAACCCTCTTCGGACCCGCCCATTGCACTGGCGAGGCACGCTTTGAAAAATGGGGATCAGTTAGGATGTTCTTACCGCTCAGTTGCAGAAGAAGTGTGGCGTGTCCGATCCAGGTCAGTGTAGTCCGGGTACGATTTGCCTTCAGGAATGCTCGATCAGTATCGGCCAAGGGAAAAGGGTTGCCTCCAGTGGGTGGTATTCTTCTCAGAAATCTGGTCCAGCGCCATTTAAGAAAATCAATAAACCCCGGCTCCTTAGAATCGTGGATGTTACTATATTTCCCCTTTCTTGCAGGTGATCTTGTCACATTCCTACCAAGGGATATGCTTCTATAGAGAAAAGCGACCAGTTTCTCAGGCCAGAAGTTCCACATCTGATGAGAACGTAATTGATTCATTATTCCAGTTCCTTAGGAAAATAATCGTACGATGAACAAAGCCTCCTTTTCACAAATTTAGATGCCAAACCTGTCTCATTGGTTCGCTGTGATCCGTCCTGCCGAAGGCGCAGTCTAAAGGTAATATTGGCCTGGTGTAGGGAAATTGCGGGAACATAGGGATCCAAAAAGACCCCAGTGCCAACATTCTTAATGTACATACCCATCTCTATGTTAAAAAGCACGACAGCCAACGTGCGGTAAAGCGAGCAGAGTTGCTCCTTGAGCGGTCGAGAATGGAATATAAGACCTTCAGACCTCACCTCTCAGTGAACTATCGCTCACATGTCACTGGGGCCACACTCACAACGTCGATCCTACACACTGCACCAGGAGATCCTACATCTATTCCGGGAGGTCAAGGTACTATACCTCTAACTTAACAAGTGGTACATAATTTAGGGGCAGGTCCAGGTGGCCTGAAATTATATTTGTACCGCATCGAAAAGCCTGCTGACGTGCAATTTGAGAAAGTCTTCGTGCTGAGGCTCTGCGTATCATGATAGAGGTCACGGGATTGACCAAACAATACGGCAACATAACGGCGCTCGACAACGTCTCTTTCAGAGTCGGACGGGGGAGTGTCTTTGGCCTTTTGGGGCCCAATGGAGCTGGCAAGACGACGACCATAAAGGTACTCACCACGCTCTCGAAGCCCGATGGGGGTCGTGCCCTCATAGCCGGTCACGATGTGGTAAGAGATCCAATTGCAGTCAAAAGGCTGATGGGTGTTATGCCGCAAGAGAACAATCTCGACCTGGACCTCACCGCGTATGAGAATCTCCTAATCTACAGTATGCTGCATGGGGTGCCAGATCCTCAGACGAAGATCCCCTCGTGTCTTCATCTTGTCGATCTCTGGGAGCGACGAGCCGAATTGGTGACACGGTTCTCGGGAGGCATGCAACGTCGCCTCCTTATTGCGAGGTCGCTTCTTACCGAGCCATCGGTACTTTTCTTCGACGAGCCGTCCATCGGCCTGGACCCACAGATCAGACGTCAAGTGTGGGACATCATCCGCAAGACTCGCATTGACGGCCGGACAGTCGTGATCACCACGCACTACATCGAAGAAGCCGAAGCGCTCTGCGATCGGGTGGGCATTCTTGACAAAGGCTCGCTCATTGCCCTCGACACGCCAGACAACCTCAAGGCGACCGTCGGTGAGTATATCGTCGAATTCGTAAACGATGAGGGCAAGCTCATACAGCAGATGTGCAAGGATCGTGACGAGGCAAACAGTCTGGTGCTCTGTACGGACTGCGAGGTCAAGATAAGGAAATCCAATCTCGAGGACGTATTCATTAAACTCACGGGGGAGCGCATCGAATGATCGGAGGCGCCTGGTATCCTATTTTTCTGCGCGAGATGCTCCTGTTCAGGAGAAAGCTCCTGAGGATCAGCTATCTCTTCTCCGCGATGCTTCTACCGATCATTTATCTCCTCACGTTCGGACTGGGCCTCGGTCGGATGGTGCAGATAAAGGGTGCGGACTATCTCAGCTACCTGATTCCGGGGCTCGTAGCCATGAGTTCGATGATGAATTCCTATACCTGGGTGGCCAATGCCCTGAACCTCAACCGACTGTACTTCAAGAACTTTCAGGTTTTCATCCAAGCCCCCATACGACCATCCGCCATCATGGTCGGAGAAGTGCTGGCGGGAATGGTAAAGGGACTATTCGCCTCGGGCCTCATCCTGATCGTGGGCTTCGCTACGGCCAGCCATCTGTCGATCACACCGCTTTTCGTCCTGACCCTTCTGCTCAACTGTTTCCTCTTTGCCAGTCTGGGAGTGATCACCGGAATGCTTACGAAGTCGCATGAAGATACGGCCACTTATAACAACTTCTTTATTCTGCCTATGGCATTTTTCAGCGGGACGTTCTTTCCGGTGGACCGGATACCGGAACCGCTGCAGGCAGTGGTTTGGATCTTCCCTCTGACGCATACCAACTTCCTCATTCGCCAGCATTCGATCGGTTCACCTGCATTGCTATCGCTGGTGGTTCTTTTCCTGTATGCAGTCACTTTTTTCGTCATCGGTTCCCGGCTGATTCGAAACTACAGCGAATAGCCCTGGATTCAGACCCGCAGCTACCAGTTCTGAGGGAGTTTGGCTCCTTTGAATTGACCCCAGTACTCCTGCATCGTCTCCATGCTGCTCCAACCCAGGCGTGATTTTCGCCCCAATTTGTCCCCCGACCCCGCACGACTACTACGGGACGAGGCTTCACAGGATCAAATCTGAGGACAGTATGGGTGACTCCGGCAGATTTGATTGATAAGGCAGCAAAGCGGTGAAGTTTTTCCCTGAGCACCAAGCCTGTGCCTATTTTGTGCCATTGGGCTCTGTAACGTCTTGATTTGTCGTGGTAGGCTGCAACGAGATTCACAAAAGAAGTGCCTGATTATATTGTTGTTGTCCCCTTCCTGGTCTGAATGGGGTGCAGGTGGTCGCTGGTCACGGCACCAATGCCTTTAGGGATATCTTCAAGGCCTGTTGCAAAGAGGCTCCAGCCGCGCATTCTTGGAGCGCCTTTCTTGCAGTTTCTCTGGCAACGGAATCCTTGTAGCCCAGATTGATCAGAGAGGACACCAAGTCTTCTTCTAAAGCAGCAGAGGAGGAGGGTGCGGCTGCGGAGCGACTTCCTATACCGGTTTTGGCGATCTTATCCTTCAGCTCCAGGACAATGCGCTCAGCCAACTTCTTGCCAATGCCGGGTATGCACGTGAACCTGTGAAAATCCCCTGTGAGCGTCGCTTGCGTAAAGCCTTCCGGAGATATCCCCGACAAGATGACAAGGGCTAAACGAGGACCGACTCCTGTGACTCCCAGTAGCATTTCGAAAAGTGCCTTTCCTTCTTGATCGATGAACCCATACAGCTCCAGGGCGTTTTCTCTGATAACCGTTTGTATGTGGAGAAAGACTTCACCATCTTCAGGTAGGGCCGAGAGTGTGGAAAGAGGCACGGCCACGTTGTATCCTACTCCACCAACATCAACAGTCACCCTATTAACGCCTCGCAAAAGCGGCTTTCCTCGCAAGGAAGCAATCATCTGACAACCCCGATTCGAAGAATTCCGGAGAGTTCCGTGCATCCTATGTTTGCTCGGTCCTGCTCTGAAGACCGCGGCATATTATTGATACCGGACTGAATTGTCCAGAGTGATTGTACCAGAAGTGCAGACTCGATGACACCGGTTGTTATTCGCGAAGTTTCAGCAAATGGGCGGCGTTGTCGTAGGCGATCTTTCTCTTGTCGCTGTCGTCGGGAGCGAGAGACTCGAACCAGTCTTGTATCTTGGGGGCTTAGAAGGAGTGATCGGTTAACGAGGGACTTGCATACCCACCATGGGATTCCTGAGAATCGATTACTTGGGCCGCGTGGCCCAAGTAGCACTCTTTCGCCAAAGGTGGCACTTCAATTTTGTACGCCTCTTGTACGCCAACTGAGGGATCGAAAGGGATCAGTAGGGATTGAGAGGTCTTAATGGGGTTCGAAATGATTGGGGGTTCCGGACATCTAGTTGTTTTTCTTAGCCCGCACAACGCCTTCGCAACGCGGGGGTTTGAAACTGTGAATTTTCCGTTGGGATGACTCATTAATTGGGTCCTTGGATTTGCTACCATTCGGGGGCTCTTTCTGAGAGAACGAGGCGCCTGATGAAGAAACTTAAAGGAGGTTGTAGAGGCCGGTTGAAAAGTGCGGAGGGTGCCGGTCGAAGAGTGCAGCATTCGTGGCATGTTTAGGCTCTTGCCTTCTTGATTGTCAAGACATTCCTCCTTTCAGGTTCCTGGGTGTGTGTGGCTGGATTGGCGAGGGGCTCGCTTCTTGGCCTGTTTGAGTCGGTAGCTCTCTCCGTTGGCTTCGATGATATGGACTCTGTGAGTGAGGCGGTCAAGGAGAGCTCCGGTGAGCCGCTCGGAACCGAGGACCTCGGTCCAGTTCTCGAAGGGGAGATTGGTAGTGACCATGAGGCTCTGGCGTTCGTAGGCGCGGCTGATTACCTCGAAGAAGAGCTCAGCCCCTGCCTTGGAAAACGGCACGTACCCCAATTCATCCAACACTAAGAGATGTTGGCGTTCCAGCTGCTTGTGGAATCGCCGGAGCGTTCGGTCTTCCCTACTTTCCAGAAGCTCGGTGACCAGACCGGTGACCGTGGAGAAACGGACCCGGTAGCCTTGCATGCATGCTGAGAATGCCAGGGCACAAGCCAGGTGCGTCTTGCCGGTACCACTGTTGCCGATGAGCAAGACGTTTTCCCGTTTGTCGATGAATTCTCCCCGCAACAGCTCTCTGACCAGAGGCTCGTTGATAGACGGCTGGGCTTTGAAATCGAAAGTATCAATGGTCTTGGTCACCGGAAACCGCGCATCTTTGATCCGTCGCTCAGCAGCTCTCGTCTCGCGGTCGAGTAATTCCCGTTCGGTCAGACGTAAGAGATACGTGGGGTAATCCGCCCTGTCATCCCGACAGACCGCAGCCATGGAGGCATACTCCCTGAGCATTGTGGGAAGCTTCAGCTTTTTCAGGTAGTGTTCCAGCAGAACAGTCGGCTTTTTCGGTTCGCTCATGGGATACCTCCTCGAGAGAGGAGGGCCCGATACCCCGAAAGATCGGGTCTGGCTACTTTCACCAACTGGAGGTGTTCCCGTCCGTCCAGGTGGAAAGTACTCGGTTTCCACGGGGGCTGAGGAATTAAGAACTGTGCGATGGCATCCCGGGTGTGAGCCCCTATCCTCAGCCCCTTGGTCACCGCCTCCGCCACCTTGGATACACCATGAATCTCTATGAGCCGGAGCACCCGAATATATTGCCTCGTCCCTTCTCCCTCCCTCTCCTCTTCTCGCTTCAGACGTCGGTGGAGGATCTCGAAGCACTCGGGAAGCTCGACGTTGGCCAAGGGCAGTGCATGATCAAGTGAGCCAGGCTTCCGCTCCAGGAGGGGAAGGTAATGTACCCAATCGAAGAAGAGCCCCTCTCTTCCCCACGAACGATGGTGCTGTGCTACCTGCTCCTTCTTATGGCAAAGAACCACCCGATCTGCGTACCCTTTTGCCAAAATGGAATGATGGGCATAGCGCACCGGCACCGAATAGTCGTTGGTGTCAAATCTGACCAGCGACAGTGAGCTTGCAATGGTCGATCGCTTTCGACATGCGTCGAACGGGGCGGGAGGAAGAGAGCGAAAGGCAGCCTGGTCTTCTGTCAACAACTCTCCCTTGGATGCGGGTTTTCCTCGAAGACGCCGCTTGAGATCCTCTCGGCACTGCTGGACGAGTCGCTCGTTCAACTCCTCCAGGTCCCGTACCTCGGGCACAGGCACAAAGAAATTGAGTCGGACGTATTTGACGAGCCCCTCAACCACTCCTTTCTCATTGGGTCGCCGGACTCGACAGAAATGATGGTCAAAGAGGTAATGACTCTGAAGCTCCAGAAAACCCTTCGTCAGCTTGCGATCCCGACCCTGGAGGATCTGAGACACCAGGACTTTGCTGTTGTCATAGGTGATGCGCCGCGGGCTACCCTCAAAAAACTCG
>JBKQMK010000476.1:0-8307 GCA_052146735.1 Desulfomonilaceae bacterium | reverse complement strand
GTGAGAATTCCCACTGGGAAGGAGGCCTTGGAGCATGTCCATGCAGACCAGGACGACATTCTCTTTCCTCTCTCGGGCTGAGATGACAGTGTACGATCTGGAAGAGTTGGAACTTGCCTATGCGTCGCTGTTTTCTTCCGCGAAAGATCCAGTGAACATGGCGGGATACGTGGCGGCCAACATACTCAATGGGGACAACTCGCCTCGCTATTGGGATGCACTTGAGAATCTTGAGTCCGAGGAAGCAGTTCTTCTGGACGTGCGCTTCCAGAAGGAAGTGGACGCCGGGATTATTCCAGGAGCCATCAATATCCCTTTGGACAAGCTGCGCGAGAGGATGCACGAACTACTCAGGGATAAAGAGATAGACATCTACTGCGAAGTGGGGCTCCGGGGGTAGATAGGGGCTCGTATTCTAATGCAGCACGGTTTTACCAGGGTAAGAAACTTGAGTGGCGGCTACCTCAGCTACGCTCTGGTGTTCGAGGCATTGCAAGAGGATGGACAGGAGACCGTTGGGGACTCGAAGAGCGGAATTTGACCCTACTGGTTGACAGTGAGGTCAGTGCGGTAATTGTTAAGTGGGGCGCTGAGCAGGCCCAAGTCTGACTGATCGGTTGCGGCGGGACCCTATCGACGGAATATGATACGAACCAAATTCCAAGGATAGATGCGGAGTGATGACATGACAAGAAACTCACGGAAAGGCCAGGCATACCGACATACACCAGCATTTATCTTACTTTTCTTGGCCAGGGAGACCCTGTACGGCGGAGCCCTCATGACCACAATGCAAAGAGAACTGCCCTGTTATGTTGTGGATAGCGCTGTAATCTATAGGGCGCTCAAGGATCTGGAACAAGAGGGCGCAGTAAAGTCATATTGGGAGACGGATATTTCGGGCCCGGCCAGGAAGTGGTATACCATAACAGATCGGGGACTCGAAAGGCTGACTGCATTCAAGGCAGACATTGAAATGCGCAAGCAGAACTTTGAATTCTTTCTTGATTTTTACAATACGTTGGTACAGGCGTCTCCAGTTCCAAACGGCCCTGAGGCAGGGTGACCAAGTTCTTCGACAGATCGGAAGGCGATGAGCGGCCCTCGCATCCGACATTCCGGGTGTTCGAAAGGTCGCAGGAGCCCTGTGAGCCATTGAACCGTGTGTCCTTTAAGGCGACTGCCGGAGCATTCCTGGGATATTGGACTAAGACTCAAAGGAGGTCAACATTATGAAGGTTCTAAATCTTTATTTCTCAACCACGGGAAATACGGATAAAATTGCTGGACAAATCGACAGCGTGGTCCGAGAAGCTGGCCATGAGTTGGACTCTGTCAGAGTAGCCAAGAACATTGAACCGGACATTCTTGCTTACGATGTTGTGTTTGTGGGATCAGGCGTGTATTCGTGGCTGCCGGGGAAGCCGATGATGGACTTACTTAGTAGGCTGCGGGAGAAATACGCTCGTTCAGGGGAGATAAAACCCGCCTCCCCTAAGAGGGCGGGGAAAAGATCTGTCGTCTACTGTACGTTTGGCGGAGGACATACCGGTGTTAATGAGGCTCTGCCTGTAGCGAAGTATATGGGGCAATTATTCGACCACATAGGGTATGAAGTGGTGAGCGAGTGGTTCATACCCGGAGAATTCCACGGCACCCTGGAGCACCTTTCCACCGCCGGTCGTATGGGGGACATTCGAGGGCGGCCCAATGATGCCGATCTGCAGGACATTGCCCAAAGGGTAATCGGTATACTCAGAGTCTAAGCCGTTGAGGGATCTAGGAGTCGGCCACAGAGCCGCCTCCTCGCAACTGGTCGACAGGGGACCGATTAGATCCCTAGACCTGGCGCCACTTGAACCGCGTTTTGCTTCGGTGCCCAGAGTATCGGAACGCTGAGCCAGCTTCCTCTTCACTCGGGAAATTCTGGGAGAAGAGAAGACTCGTGACTGCAACGTTGTCCGCCGTGGCGCGCAGATACTGAAAATGGGCGATCGTCCTTGCGGTGATCGCTATTGTCGGCTGCAAAGAAGAGTCTGTTACGGTTGCCGTCTCCAGCCAGTCGGTGGCTGTATGTGATGTGGTTGCAGAATTTGTGGGAACTCGGGTTATCCCCGTGTATTGAAGGCGGCGGTGAATGGGAGACGGCATAAGGAGACGACGGATGAAGCATTCTTGGCTCATGACCGACTTGCCCGGGTTTCCTCCTGGAGATACGAGCAGTCCGTTCGACAAAGGAGGTGCCTCATGCTACTGATGGGATACTCCAAAGAAATCTCGCGGCCATGCAACCCGAACTTTCAGTCCGTAGATTGCGTAGCACACCTGCACGACGACATCAGCGAAGTCCTGCCGTACCTCAACTCTACGCTTGGGGGAAGCAATTACGTGAAGGACCCTCCTTCGGTAACGTTCAAAGTGCACGGCAAGCTCATCACTCTCCATTCCAGGAAAATATGCATCAATGCCTTGAGAGATGAAGCAGAGGCGGACAAGATTTTGGAATGGCTCAGGACTGAGATAAACAAGACCTGGGAGAAGCGAGGAGAAATCGAACCTTCTTATGAGGTCGCTCCAGTCCCTGCAATGTTGGAGATACTGAAACTCCTGCCTAAAACCAATTGTGGCGAATGTAAAGAGCCAACCTGCATGGTGTTCGCCTTGAAGGTAGTCGAGGGGGTGAGAGGGGCGTGTGACTGTCCGACACTAGATAAGGGAAACCTTGTAAAACTCGAATCATATCTAGGTAAGTTCAGTTTTGACATTTGAATTCGATGTCGCAAGATATCGGGGATGGACTTGGATATTGGGAACCGGGCGGAGGAGCGTGAAGTGGCCAGAATAGCCATTTTAACCTGTTCTAATTGCACCCAAGAGTTGGACTGCGCCGCCGTGGTATGTCTTGGCGACATGCGTAAGCGAAAAGGGTTCTTTGATCGTTATGAAGCTGATGGCAACCTTGTTTTGGTGGGTATGGTCAACTGCGCCGGTTACCAGACACTGGCCCCCTGGAGGCCACCAACAACAAGATCAAGACCATGCAGAGACAAGCGTACGGTTTCAGGGATCAGGTCTTCTTTACGCTCAAGATCTATGCCCTACACCTGAGCACGTACGCACTTGTCGGATGAGCCGCAAAAGGAATGCACACACACAAGTGGCGCACACGAAGTATTTAACTGACATGAAAGGTCACTCCCTAATTCAGAATAGACCCACGTCTGGGAAGCAATAGGACTTTATACCGGTTGCCAAATTTTCGGACCGTTTCGCCAAGGCGGCTCATGGGGCGGGCGCCGCCTGCAATCGGCAGGGCTTTTACTTCCAGCCCAATTGTTGGAACACTCTGTGAGCCTCGTCGGTCTTCAAAAAATTGACGAGTTCCTTTACAAGGCTCTCGTTCTTCGATGTTCTTATTATGGCAACAGGAGTGATTCGCAATAGCTTCTCCTGGTCCGCTATAGTAACGAAATCTGTTTCTTCCGGCAAGGCGCAATGCCACGATTCGTAGGTGATCCATGCATCGAGTTCCGGCATCGTCTTCCAGACTTGTTCAGCCTGCTTTCCCGTCAGAACGGGCATGACGATGTTGTAATGGATTCCGGGCACGCAACCGTATAGCTCCTCCATCCTTTCCTGCGTGACAACCATGATTTTGACGCCTTCCCTCGCCAAATCACTGAGCGTCCTGATGCCTTTGGGATTTCCTTTTCTCACGAGAATTCCTACAGGCCTCGCGTACAGGCCGGTGATGGATGATTCTTCCACTATGCCGGGATACGCCCGCATGAAATCGTTCAGCATGTATTCTGCGCCTTCAAAGATCAGGTCTCCGTTCTGTTTGGCCCGTTCGATCCACTGTGGCAGCGTGCCGGTTACGATCCGGACATCGATTCCCTTCTTCACGGAAAACAGCCTCGCACACTCTCCGATCGGACCCAACGGTCCTCCTGGGCCGTACACGTGTAACGTACATCCGGCCACCGTCGCCTCCTTACCGAGGTTCGTCGCACCCGTCTGTCCCTCGCATCTTTCCGAGGAAGAAAGCGCCATTAAGACTATTGCCGCAAGTAACCACGCCCGCATCATTCGTCTCTTCCTGAATCCTGTGGTTCCATCCTTGCCCCGTTCTTTACGAGGCGTTTCCTGGAGAGGGCACGTTCTTCAAGGTACCGTCCTCCATTTCCAAAATGCGGTCGAATACGTCCAGCGCGCGGTGGTCGTGCGTGGCAACCAGGACGGTGGTCCCATTCTCGTGAGCCACGGAGCGAAAGAGTTCCATGACTTGGCGGCCGCGGACGCTATCCAACGCGGCGGTTGGCTCGTCCGCGAGCACCAGGCGGGGCTTGTTGGCTAGAGCCCGAGCGATGGCCACCCGCTGCTGCTCACCGCCGGAGAGCATGTATGGCAAATTATTTACTCGGCGTTCGATCCCCAAATACTCCAGCAATTCCAGAGCACGGTTACGAGCAGTACGCACCGAGACGTCGTTGATCTCCAGAGCCAATTGCACGTTTTCAAGTGCGGTAAGGAACGGTATGAGATTGGTCTTCTGTAGAACATAACCCATGAATCTCCGACGGTATGATCTGAGGTCCACCTTCGCGATGGGGCCGTCCATCACGAGATCGTTTCCTATGATGAGCTTCCCGGCTGTCACAGTGTTGATAAGCCCGACAGCCGTGATAAGCGTGGACTTGCCCGCGCCGCTCGGTCCTACAAGTGCTACGACTTCTCCATTCGAGAGGGAGAACGACACATCCTTCATCGCGACCACTTCAGTGTTTCCACTCCCATAAACCTTGGTGAGAGCCTGCGCGTCAATGGCAGGAGCTGAGCCTGTCATGACACGACCTCGTTCGGCTCTACCCGCATGGCCTTCCAGATCCCGAGTACGGAGGACAACACCGAAATGACTGCCACGATCAGAGCGAGAAAGACTTGATCATCTTGGACCAGCACCACCCTTCTGGGAAACAAGGGGTAGAGCCATTGTCCAAAAAAGATCGCAATGAGGTATCCGAGAAGTCCCAGGATAACGGCCTGCCACAGGATCAGGCCTAGTATTACCGAATTCCGGGCACCGATAAGTTTGAGCATCGCGATGTCATGGAGTTTCTCAAGAGTCAGCGTATAGATGATTAGCGCCATGATGACCGCCGCCACACAGATGAGGATTGTACGGAAAAGGCGAAGCTGACGGCGTGAGCGGTCGACTACCCCCGTGAGGAGCAGTGCCTTTTGTTCGTCCCTGGTGATCACGGAGATATCAGGCCAACCGGAAATAATGGAGCGCACAGAAGAAAGGTTCGCTCCCGGCTGCAGTTGGACGAGTACCGTGCTCACCGGAGGCAGGGCAATGGCGGGGAGATTGTTCGATGTGAGCTGAGCCCTCTCCTTTAACATTGGCACGATCTTGCTGAGGTTCCCGAAATTGGTGCTGATGACTCTCGAGCTTCTCGCATTGCGCTCCAGACGAATGGCCTCACCTGGCTCATCGTACTGGATGTCGTTGGCATCAAGGCGAGTGAAAAAGGCGAGCCCGTCTCCGCCTATACTGGACATACCCCGGGTAAGCCCCACAACAGTGTAGGTATTCTTGCCGAGACGCAACACGTCCCCCAGTTGAAGTCCCAGGATTTCGTCTGCGATCATTTCATAATGCGCGGCTCCGAGTTGACGCCCCTCTACAATTGGAAGCCACTCACCCTTGTCCTCCGGCCATTCAAGCCCTTGAGCTTGCATTCGGAGAGGCTTGTTGCGGAACTCGCGCTGCAGGGAGTAGGTCACAAAAGCATGAGCGCTACTGACTCCGGGCACGGCCAGCAACCGATCCTCGAGGTTCCTCGGCACGCGAGAGATCTCTGCAAAAGGCCCTTTGGTCCCATATTGGACGACCCAAAGATCAGCTCCTATTCTGTCGACCAAGAGAGTGGCCTCTTCGATCAATCCCTGATAAATCCCCGACATTCCCATGACAATCATGAGGAGCATCCCGATCCCCAGGGCTGTCAGCGAGAAGCGCGAAAAATTGTGGCGGATATCTTTGAATGCGAGATTCATTGGCTTGTTACCCTCTTCCCGTCCGCCAATTGAGCAGTTTGAGGGCCGATGATCACCTTGTCACCTTTGGTGAGCCCTTGCGCGACCTCCGCCTTATCGATTCCTCGCAAGCCCAGTGTGACCTCTTTCCATCGTGCGTGTCCATTGTCAATGACGTACGCGCCGGGCTTGCTATTTCGCGACACGATCGCCTTGAGAGGAATATTGGTTACCTCAGGTTTCCGTGCAGTCTCAATATAGACCTCCGCCCTTTGGCCAACACCCCAATTGGTAGGGAGTTCGTCCACACCGCAGTCGACTCGAAATTCTCGTGTCTCACGGTCCACTTCATTGCCCAAACGGGTTACCCGGCCGGGAAATTGCTTTTTGGGCTCAGACCGGAAGACCACTCTCGTCGGTTGGCCCGGTGCAAGCCCTGCCATCTGGTACTCGTCCACCCAAGCTGAAATCCAAAGCTCACGCTTCGATACCAACAGGAAGATAGAGGAGCCCGGCACCACGATGTCTCCCACTTCTCTGTCCCGGCGGGCGATGAGCCCGTCAAAGGGGGCAGTGATACGCGTGTATGCCAGCCTGGCTTCCTGATAATGGAGCCGCTCTTTTGCCGCAACTTCCTGTCGACGCGCCTCCGCAATGGCCGCTGTGGCGGCCGCCAACTCTGCCTTCGCCACCTCCAGGCTCTGTACCGTCTTGTCCATCTGATCCTGAGAAATGCTTTTGGTCGCCAAGAGTCCGGAGTAGCGATCGTAGTCCAGACGGGCTTTCACGAGATTCGCCTTAGCTTTGTTCTCATCAGCGATGGTACGCTGCACCGTCGCCTCCGCGGCCTTCACCACCGCTTCCTGGGTTGTCACTTCCCTTTTGATATCCGAGTCGTCAAGCCGTGCCAACAACTGGCCGCTTTTGACCCAATCATTTTGATCGACCAGGTACTCGACAAGGGGTGCCTGGATCTGAGCGCTCACCGTCCCCTGGTAGTGTGCTTCCAGTGTTCCGGTTCCCATAACTTCGGCCACGACTTCGCCGACACTCACCGGCTGGGTCAAGACGGTGAAAGGCGCAAACATCGCCTTGTAGCCGATAACAGCAATTCCTGCGAGCACGACCGCCCATTTCCAGTATTTGCCGATAACGCTGGATAATGTAGTATTCACTATTCTACCCTTTTTCCGAAGGCTTCAGAATGAAGAACACGAATGGAGAACTTCATCTATTCCTCATTCACCAATCCACAGGACTCGTCCCGATGGGCTGAGCCCAGGTAGTAGCCTAAGCATTCAAAGCATATCATGTCCCCAAGTTACGCCGCACCTGCTCCAGAACCCGCTTCACGGTCTCTATCTCCGCCGGGTCAATGCTCCGATACGCTTGATGCAGCATCGCTCGCAATGCGTGTGACACATTCCCCCACACCTCGGCTGCCTGTTCAGTGGGCACTATCAGGTTCACACGCCTGTCGTTGGGGTCCGACTGCCGCGTGATCCACCCATCACGCTCCATCCGATCCACCAGCCTCACCGTCGTAGCGGGGGTTATCGAAAGGAGGCTGCTGAGCGCTCGCTGGGACAAGGGACCCAAAGCGGTGAGGTGCGCCAGGGCCAAGCATTGTGCCGGGCTCACCCTCGTACCCTTGAGCCTGTCTTCCAGTGCAGAGACAAACGCTTTGAATGTCAGGTTGCAGTGAAAACCGAGGCTCTCGTACGGATCGAGACGGGACATTGCCACTACCGTGATTCATGTGCATACTAACGAGTAGCATACTAACTGATGTGACGGTCGTGTCAAGAAAAAAATCTAGGCCTTGTAACTTATGCCTGCTCTTCACGTCAGGCCGGCGTTCATCCAATCGGACATTAGGCGAAATCTGGTCAATGACCGAGGACAGTCTTCAAATGGTTCGTTTCTAGTCCAAGTTCCAAGTAAACACGCAACCAATCTTTCACCAATCATGTCAGCATGTTGTAGAAATCGGTACCACCTTATAATGTTCTCCTCCCTTCTGGGCTCTGCTCTCTCTGAAAGTAACAATACTCTTGCTCATAGCAGTACATGAGGATCAGTATTTCTGAATGTACCGATGAAAAACGCCTTGTCAGCTTTGAGGGAGTCTATCCACCTCCAGTAGTGACCGTTCAATGACTGACTACTCTGGATGAAGAGCCACTGTGAGCAGTCTTTGGTTGCCTGTGGTTTTTGAGGACATGTTTTTTGGAAATTGGCAGATGGGGGCTCACTACCGGATGA
>JBKQMK010000475.1:0-4412 GCA_052146735.1 Desulfomonilaceae bacterium | reverse complement strand
ATTCCCCCGTATTCACTCGGGAAGTCAATTCCCATGAGCCCGTTTTCTTTCATGACTTCGAGCATGTCCCAGGGGTACTCGCCCTTCTTGTCTCTCTCTTCAGCGCCTGGTGCCACTTTTTCCCTGGCAAGGCGCCGGACCATGTCCTGAAGCATCTTTTCTTCTTCAGTCAGGCCGAATCGTTCCATTTCTTCCATCTTATCCTCCAGTTCATATTCTACATTAACTGTAGTCGTAAATTCCCTTGCCGGACTTGCGGCCCAATCGTCCTGTCCGCCCCATCTTCTTGAGAAAACCTGGTGGCCTATACTTGGGGCATCTGAGATCGTCGCTTTTATCGTAAGGTACCTCGAAGGTGTACAGTCCCGGTTCACTGGTACCAAGTTTTCTTCAGTTGAATCCCCGTGGCAGAGAAAATGGTTGGCGCTACTCCTTGTTATTAAATGGCTTCAGGATTGTATTGTCTTTCCGCGGTCCGTTGCATTACTGAATATGTAGGACACTCAGGCACGCTGGAAATGGTTGCCGCGTGCATATCACGAACCGCCCTTCCGAACGCTCCAATCGCTGTGTGGCAAGCTGAAAGGATAACCGCTTCACTCATAGAGACACTCCTTCCGGTTTTGCGCGGATTATCTCAATTGGGGGGCAAGTTGCAACCGTCATCCGACCGCTGTCTAACAGGCGGAGGAAACTCGACGGAGCAATTCATGAAAGCCTACCGGCAGGAACGGATCGTTTGACGGATCCACTCCTCCCCCGGTTGCCATGACAGGAACATCATTTGATAATGGCCGGTTCATCCACCGACAGCTTCTTTTCGAAGTCATCCCAGAATTCTTTCCGGGATTTCCGCCAATCTGAACCGAATTTCTTGTTGAACAGGGTACCCACTTGGTCGAAGGCCTTTTTCCAGGCGGATTGATAATTGAGCTTAAGGACGTCTTCCAAAAAGGGCACAAGGGAACCGAGTTTCTCCTTGGGCAAGTACGCCCTGGCTCCGAGTTCGATGGACTTCTTGAGGGCCTCGTGGGTAAAGGCGTGCGCGGTGAGCATTACCACCGGAAAATTGGCCTTAGTGGCTATTTGCAAAAGATCGAAGCCTCGAACTCCCATAATGTCCAGAATCACCAGATCGTAGGTGCACGAGACCAGGTAATGCCGGGCCTTGTCAAAGTTGGTTGCCCTGTGCAACGTGCAGTTGGCGGACCCGGAGAGTTCCTCTTCGATGACATCCAGGACGTCCTCCTCGTCATCCACCGCCAAGATCAGCTTGTCGCGCAAGATTTCAGAACTGGACATCTGCAATCCTTTTCTTTCGGGATTCGCCGAACCTTGAATCCCTCTTAGGTAGTGGCTTGATGAAGGGAAAAAGATCACCTTCCCAGGCAATTTGCCGTATGACAGGGACATACCCCTCCCATAGTCACTGGGCCGGGAAAGCGGAACTAATTCTAATCAGTTCCGCTTCGTTGACCTCCGTAACCCATCGCTACATCAAGTATTCGTGTTTTCTTCCATAATCCTCCTTTCGTTTTGGGCCAACGAATCAGCCGGTCAAAAACATCGAAAACGTTGAAGCAACCGCTGAGCATACGATCGGTTATGGTGACCGAAAAAATACCTCCGAAGCAAAGTCAGCGACGCCGTAAGCCTGCCATTTGCAATGGACGAATTATCCTTGAGGTCCTATCCGATAGATCGCCCACTGGTACCAGTTAGTTGCCGGCCTTCGGTCATTCAGCCAGGAGCGCTTTGAGCTCCTTGTTAAACTCGGGCACGACCTTAAAGAGGTCAGCCACTACCCCGTAGTCGGCCTTGGTAAAGATCGGCGCCTCACTGTCCTTGTTGATGGCAACGATGACCTTGGATGATCCCATGCCCGCCAAGTGCTGAATCGAACCCGAAATTCCGCAGGCAATATACAGATTAGGGGTAACTGTCTTTCCGGTTTGCCCCACCTGATCTGAGTGGGGTCGCCATCCCGCGTCCACCGCGGCTCTGGACGCCCCAATTGTGGCTCTGGAGCCGAAGATAGCGGCCATCTCCTCGATGAGAGAGTAGTCTGGTCCGCCCATTCCCCGGCCGCCCGACACGATGATTTCAGCCTCGGTAAGGTCAACCTTGCCGCTGGTGTCCAAGTTGAGATCCTTGGTCACGTAGGTTGAACGGCTGGTGTCGGGGCTGAACGAGACTTTTTCAACCGTTCCGGCTTTTGGGTTTTCCGCGATTTCCAGAACGTTGGGTCTTGCTGAAGCGATCTGGGGCGATTTGACAGCGGTCCACTGGGCATAACATTTCCCGGCATACATTGGCCGTTTACCGACGAGGGTGGAGCCTTCGAGTTCAAATGACACGCAATCTGCTATGGCCGCCACGCCGAGCTTGGCAGCAGTTCGGGGCGCCAGGTCCTTGCCCTGCATGGAATGGCTGATTAAGACTATGTCGGGCTTCTTTTCCCCGATGAGGTGGGCCAATGCCTGGGCACAATACTCCGAATTGTAGGTGTCCAGTTGCGGAGCTTCGGCAACATAAACAGTGTCCACTCCATAGCGTGCCAGGTCAGGAGCAAATTGCTCGGCCTGCGAACCCATCAGGAACGCGGTGAGCGTTCCTCCCAGTTGGTCGGCCAACTTGCGACCTTCGCTTGCCAGTTCAAAAGCGGTCTTTTTTATTTTACCCGCTTTGATTTCTCCATATATCATGATGTTCGACATCTGTTATTCCCCTCTGTTTGTGAAATCTTATGAAAGGCTTAAGAAGCTCAAATTCGTCAGATCACCTTGGCCTCGTTACGAAGCGCCTGGACAACTACCTTGGCTACTTCAGCGGGTTCCATGTTCTCATACTTCTTCCCCGCCTGCCGTTCCTGGGGCATGGTGAAATTCCGCGCTTGCAGCCTCGCTTCGGCGTTGAGTCCCAAATCCCCCGCGGTCTTCTGATCAATGGGCTTCTTTTTTGCCTTCATGATACCGGGCAGTGATGCGTATCGGGGTTCATTAAGGCCCTTCTGAGATGTCAGAACGCATGGCAAGGGGACCTCGACCGTCTCCTTGCCTCCTTCCACGTCTCTTTGGACAATGGCGGTCTTTTTGTCCTCGGAGACTTCAACCTTGGTCACGAGCGTGACCTGGGGAAGTCGTAGTAATTCGGCCAGCATTGCTCCGGCTTCACTGAAATCGTCGTCGATGGCCCGGTGGCCGCAAAAGATGACGTCGTACTCGACCTGTTTGGCTGCGGCTGCAAGGGCCTCGGCGATCACATATGGGTCACCCTGGTTGAGACTCTCGTCATTGATGTGAATTCCTCGGTCAGCACCCATGGCCAGTGCGGTGCGGATGGCTTCCGTTGCACGATCCGGACCGACGCTGAGTATCACCACTTCTCCTTCCTTGAATCTTTCCTTGAGCCTAAGGGCCTCTTCCACACCATACTCATCGTAAGGATTGATGATGTACTTTATACCGTCGGTCACGATTCCTGTCCCGTCCGGCTTTACCTTAATCTGTGTTTCCGTGTCAGGGACTTGTTTCAGGCACACCAGTGATTTCACTGATAATCCTCCTTTCCATAATCGACTCTGATCAGGTTGGCCAAGGCGTCTCGCGGACCGCCTTTCTTAGACGTTTCCTCAATCCGAAGATGTCCGCTCGATGATGGTGGCTACGCCCGGGCCGCCCCCCACGCAAGCATTGGCGCATCCATAGCGTCCGCCCTTATTCTCCAGGATTCGGGCCGGCGTTCCCACGAGTCAAATGCCTGTCGCTCCCAGAGCATGCCCAAGCGTGATTCCTCCGCCCATTACATTGACCTTATCCGGGTCAAGCCGCAGCGCTTTTATGCAGTTCAGAGCTACAACAGAGAAAGCCTCATTGATCTCCCAGTAATCAATGTCCCGCGCCTCCAGATCTGCCTTTTGGAGCCCTTTTTGGCTGGCGGCCACAGGCCGCCCCCGGCCGCCGTGATCGTAGGATCCACACCAGCGAACCCTATGGATCTTATGGAGGCCAGGGGCTTGATTCCCTTTTCCAAAAGGCTTACGTCACTTTCCAAAGTGAACTCCTGATGGGCCAAATGGAGCACTTGGCTTGTTGCCCACTTGATTGCTATCTGCTGGGGTGGCGGTACCCCCGCTATTCCCAAGGGAATGGGTGGTCGGTTCGTGCGATGGAGTCAGGTGCGTAACACTGGAGCCGCCACTGGGACCCCTGCTTACGGCTCCGCCTGACGCAAATTTGGGAACCCCAACAACCGACCAAGGCCCGGCATCCATACCGACGAAAATGGTTACCTGACTTCGTCCAATATTGTTCCATCAGGCCCAAGGAGTTGGATGGGCAAGGTCATCCGGCCCAGTGCGTGGGTGGAACAGCTCAAACAAGGATCGAATGCCCTAACCACTGCTTCGACTC
>JBKQMK010000474.1:0-5467 GCA_052146735.1 Desulfomonilaceae bacterium | reverse complement strand
TAACCCTCAGATATAAAGAAGAGGGGAAGATGTGGGCGGGAGCGCATTAAAGCCCATTCGTGCATGGGGATGTGCTGATTAATAGACGATGAGGAATTCTTGATCTGTGTTTTGAAAAAGAAGGCTGGAACGGTTTGAAATAGGAAAGGAAGGTAAAAGATGACGAGAAAACAAATTCGCTCGGACCGCTAGTCTCAACTTATGTACCATAGTGCTTTAATAAGCCCGCAAGATTTATGCACAAAAAAAGTCTTCCAGCGTGGAACTTTGCCGGAACTCCGTGGTCAATGTTGTTTAATGCTGGGTCTGAAAGGAGGAAGCGCTAATGGAGAATTTGAATGACTTGATAACCGCCGCTCAAGCCATCCTCGACAATGGTTTTGATCTTTCAGCCTTTATGAGTTGGGAGCTTTTAGCCTTCCTTACCCTCGTGGCCCTTCTTGGCCCGCTCCATTACTATACGCAAAACTTCAGGAGATTGACCTCAGACAAAACCCCCCGAAGCCTCCTCGCTGGTTGCGGACTGATCGAGGCCGCCAAAGCGCAGCTTCTTAACGACGACAATCCCAGCAAATTCGAACACAAGGTTTTGAGGCGGGAAATCCTCTGCATTTTTGCCAAGCCAAAGTATCGAGAAAAGCTATCTAAGCTCTTAAATATGCGTGCCGAGTCGTGCCCTTAGGTGTTGCTTCTCGGTCTCTTAGATCTCGGTCTGCGTGATTCCCGTCCATCCAGAGATAGGGGTGTCGGTGCAACTTCTTTGCTGTGTTTTGATCGGTAGGACGCAGACAACCACCCTTTTCACCTTACCGGACGCCACGGTGGCGGGTCAGTAAAATAAGATGGTTACGCGGCCAAGTGCCATCCTTAGCGTTTGCGAGAGGCGGATTTTATTCTTCTCTGTTCCTCGGAGGTTAGCGGGACGCAAAATCGAGGTTGATAGGCATCAAGGCAGCCGTGTTGAAATATGGCCTACCTCCGGGATCACGGCTACAGTTTCTCTGCTTCCCTCATGAAAGAAGCGCTTAATTGACGGGGATTGTCCCATACGTCTATGAGATAGTCTCTGGCGTCCACGAAAAGGGCTGCCTGCTCTTCGACGAGTCGTTCCGCCTGAAAGGAATCCATTTCCGCGGTTTCATTGATGAACGACGCTACCCGCCCGTAATAGAGGGGAGTCATGAGATCCACCAGTCGGCGGCGGTTCGAAGGCCACTGGTGATACGTTCCCGCAATCTCGTAGAGCACCCGGATCCATGTATCGGCCGGCAGCCGAAATCGGCTGTCTTCCATTTCAGCGGCCACCTTGACGGCATCGAAACAGTCCGAGCAAAAGATCTCCTTCCACAGGGTCCCGAAATGGGCGAAACCCATCTTGAACGAATTTATCAGCTTAGGAAGATTGATCTTTATGGGTTCCGGTTCCTCTGGGCTCATTTCACCGAACACTGGGATCTGTTCCGCGCCGGTCACCTTTTTCCATTGTCTCTCAGTTGTCTCCATCAGCCCGAAGAGCGTGGAAACAACTTGACGGAACATAGGCCCCAAATGTTCCGACGGGTCTTTCGCATCATGAATCTTCCGCCCCAAGTGAGCCTGGCATAGGCGGAACCCATTTATGATCGCTTCCACGGTAAGCCATATATCTATTCCGAACCGGGCGATATCAGTTTCCCAAACGTCCTGCTCAATGTAATAATGCACCAGCTCTTTGCTGAATGCGAAATCTCCGCCAATGGGCTGTCTGATCTTTTTGCCGAAAACGGCCTGGCAGATGTTGTACACGATGTTATTAGTTATCGTCCCATCGTATTTGTATCTCGTGTAGATTGGGGCCACGAAGTCAAATTTCTGGTCTAGGACCGGAGCCAAGAGCATTTTCACCCAGCCGTTCGTGATGCTTCTGAGATCCGCGTCAACCACCATGCACGCCCTAGCATTGAGTATGTGAGTTGCCTCGAAGATCATTCTCAAGGCCGTTCCCTTCCCAGGATTCCCTCTGTATATAGCCACGATCTTTTCTTGCCACGGTTTGAGCTGGAACTCCTTCGCGACATCTCGGGTGTCGTCCGTAGAGCCGCCATCGGATATCACTATGACCGGCCTCAAGCTCGGGTAGAATTCCTTGAGACCATGGGACACCATTTGGATTACGTGCTCAATGGTCCTGTCGTTGTCGAGGCAAGGAATCCCAACGACAATGTCAGCTCGTTCCAGTTCTTCGAGTCTCTTGACTGAGTATGGCCGCAAGGCGCTCGCATACTTCATGTGCCTCTCCTCGTCTGTTCTTGGTGATCACCGAATCCCCTTGCGCAGTCCACGGGTAGCAGGGACCGCAGAGTTCGAAAAGGGGAGGACCGCTATACGCATTGTGATGAGGAATCGTCAATGCGTATGGCCCCTCCACACCGATAGCAGGTCAATCCCCAGCCGAGACGAACCGACGGTTGTCTTCCTCTACTGCGTCGAGCAGTTTGGCCTCAAAGTCCGGGAGAGCTGAAAAGACCCTGTTCCAGTTAGGAATCAAAGGCAATCCCATCGGGTTCTTCTCGATGGTCTCCCCCGCGATCCGTATAGCTTCCGTGAACATGTCGATCGCTGTGCCCTCTCCGTGACGATCGTACACAAGGCCATTGATGCGGGCGTCGTCACGGTACATTCGCATACGGTCCTGCGCTTCCTTGAGGAAAGTAGCTCGAAGAGTGTTGAGGAACCCTTGACCCAGAACTACTCCGCTGGAGTAGAGCGCTCTAAAGAGAGTCTTGGAGATGTCGATGCCCATCTTGAACAAGCCCTTTTCCGGATCGCCCTCTGAAAGATCTTGGTGCTTGTGATCGTAATTTTGACAGAGTTCTACTTGGCATACTCGGTTCATAGAGCAGTTTCTGTAGACCTCAGCCAAGACCCCGACCTCCAAACCCCAGTCAGCCGGAATGCGATTGACCCTAGCCAAGTCAGAGATCATGGAAAATTCCCCTGACAGAGGATAGCGAAAACTCCTGAAGTACATGAGCAAAGGCAAAGGTCCCAAAATCCTTATGAGAGAGTGGATCAACGGTGTCACAAGAAGGCGGGTCACTCTGCCGTGCATTCGATCTGTCACACGGCTGTAATAGCCCTTGCAGAACTCGTAATCCAGTGTTGGCATTACCGTGGGATACACGAGCCGGTCGAGCAAGCTTTTCGTGAAAGAGAGTATGTCACAGTCGTGCAAGGCGATCACATAACATTCTCCGCTGGCCAGGACGTACCCGTAAGCCATCCAGGCGCTTCTTCCTTTGCCGTGAGCTCCTGGAGACAGGCCGGCGTTTTCGATCTCTCGATACAGTGTTTGAATCCTCTCTCCATCATTCCAGATGAGTCGAACAGTGCGTCCGGCTTTCGCCAGTGGAGCAAAATAGTCGCATGCTCTGGCAAATTCATCCATGGTTGTCGGCCCCAGAGTTACGAGGATTTCTCGGAGATAATCCACGGACTGCAATACTTCAATGATGCGGCCTAAGGCACGACCGTCCAATTCGGAGATCAGGCACGGCAATACGAGGGCTATGGGCCTGATCCGTGATGCCTCCTCAATTTCTCGCCCAATGACTGAAACTTCTTGTTCGCCCAAGAGATGGAGATTGCTGATAGGTCCGCCCTGCAAGAAATCGCTCATTTCTACCTCCTGTGGAGCAGGATTTGGGTTATAAGTAAACCGAATGATCGACCGTCGTCTTGCATGAGCCACAGATACGGAGCCATCTCAAAGGCGGCGGTATATCCTTTGGTCGCCGGTCTCACGTTTGCACTTCAGATAACCAAGTAAGAATCGCGACATTCCAGCCTTCTGGGCCGCTGTCAGACGTACGTCGAGCCTTTGTGAGCGAATCGGGCACTATGCCTTCGCGATCCGCGCCGCCCACGATCACGGGAATGTCAACCAGTTCCAGGAAAGGGTAGTCGTTTGGGCTGTCCCCAAGGCCAATAGTAACAAGGTTGCCGTACGCTCTGCGAAACGCCTCAATCAACAAGGAGACCGCTCTGCCTTTCCCTTCGTGCCCGATAAGATGCCAAAATCTGCTGCCGCGAACTGTTGTGAGCCCCCGGTGCCCAGCTGCCTTTTCAATCGCGTTTTCCGGCATGCCAAGGCGCTCCAAAAGGAGAAACGGCTCATCAAAGTCGCGGATTCTCGCCCGCTCCGCTGCCCGGATCCCCAATCCTGTCAGGGATGCGACTTCCTCGACAGACATTGTTGCAAATCCCTTGAGCGGAATGCCTGTTTCCATGGATATTTCGGCCAAAGCGGTCACCAGTCGTTCGTACCGGACACCCATCGGAAGCATCAAGAGATCGCCTTTGGGGACCGGATCAGTTCCCCTGCCTAGCGCCTGTAATTGACTGGCAATAGGCATTTCGGACCTAAAGACTATTGCACCTCCGTTTTCCACGACGAAGGGATCACCCAGCCCCAATTCACCATGAATTGGCTCCATTTCTGCGAACGTCTTGCTGGAAACGAGTACGATTGAGGCCCGACGTTCTTTCAGTGCCTCAAGCGCATTAATTGCCGGGGTCCAGGAGTACGTGTCCGAGTCCAGGAGAGTCGCATCCAAATCAGTGAACACGACGGTTTTCATGAGCCACTCCAAGGTCCTTGGTTGGTCTCCGGTCGCAAAATTGCCAACCCCATTGCCTCAACAGGCGATTTACTCGTACTTTACAGCGTACCTCGCCACGTGCTCATGGGTCAAGCATGATGTAAATCCAAGGCAAAATCAGAGACGACTCATAAGGCCCCTCAGAACAATTCTGCGCGATCTTCTGTTTCGAGGCATGCTGAGTATTCGCAGATTTCCTCCGCGCACCTGTGACGTTCTGGCTGCGCGAGATTGTGAAAATTCGGTACCTGCAGTCATGAACATCTCAAGTGAGATTGTGATTGACCGAGGGCGTGTGGCGAGATAACCTCAGATGAATGCAGATCTCCCGATCCCATGGGCGTCGAGCCCCATGTGGAAGGCGTAATTCTGGTCAGCGGAGTGAGTTATGTGGGAAACCATTGTTTCAGAAGTGCTAAAAACTTTAGGCATCTACTCGTGGCGGATAGTTGGAGCACTAATCATTATCCTGATCGGTTTTTGGTTGGTAAAATTGGTCAGAAAGACCCTGCAGCGGGTACTCACAATTCGAAAACTAGACCCTACGGTAGTCTATTTTGCGGACAGCTCCCTTCAGGTTTTCTTGTACGGTGTGGTATTAATAGCGGCGCTCCATAGATTGGGAGTTGAGACTACCTCCCTAGTGGCAATGCTTGGGGCCGCTGGTCTTGCCATTGGGATGGCTTTAAGAGGACAACTCTCGAATGTTGCTTCAGGTTTGCTTATCATCATTTTCCGCCCATTTGGCGTGGGAGATTACATTGAAGGCGGTGGCTCTGCGGGTACAGTCGAGAGAATTGAATTGATGGCCACCGAGGTTTGCACGC
>JBKQMK010000473.1:0-9762 GCA_052146735.1 Desulfomonilaceae bacterium | reverse complement strand
TCATCCGGTAGTGAGCCCCCATCTGCCAATTTCCAAAAAACATGTCCTCAAAAACCACAGGCAACCAAAGACTGCTCACAGTGGCTCTTCATCCAGAGTAGTCAGTCATTGAACGGTCACTACTGGTGGTGGGTATATGACGATACCTATATCGTAACAATGGGAGCAATTGAGGGATATCATATTGTACGTTGGGAAAGCTTTTTGAGCTGGCTGCCCCCACACAAGGCGGGCATTTTTGTACTTCGTAAGACTGATCCGGTGGGCGGACCATGAACAAGACTTTGTTTGGGCGAGTTCACGAAGAAAGACTGAGGCGCAATGAGTGATCTCAGTATGTTTCGGACTTTATTACCCTACCGCCCGTTTCTTCTTGTTATTGGCCCTTACGCAGACTCTTTTTGCGGATGGTGCCATAATTTGCTGCTCACTCGCGGACCTCACTTCTTCCTCCGAGCGCGGCGCATTCGGGTCCACTGGAAAAGAGAGGGTTTTCTGCATTCTCCAAAAGAATGTCTCGACGCGGGGCAACAGAGCTTTGATGAGACAGAGGCTGGATTTGACTTGAGCCAGAAGGTGGGAGTCTGAGGGTTACTCTCCCGATGTATCCGGAGAGTAACGTGTCTGTGGTTCACTTGGAATGGGCGACCTGTGTCTCAGACCAGTTCAGGTAGCCCAATTCCACGGCATAGATCATCGATGGCAATTAAGGACGACCAAGATAGCACTCGGCCATTTTGCGTATATCTCTTTGACAGTGCGCTTCCATTCTTGCCAATCGGCTGAGTCCCTGTCTTCCGAGTACCAGTCTCCTTGCATTTCATGCCATTCGCCCGAGGGAGTGACTATGACCTGAGGTAAGGCCAATTTGTCTAGGTCTAGATCGGAAAGAAAGGCCATACCTGCTCTGTCCTCATGGTTATTGTCCCATTCTGACGGTTTCCTGGCAGCGGCCTGTAACACCTGCTGATAGTCCGCTATCGTGTACCCATCGAGTTTGGCCATTGGGTTGAATGTTGTAAGGTGCTTACCGATTCCACCACAATCTTCGCAATTGGGGTCGGGTGCTTGCCCTTGCCCAATGCAGTCACATTCGGTTTCGTACTCTTCCACTTCAAAGGCGTTGTCGTAAGGGGCCATTAGGCTAGAAACTCTCCCTCGCACATAATTAGTGCTGCCAGATACCAAAACATATGCTGAAAAATGAGACATTGTTGAATCCTCCTGAATATATTTTTCTTGAATTAGGCCGGAAGGGAATGATTCCGCTTCTTGCGGCCTCACTTTATCGTCTCAGGAAGCCCCAAACGAACTCAGTCATAGGTTGCTCAAGGACACCGCAATCAGGGTACAAATTGACCCTGGCGGGAGGGCCACATCCTCCCGCGATCGGGCAAATGGCTGAACTAAGGCTGATTGTCCCGTTATCCACGCGGACAAGATAGCCGACAGTTGCGTCAAAAAACGTATCAACATAGCCCCCTTCTTCGTATTCATCATCGTCTGAAGAATCTGTGGAAATGTTGTAGGACTTCCCATCAGCACAGTGGGGCTCGGTGGAGTCTCCGGGCAGGGCGAACGGGAAGAGAAGGAAGGCTTCTCCTCCCATCAATTTTGCCTTAAAGTGCCAGCCCTGGTCGCTTTCGTCGTGCGGACCCCGCCCGGGTGCCTCGACCCAGACTATTGCCGCGCTGGGATCAATCTCTTTCGAGATCTGAGCCTCAATAAAGCTGATTGTCTTATTGATGAATCCATCCAGATCAAACTTGTCCAGTGGAACACTAATTTCTTGCATTTTTGCCTCCACCCAAAAAAGAAAGTCCTGGGCTCGTTCGTAGCCGGGAGAGCCCAGAACCTGATTTGAAGAAATGCTGCTTAAGCTTGTGCAGAAGTTACACAAGCTTGAGGTTGGCACGAAACTTGCTTGCAAGCTTGTGCAGAAGTTACACAAGCTTACTCCGTTTCCGGCATCTCCGAAGGAATAATCTGGTCCCAATCTACTGTCGGCTTGTAATGAATCCGCTTGTCGTGGTCATATACAGCAGACTCAAGCTTGAAAACATCCTCCCATGTCGGTTGATTTGAAGGATCTTTGGCCGTCACCACTACCCAGTCCACCGGGTCCAGGTCCTCAAAAGAAAAGCGCTCCTCCGAACAGTCGATCTCCAAAAAGCGAGCACCAGCCTGGACATTCTTGAGTGCGGTGATCGCCTCCACGGCTTTTTCCTGTGTGGCCACACTTGCCCCTAGCCAACAATTGTCGGGGAACTGGAAGTCGGCTAGACGTACAGGATTCTCAGTGACAAAGACGTACGTCCATTTGGTGGTTTTGTCGCACACCTCCAATATCTTTCTAATGTCGTCATCCGAAGCACCGTCAAGGAGTATGTCTTGGACCAGCACATGGGACCAGCCCTCCTCATCTACTTTCGCCTTCGGTACTTTCGTCTCGTAAGGCGCCTTAAGACTTTCTTCGTTGAGTTGACTGCCATCTCCTTCAGCCAGGGGCCTCCACTCCCATCTGTACCATTCATGGTCAGGATCGGTCAGCGTGAATTCACTTGCCGGTGCGGCGCCCTTTGCTTCAGTGATCTTCTTGTACTTGCTGTAAGCCTGGTTCACATTGGACGTTTTGTCCATGTCTTTAAGGATCTGCAGATACTCGTTGTTATCCGGCTCTTTCTCCACGGCAGCAACGATCTCCTCCGCCCGCGTCAAAGTAATATGGCTTATCCCCAGCTTGTCTGACACCAGTTCGCGGACCTTTATGGCCTTCACTGTGCGGGTTCCTGCTTTCTTGCCTCCGCGGCTTCCGCCTTGTTTCTGCCTTTTTTTGGCTTCTGCCTTTAGCTTGGGCTCTATGCGCCTTTTCACCTCCACCGCCTCGCTGGGCGTGAAGGGCTTGCGCACATAGTTTTCATCGTATTCGACCAGCAGGCGGTCAAGTTCCTCATAGTCTTGAAGAAGGGCCATGATTTTGTCGTGGCCCAGTTCCTTCATAGCCTGTAGCCTGCGTCCCCCATAGATAAGAGAAGAGTCGGACTTTTGAACTCCAATGGGCGATATCTGTCCGTGTTCCTGAATACTCTTTTTCATCAGGTCAAGGTCGCCCATGTCCTTGCGGAAGCGCTTGCCGACCTTTATGTCCGCTATGGGAAACAATACGACTTCCGGTGCAGACTCAGGACCTTCCGCTGTCTGATCAACTGCTGGTGTCCCCAATTGGGATTGACTAGACGCGGGGGCTTCGGTCCTCTTGCGACCAGCCCCTCCCTTCTCACCTCTAGCGACATCTTTTTCCATAACTCTTCCTCCCAAAGGATTTTGACCTAGTCGGTCTTGTTTAAGTGTTAACTGGATGGCGTCCGGTGAGGGATCGCCCCAATTACAGCCCATGGAGTCTGGGCACCAAGGGAGCCTCTAGGCGTCCCGCATATCACCCCCTTTCTCCTTAAAGCGTTCTCGGCCGCCGTCAGAGCTAATTCTGATCACGCCCCCTTTCTGTTTTCCTTCGTCTCTTGGGATCCCCCCCAAACCGTACCGCCCACGTGTGCTAAATCAGGACACATGAACTTAAAATTTTTTGGAGAATTTTCTTGTTGTGGCTGGAATTAAATTGTATAAGGGTTGTAAATGGTTACATAGGTGTGATACTGTTAGGCCCTTTCCGAAGCCAATCCTTCTCGGCAGACAGAGGCGACCAAATGAGAGGCACGCAACTGGTCCGTCAGTGGAAGATCATAAGAATGATGGAATCCCGAAAAACTGGGATCTCCGCAATGGACTTGGCAGTCGAATTGGAAGCTCCTGTGAGGTCGGTCTACCGGGATTTGGAAGCGATCGAAGAGGCCGGATTTCCCCTATATACAGAACAGATCGGTAAGAATTCTTATTGGAAGCTCCTTGATACCTTCAAAAAAGATTTTCCCCTCCCGTTGACTACCACTGAGCTGATGTCTCTTCACATGAGCCGAGATATTCTAAGAATTTTTGAAGGGACAGCCTTCCAGGAAAGTATTGAATCTCTTTTCGCCAAGGTTAAGGCATCCCTGCCTGCAGAGACGATTCGTTATATTGATAACGTTTCCGCAAGACTCAAAGTGGGCTTTGGTCCGCCCAAAGAGTACCAGTCGTTTCGGGAGACCATCTCAACGATCAGCGACGCTACAGCACAGAGGCGGCAGGTTGAAATCCTATATACGGCTTTATCGACCGGACGTGAGACCAAGCGCTGCGTTGATCCGTACCAGGTATGGGCTATGAACGGGTGCTTCTACCTGATTGGACATTGCCATTTACGTGATGCTGTGCGGACTTTTGTCATGGACCGGATCAAAGGACTCACTGTGTTGGAGGAGACTTTCCATTTCCCCGAGGACTTCTCTTTGGATGACTATTTACAAACGGCCTTTCGGGTTATGCGAGGGAACCCCGAAGTAGTGAAAGTCTGGTTCAGGTCCAGCGCTGCACAAGTGGTGAAAGAGCGTGTATGGCACCCGACTCAGGAGATACGAGAACAAGAGGATGGGAGTGTTGTCGTCACTCTGGAGGTTCCGGTCAACTACGAGGTGATGTCCTGGGTTCTGGAATTCGGATCAGCTGCCAGGGTACTCACACCACAATCCCTCAAAGAACACATAAGAAATGAATTGGAGGCATCCTTGGAGGGATATGGCCTAGAGAAGTCCGCAAAGGTCACGGTGGCGGAGGAGAAAAGCATGCCAGCTCGTTTGCCCTGATCTGACGAGCGTTCTCTGAAGACTGAAGCAGCAGGACTCAAGATTCTCAGAATCCAGATTTATCTCACACACCTGGAGGGTAGCATGCTTAAAGACCCCAGAAATCAGGGTGGCTGGATAATGCCGACAGGGGCGGTGATAGTGGCCATCGTGGTACTGGCCGTGTTATATGCCGATGTCCGTACAGTTGACTTACATTAAAATCTATTGCTCGTTTTCAATTGCGGCTTCAAACCATTCGTGAAAAGAATCAGCTATCTTCTGAATCTCTCCATGACTCATAAGGTAGACTTTCCCGTCGTTCGTGTCCAGCAAGACGACTTCATCTTCAATTCCCGTATGATGGATTACGATGAAACTCTTTGGAAACTCATAGATTTTCCGGGCGTTCTTTGTGGCACCTATGACGCAAGGAATCGTCTCAAAATCAACCATATTCTCTGAAATCCCGTAAACTTCCACTCCCGACTCGTCATAATACCCATAACGTTTTAGAAAGGTATCATAGTCATCTGGTATGCAAACATTAAGCTCACGCTCTATCGTGTTTCTCGGGCTGAATGTCATTTCTTGCCCTCCCAGACATCCTGAGCTCTCTGCTTCCAGTACTCTGGACGCCACGAGTTGAACTCCTTCCTCTCATCCGGACTTAGTCCTCCCCCTTTAGTTCTGTCCACCGGAATTGCCTTGTGTTCTTTGGCTGTCACCTCAAATAGCGTTCCTCTACCCGACTGTTTGTCGTGATGAATTTGAACGGGGTTCCCGTCTGTTCCTAGCGGTGCCTTTCCCTTCTGCATTCTTTCAACATTCGTTATACCAGTAGCGTCTTTTGAGTGCGGGTTAAACGTTTCATTTCGCTTGATGATTTCTTTGCCTTTGAAAACAGCGCGACTGGCTTCAACAGTAATAAACCCTGCGATTCCTTTACCGCTGTCCTTTGCGGCATCCACAGCCTGTGTCCCATATTTTTTTGTGGCGTCCAGGGCCTTTGGCCCATATTTCTTTGTGGCGTCCACGGCCTTTGGTCCATATTCCTTTACATATGGGGCCGCGACCTTCCCCAAGTTGTAGGCAGCATCTGCCGCTCCGAGTATGGGCAACACCTGCGCCCCCGCTTGAGCAAACACACTCAGCACCAAAAACAGAGCCACGAAGGAAACACTGTACTTCTTCATCGGTATTACCCCCAGTTTGGTATAGCACCACTACAATATGACACAAGCGCTCCGGAAGGCTAATCTGTTTTCAGACCCGATTGTATGATTGCTGTTCCGAAAGCTTGTAGAGGGCTGCGGAGCTGCTTTTCTAAGCTCCTGAATCCTTTTCTCCACGTCGGCAGTGTCGGGAGAGTTCTGCCTGTTCTGGAGTTAATTCTCGAATTTCGCTACGGCCTGATCTTGGCGCTGCCGTGATTCGAGGATAGGTCCGATGTTGTAGCAGGCCTCAGCGAAGTTCCTATCCAGGGCTACGGCCCTGCGATAGTCGGCAATGGCTTGGGGGAACATACGTTTCTTCCGAAATAGTTCCCCGCGGCTGTTGTACTTGTCTGCATCACTCGGGCTGATTTCCATGGCATTCTTGAAGTCCGCAAAGGCCCCGTCCAAGTCGCCGAAATCGTCGTAGGCCATGCCTCCAGGTAAACAAAAGGAGGCTCGCGTTCAATTCTGCCAACATTGAAGTATACCGTTTAATGCGATTCTCCTCAGCCGAAGATCGTTTCAACCCTTTTCATTTTGGTTGATTTTTAAGCCCTTATGTCCAGTCGGGACTCCCCTTGACTTTTTGATTTTTGGTGAAGGACACCGTTTAAATTGACGATAGAGCGATTACTTCAATGCCATAAGCAAGTGTCGTGCCACAAAATTGCCCCGGCCTGGAGATTGCATGACAAAGTATGGGAAATGGCCGGCTAACGGCCGGATATGAGAATCAACTTGCATTGTGGATCTTATAGGTGTTGCCGGAGGGACTGGGTCAGTTTGGCTTGGTAATGGCCGGCGTAGAGAAAACCTCAATGATGACAACCTCTAACAGCGGGGCAAAGTGACCTATCCCGATACGCTCATGGGTCCTGGTGACCCACACTCGACACCTCCATGCTCGAGCCGGGTATTGACCTGCCCCATCAGCATTGGCATTGCAAGGTGGTCTACAGTTCCCTCAGGCTTCATGTAATCAATTTTGAGCGATTCTCAGAAAGGGGAAACTATGACCGGAATCCGTTTCACCAGCTTCAGGCAGCTGCCGCGCGTTGGGCCTGGTGATGGGCCAAAGATATAAGGAATTTGGCTCAACAAACGTGGCCATCTTTGCTTAAGAATCGAATGGTGTTTACGACTGGTAACCATGACGATTTTGAAGAAGATGAAACCGGAACCTTCGCTCTTCACTTCAGCGAATCCGTCAAAAATCTTTCCTAAATTGTCCCCATCTGACACATGTCGGCGCTATGGTTGGAGGGGGCTGGTGCAGAGCCTTTTAATTCAAGATATGTTTGACCAGTAAAACCGCAAATCAATCAAGGCTGATACGGGCTTACCCTGTTCATCAGAGAGTGATACAGGCTCTGCGGCCACTTTCTGGGTCGTCCGACTCTCTGTCCATTTTTAACTCTCCGGTTGTCCGGAGAGTTAAATCTCGTGCAAATGGTGCTTGCAGCAGCGGACCTGTCGAACTTTTTGTGACAATCCACGGTGGTAAGTGTATAATGCTGTCCATGCGCATCCGGAGAGCCGGTCCTTGTTCTTGTTGAGTTGCTTTCCTCTTTCTTTTCCTAAGACTTTATGGGCCTTGCGACGAGAAAATCGGGGTAATGGTGTTGACGTTCACGATTGAATAGAGAAATCATATGGCAATATAGCGACTTGGTCGATCACGCTGAGGCACATTGGTGGAGCGAAAGGAGGGTAGATTAATAAGTCTCGTTCCACGGGCTGCTTACCGCCGTTCTGGACGTTTGAAATGAGAGAATTATGGGGGAGGACGAAAAGCTTGCAGATCTCAGACTTGCTCACGCGGCTATCGAATAAATGGCTAATGGCGCTTTCAGTCGGTCTCGTTGGCCTGACAGGAGTGGTAGACCACATTACAGGGGCCGAAATTCAGGTTGCAGTCTTGTATCTAATCCCTGTAGCGCTGGTCACCTGGTACGTTAGCCGAGGGGCCGGTTTTACGATCGCGATGCTCAGTTCGGTTGTTTGGCTAGTTACACAGTACACAGCGAGTTCTGTCCCCGTCCGCTCTTTCGTTGGTATCTGGAACGCTACTATATTTCTCTGTTTTTTCCTTTTGGTAGCAATCCTGCTGGCCAAGATCCATGACACATTATATAGGATCAAACAGGAAGTCCGCGAACGGCTGGAGGTCGAGGCTAAGCTCGCCAGGAGCGAAGAGCTTTATCGGACCCTGGTGGAGACTGCGGGCGATGTGATGTGGGCGCAGGACCTGAATCTCAAATACACATATGTAAGCCCGTCAGTGACCAAGCTGCTAGGGTATAGCGTTGAGGAAATAATGGTTTCCGACCCCTTGGACGGCCTCACATCCGCCTCACGAGAAAGAGTCCTACAGGCTTTCAGGGAGGAGATGGAGAAGGAATATCCAAACCCTAGAGAAAGGCACGTTTCGCACTCCGTAGAAGTTCAACGATACCATAAGGATGGAACCCTGCGCTGGATGCAATATAACGCGACGTTCCTGCGCAATTGCCAACGGCTTCCGATAGGGATTCTAGGGATATCGCGAGACATTACAGAGCGTAAGAAGGCCGAAGAAGTATTGCAAGAAGCTCATGAGCAACTTGAACGACGAGTCGCTGAGCGCACACATGAACTGACGCTGGCTAATGAAAAACTTGTTCTCGAAATTGGGGAGCGTCAACGGGCTGAGCGTGCATTGGGAGAATCTCTGGCTCAGTTCCGAGTGCTAGTGGAACAAATCCCTGCAATAACGTATGCCGCTGCGTTAGATGAAAACGCTAGTACGCTCTACGTCAGTCCCCAGGTTGAGATGTTTCTTGGTATTTCCCAAGACGACTTCAAGACTGATCCCGAAATGTGGCGGAACCGGCTTCATCCTGATGACCGAGAGCGGGTACTTCGGGAATTCACGCACAGTCGTGAAACCGGTGAGCGGTTTAGATCTGAATATCGGATGAATTCCATAGACGGCCGGACTCTATGGTTCCGAGACGAAGCGATTCTGGTCTGCGATAAAAGCGGCCAGCCTATCTGCGTCCAAGGTGTGATGCTCGACATCACGCACGCGAAACTTGCGCACGAGGCGCTTAGAGGGAGCGAAGAGCGTTTTCGGACCATCTTCGAGATGGCCTACGATGGCATTTTCATAAAAGACAGGGACTTGAGGTTTATTCACGTGAATCCAGCTTGGTTGGAGGCACACAAACTTTCCCGGGAGCTGGTAATAGGAAAAACAGCGGAAGAGTTTTTTAGTCGTGAAGAGGCGGAACGGATCAGGGGCTTGGAGCTTCGCGTCCTCAATGGGGAAATTGTGGAGACTCAGCACGAGTGGGTACTTGTGGGGCAGGGAGTCACGCTTCATACAGTGAGGGTACCGTTGCGGCATTCATCTGGCCAGGTTGTGGGACTCTGCGGCACTAGTCGTGACATTACCGAGCAGACTTCCAGGGATCAAGAGACGCTCCCCTTTCAAAGTAATTGGAACTCGGCGATTTTTGAAGAGACTTTGGCGAAACTCCACCTCGCCGCTGAGAGCGACAGCACGGTCCTATTGCTCGGTGAGAGCGGAACAGGAAAAGACTACCTGGCCCACTACCTCCACCGTCATTCTCCCCGTAGTGGTGGCCCTTTTTTCTCAATAAATTGCGCTGCGTTACCATCAGAATTGGCGGAATCAGAGCTCTTCGGCCATGAAGCGGGGGCCTTCACCGGTGCCCAGAGGCGAAAACGCGGTCTCCTGGAGCTGGCTGAAGGGGGAACGTTGCTTCTCAACGAAATAGGCGAGCTTGCACCACGTGTGCAGGCAAAGCTTCTTCAATTTTTAG
>JBKQMK010000472.1:0-5116 GCA_052146735.1 Desulfomonilaceae bacterium | reverse complement strand
GTCGCCCGATTGTTCGAGGAGAATCCGATTGTATGAGGGACCGAACCCACCCGGAACATTTGTTTGCGCAGTGCAGTCATTACTGTGAACTGATTTCACAAACGAACAGGAAGGAAAAGAAATGTCCACTAAGAACGCAGTCTTGGTTGCAGGTGTCCACGGAGTGAGTGGCCGCGCAGCCGCCGAGCATTGGGCCTCCCTCCCCGGCACGCAGGTCTACGGATTGTCGCGCCGCTCCGCGCCTATGCCGGCGGGCGTGGAAGGCATCAGCTCGGACTTGCTCGACCGGGACGACCTACAACGAAAGCTCGGAAAGATCAGTGGGATTACTCACATCGTGTTCGGTGCTTATATCGAAAAGCCGAACCTGGCTGAACGAAGCGAGACCAATGTGGCCATGCTGAAGAACCTGCTCGATGTCGTCGAAGAAACTTCGCCCTCGCTGCAACACGTCACGTTCTACCAAGGCGGGAGTGTCTATGGCGCGAATCTAGGCCCTTTTAAGACGCCGGCCCGCGAAGACGACCCGCGGCTCATGTCACCCAACTTCTATTACGACCAAGAGGACTTTCTCCGTGAGCGACAGCAGGGGAAGTCGTGGAATTGGACCGCGCTGCGCCCGGAAGCGACAACCGGCTTTGGACTCGGCAACCCGATGAATCTTGGGATGTCGATTGCCGTCTATGCCGCCATCTCAAAGGAACTCGGCCTGCCGCTGAGGTTTCCAGGCACGGAGAAGACCTATGCGGTTTTATATCAAATCACCTCGGCAGAAATACTAGCCAAGGCGACCACATGGGCCGGCCAGTCCGAGGCGGCCAAAAACGAGGCTTTCAATATCACCAACGGCGACTATTTCCGTTGGAAATACCTCTGGCCGCGCATCGCTGCGATGTTCGACATGCCGCCAGCCGATCCCATCCCGACGCCTCTTACGGTGTACATGGACGACAAGAAGCCTGTCTGGGAGGCTATTGTCCGGAAGAATGGCTTGCAGCCACTACCCTACGAGCAGGTTTCGTCGTGGCCATTCGCCGACGCCATTCTCCGTCTCATGGAGTTTGATAACATCACGAGCACCATCAAGGCGCGCCGAGCTGGTTTCCACGACTGCATCGATACTGAGGAGATGTTCAAAAGTCTCTTCGCCAACCTCCGTAAAGACCGAGTTATTCCATAACCATGAACCCCAAATTATTTGTCCCGGCAGTGGTCGCACGATTTCCAGGTTACACTTTGGGGCGAATGCAGTGATCTTTTCAAGGTCAAGTGGACCCGCGATCTTTTCAAAGAAGTTCTCGAAGCCTGCTGGGGAAATGATAATCAATATCTTGGCTGACGCCGTTCCGACTTTCGAGAAGGCATGGACTGTTCCTCGTGGAACGAGGACAAACGCCCCGGCATTCGCCTTAACGGTGTGTTCCCCAACGAGAATGTTGAGCGAACCCTCTAAAACGTGAATAGCCTCTTCCTCAGTTCTGTGAATGTGGGGTGGAGTCCCGTCGCCTAGGACCGTGGCCTCGATGAGGGCGTAGGTCCCTCCCGTTTCCTTCCTGGAAGCCTTATAGGTGTAGGAATCGCCTAGCACGGAGATTGTCTTGCCTTCGCCTGCGTCCAGTACCACACCTGTATAACCAAACGACATGTTTGTTCTCCTCCGGATCTCAGCCACCACGCCGGACTCGATGAGTCCATGAGCAGACTTTCACCTGCTCGAAGGAAAGACACTGCAGGAGAACGTTAATCGGGCCGCTTTTGGCACATCTCCGATTTTCCCCTTTGACGCTCTCCAGAATTGACCCGCCTGTGCTCTGGGAAATTGACCCACCAGCCTGAGTGCTCACGAAACTGACCCATCTGACCCCAGGAATCGTCTCTCTCGTCCTTTGGTGAAGCCGGGTCTCGGCAGGGAAGCATCCGTGAGACAGGTGTGTTTGATCGAGGTAGGTGGTCTTTGTATATGGGACAGGGCCGGGTGCATACAACAGTTGCAGACGGAGTAAATGAACTTCAAGGGTATGTCATGGATCGAGGAATTTGGTATCCCTCGACTTTAGATCACTGTCTCATCGCTCGTGCAGTTAAGTGTCGTAAAGATCCAGGCACGCTTGAACGAAAGCGCTCATTGCTCTACTCATCACAGTGTCTTTTTTGCGGACAAATATAGTCGGTATTGTCGCAAAGTCCCCCGAAACGGTGTGCATGCCCACTTTGCCAGCGTAGTTCAAGTTGGTTATCAGGGACCGGGGAGACATCGTGATCCCCATACCTGCCGAGACGCATCCGAGAATTCCGTCATACGTCCGAAGTTCCATCACTTTGTGCGGTACAATCCCGGAGTGTCGAAGCCAGTTTTCCAGAACTGCACGATAGGCGCATCCCTCTGGAAACACCAGCAATGTGGGATTCCCGAGGACTTCGAGAGTTTGGATCCTGATATCTGTTACGATCACCAGTTCCTCTTTCAATATCGGTCGCTGTTCAATATCCGCGTGTTCCAGCGGCCCACACACGAATGCACCATCAAGCTTGTAATCGAGCACTTTTTCAATCAACTTTTCGCTGGTGCCGGTGGACAGTGTGATCTCAACACTCGGGTATTCCCGAAGGTAGTGCGTCAACACCGGAGGCAGCCTTACGGCAGCCGTCGATTCTGTGGATCCAATCGATAAGGCCCCTGTGACTTCACCCGTGTCTCGGACGGCTATTTCGGCTTCTCTTATCAGGTGGAGGGCTCTATTGGCATATTCTAGCAAAACCCGCCCAGCGGGAGTCAATGCCATCCCTCTTCTTTTTTTGCGGTAGAAAAGTGGTGTCTCAAGTTCATTTTCAAGCTGTCGCACGCGAGCCGTAACATTAGACTGGACGCAGTGGAGCCGCTCGGATGCTTTCGACACGCTTCCTTCTGCAGCAACCGCTTGAAACACTCTCAGCAGGCCAATATCCATCTTTGCCGACCTCCGTTTATATCACTGGAAGTGATGTAAAGAGTCACAATAATTCATTTGACATAATCCTAATCGTAGATATAGGGTCTGTCAAGGTACGAAGAGGAGATCTAGTCGAGGAGGCCAGTGGCTTGTTGCGCCCTTTCATGGTCAGGCTGTAGAGAGGGACAGCTCCACGCCAATGGAATACCCGTTCCCCGAGAGCAATGCCCGACGAATGCATAGGGGGTGAGTGAGTCGTTAAGGTGCGGCTTTGGGAAATCGAAGCGAGTAGATGACCAAACAGTAAGGAGATCGTAATGGAGAAAGAACCGAAATCTTCGCCCGAGAAACGAACGGGTGAATTTTTGGCCTGCGGCAGAGGTCAGGCTGAACAGATCGAAGATATTAGGAAGTATGGAAACCACGGAGCGAGTCCGGTACTAAACGTAAACTGACCCCCGAAGATCATGAAAGGAAAGGAGCCCATGCAAGCCGGTAGTGAAAATAGAATTCTTTCGGTTGACGGCGATTTGGAAAAGTATTGCGCCCTGGCTATTGAAGCGGGAGCTACACACGCAAAACAAGTCCACCCCAGTAGCGTTGTCACAGCGCCGTGGGTCAGACTGAAGTGCCAGTTCGGTTGTCCGGGTTACGGCAGAGGCTATTGTTGTCCGCCCCATACACCGACGGCGGACCAGACACGGGCTATTTTGGACTCCTATCACAGAGCGATTTTGTTCCACATCGAAATCCCGCAAATGGAAGGGAAAGAAAAGGAGTATCAAAAATACTTGGACACGTTGATTGAACTGGAAGGGGAGATGTTCAAGGATCAATTCTATAGAGCTTTTCTCTTCATAGCCGGACCGTGCCGAAAGTGCAAGAAATGCGGAGCGGTGGAAGGTAAACCTTGCGCTAATCCATCGAAGGCCAGGACTTCAATGGAAGGTTGCGGAATGGATGTATATCAAACGGCCCGTAACAACGGTTTTCACATTCAAACTCTTCGTGAAAAAACAGATCCGGGAAATAGATACTGTTTGATGATGGTCGATTAGGTTTGCCGGGAAAGGGTCCGAAAAGAGCTGAGGTTCTCTCGTACAGGCCGGTCGGTGTGTGCGAATCGGGGGATCTGCCCCTCCCGTTCCGTGCGCAAAAGAAAGTTTTCCGCGAGCCAGGAAAAAAACGCTGCCCCCTCTTGACAACCGCCACTACTGTTTGTAGTATATAGATGTAGATCACACATACAGGTGACTCACATGCCGCTGGCTGTTGCGGCTCATGGGTTTCGTCACCAATACCGGAAGAGAGGAGGCTATTCGAGATCCGGCAAGAAGTCGGCTCTCGTAGCAGCTTTCGCAAACAGAAGGCAGATAGGCCGGCACTGGCGCGTCCAGGATTGCCTGACACCAAACGAACATGAGAAGGAGAAAGACTATGAACAAGAAGCACTTTTCTGACGTCCCGCCCGTTGAAGTAAAGAAGGAAGGCTTCAAAGGCATGTTTGCCCGCTATCTCTGGTCCACTGATGACGGGTGCAGGATTTTTGCCATGCGCCTGATGGAATTCGAGCCGGGAGGGCATACTTCGTATCATTTCCACGCAGAAGACCATGAGTTTTACTTCCTCGAGGGAGAGGCTGCCTATATTGACGGGGGCCGCAAAGGGATCCGTCTGTCTCCGGGTGACACCATATACGTCGCCTCAGACGAGCCTCACCAGATCAAGAATAGGGGCACGACGAAGATGCTAATGATTTGTACGATCCCCATCTTGCCGGGGGGAAATGGGAAAGAGCTTGCCCCTCGCCAAAGCAACGCGGATACGGACTACATGAAGGCAGAAGTACCGGACGGCTGCTAACCACTTAAGTGGATGATGGAAAGCCCTAAGATTCTCTCCATCATCCCCGTTCCATGACCTACGAAAGAAAGCGACAATGCACGTGCAACGCTCGATCGAGGACATTCCCTGGGAACAACATCCAACCGCTGAGGGCGTAGAGGTGAAGGCCCTAGTCACCTGGAAAGAACACGGAGCAGGAGTGACCTGCATGCTCGTGAGAATTCCCACTGGGAAGGAGGCCTTGGAGCATGTCCATGCAGACCAGGACGACATTCTCTTTCCTCTCTCGGGCTGAGATGACAGTGTACGATCTGGAAGAGTTGGAACTTGCCTATGCGTCG
>JBKQMK010000471.1:0-7318 GCA_052146735.1 Desulfomonilaceae bacterium | reverse complement strand
GACTCTCCCACATCATTTACGAGCCTGAAGTGGATCGGCATGCCGGACCTGACTAACGCGGTGCGTATGTCTTCCAAAGCCTTGCGCTTTTCGGCATCAGACAGTTCCGGCCACCGTGAACCGGCGGTAAAGGACCTGTAATCGTCTTTCACCTCTGAAATAACACCGTCATTTATCAACCGTTGGGTTTCGACCCGAATTACTCCTGACGCTGCCCGTTTTGCCAGATCCTTCGAGGCCTGCATCGGGCTCTTGCCCTTAGGAACTTCTTGGCGGATCGCGTCGGCCCTTTTCTCCACCGTGGCTTCTGTCATGGGCAGAATGACGTCTTTGAAGAGGAAGAACAAGACGATGCCTATAGGCAAAGCAATGATGTACCCCATCAACCTGGCAGGAATACGCTCAAACAGGCCCTTCTTGGGTTCTACGGCTTCCCATCTCTCCTCGCCGGGCAGGACGTGGCCGCACTCCGGGCAGCTCAGCATCCTCTCGGTGACTTGCGCCCCGCACTGCGGACAGGAAGAGCCAGCACTTTGAACATGCTCCTGGCGACTCGTTGCGTGTACCGGTTCTTCCGGGGAGATATCTTGAGGCCGGAGTGGAGGAATGCGGATTTCGGGCTCCGTGGGAGCAGCCGCGCGCCGCGATTTCAGCTCCGAAGGATCGAGAAGTTCCTTGTCGAGCAGAAGACGCACCAGCTTGGCTAGACTGCCGGGGGTAAGGCTGTGCAGTCGCATAAGCTCATCGTCACTCTTGCCTTCCCGGAAATCCTTCAGGAACATCTTGGCATTTATTTTTCGAGAACTCTTCTCCATCACGAATCACCACCAGTCGTTTGAGGTAATCAGTCCCATTCACCGGGGAAGCAGTTACGCAGTCTGAAACGTGGCCGACGTCCGGAGACCGTCGCAAAACTCGTAGAACGGTTGACATCGCAAGACGCATACCCTCACCCTGTGGTCCCTCTCCCAAAGGGAGAGGGAACTGTGCGAAGGCTACAAGTGGCCCCCTCTCCCTCCGGGAGAGGGCTGGGGTGAGGGAATCGAAACACATGAAGGCCTAGATAATGGCACGATTCGCGCGTCACTCCGAATTCTTAGCCAGTTTCTCCGTGCCGGTCGCCAATTACCCGGAGAACGGTCACAAACAATCATTCGATTACCGATGAGCCGTCCCGGCTCTGTCAGGAGCCCGCCGCACTCGCCGAGAGCATCCACTCCAGTCCCCACAGCCTCACCGAACCTTCACTGCTTCCGCTCGCGACCATTGAGACGTTCGGAAAGAAGCACGCTGCCCTGATTGGTGACGAGTGTCCTTCCAAGGTGGCTGCACATCGTTCCTCCGAAATATCCCAGATCCGCAAGGAACAGTCGTCGGCCCCGGTCAGCCAAAACCTTTCATCCCCGGCGGAAGCCAGTGAGCGCACGGCAGATTTGTGCCCTCTAAGAGTCGCGACATTCACACCGGACCCTGCCATATATACCATGATCTCGCCCGTTTCCATACCTGCGACTACTTTGTCTTCCGACGCTGTCGGAAGCAATGAGGTGATCCTTATTCCGAGGTCACGGAACGCGCTTACAGTGCGGCCATCAACAACAGACCATCGCTGAATGCGCTTCTCTTCCCGCAGGTTATAGACGGTGTCCAAGCATTGAGAAAAGCAGACGACATTGAGACCTGAGACGGGGGCCCCTACCCTCTTCATTTGACCGGTTTTCAGATCAATTCGCAGCGGGGAATTGTCCGGAGCCATGGCAGCAAGCTCCAAGCCCGTCTCGGAGAGGGCTATCGGCAGCCGCACGTCCGAGATTTCCTGTTCAAGGTCCCCTCCGAGGCCCCACCTTCTGAGAACCCCGTCGATGCTCCAGGTGACGATGCCGCTGATCCTGGGGAGGAACAGCACTTGGCTCACCGGGCTGTTGACTTTGAACCGCCGGATACACCGACCTGTTACGACGTCCCACAGCGCTGCGGCACCGTCGAGGCCTCCAGTGAGAAGAGTCAAACTGTCGGGGCTTGGAGCTAAACTGACCACTGCATCATGGTGGCCGTCAAATGACCTGACAAATGTGGCTGATTTCAGCCGCCCTCGCGCTTCCCCTTGCAGCGCATTGCGGACGAGAATGGCCTCCCTGGACCAAGAGAAGCCCGGAACATTTCTGATACGCTCGAAGCACGCGAGGGCCTCCTCCCGGCGCCCCTTTCGCCATGCTGCGTTGAAATCCTGGATTGCGGCCTCAAAGGAACTGTGCAAACCGACCAGTTCTCCGAAGGTTTTGGGACGGCACAGAGCGGGTTCGAGGAAGTCCTTGCCAAACCAACCCGTATCAAGGGACCAAAGCTTTACCGAACCGTGTGGTCCGCCGGTGACAAGGCGCTTCCCGTCCGAAGAGGCGGCGCAGCAAGTGACCTCTTCTCCCGGCGCCATGATCGTTCTGTAGCAACGCCCACTGGTTGCGTCCCATATCTTTACGGTCCCATCTCCGGAGCCTGAAACAATGTAATCCCCATCAGCTATGAAACGCACGGTCGTTATCGTTCCGCGATGTCCCCCGTAGCGCATCAATTCCTTACCCGAACCAACGTTCCAAAGACGCACCGCCTCGTCCATACCGCCCGTTAGGATGACGCTACCGTCAAGTGAAGCATCCATGCATGAAATTTGCCCTTGGTGTGCAGCGGCAGTGAACAGCGGGTTCTGCGACTCTACGCTTATCACCATTAGCCGGCCGTCTTCCGTACCAACCGCAAGGCGTTCCCCATCGTCCAAGAGTGCCAGCGATGAAATATTTCCGTAAGACTGAGGCAGCTCACGGACTATCTTGTCTGAAGAAGTGTCGAGGATGCATATCCGCCCCGTTGATCCTGAGGCCGCCAGATACCGCGAACTCGGCGAGAAGCAAACGTGGGTCGCTCCCATCCCCTGGTAGCGCCTGAGAAGTTGGGCCTGGTCCATGTTCCACAGGTCCACTGTCTTAAAGGCGTCTCCATAGGAAGTGGCGGCGAGTTTCCCGTCAGGCGAAAACGCCCCGGCAACAGGCACGAATGCGAATGTCCGGAGATTCTTGAGGCAACGACCGCTTTCGAGTTCCCAGATGCGGATTGAACGGTCTTCGCCGACAGAAAAAGCTTTGCCCGCTACCGGCGGAAAAGCTACAGAAATAACTCCTTTGAGATGCCCTGCAAACGAAGCCTGTTCCCCTATGGGAACCAAACCCAGCGAGCTTACAAAGTTTCGGGGTTCCCCCCCATAGTCCTTCCAGCGCTCTTGATAAAGGGAACCTTGCCGGCAGGCTTTCGTCAAGAGTGATACCCCTGCGACGGGGTCTCCGCGCTGGAGGGCGATGAGACCCATGAGATGAGAATAATCCGCTGTTTCCCTTACCTCGATCTTGAGAGACTCCATACGACTGATGACCTCTCGGTCGGAGGTCTCCACCCTGGCCCACCGGAGGGTGTGAAGATTGTAAACAGCTTGCAAATGGTCCGGCCCGGCGGAATGAGCGTCCTCAAGGAGCCCCCTGGCCTCTTCTTCGCGGCCGAGGTCCAGCAAGGACACCGCCTGGTTGTTCAGAGAGTCCGCTTTAAGTGCCACGATATTCGGAGGTCGTCTGGGCTCCCGACCGGGAGACAGCTCACGGCTCAGGGTTTCAAGAGCCCCACACAAATCCACAAAGGACGAATAGCGGCTTTCGGGCTTCTTTTCCAGGCATGTCATCATGATGTCCGCCAGAGGGCGGGGCAAGTCAGTACGAATCGACAGCGGGTCCGTCGGCCGGACGCGTAAATGGCTCCTGACAAGGGCGGGTAATGAAAACCCTTTGGGGAACTGAAAGGGCATGGTCCCAACTGCAATCTCGTAGAGCATTACGCCGAAGGAATAAATATCCGAACGTATGTCATCTCGCCCTTTTTCCTTGAACCTTTCAGGGGCCATATACCACGGGGATCCTACGACGCCGTCCTCAAACAGACTCACGCTGGTATCGGAGTACCGGCCCGGGGTCACATCAGAGACGGCATCCATGGGCCGGGGATCTCGTGAGGGCTCTTCCACCCGCTTCACCAGTCCGAAGTCGGTGATTTTGAGCGTCTTGTCGCGCCCCATGAGACAGTTTTGGGGCTTGATATCCCTGTGGATCATGCCCTGCTCTTCCGCGTGCATCATCCCGTGGCAGAACTGGAGCATCAGATCGACTACTGTCCGAAGGTCTTTGAGCCGCTTTTTCTCATTCCAATCATCGAGCGTTCCGCCGTCCACATACTCAATGAACAGCCTCGGAAGACCGCCGATCACTCGAGCGTAATAGCAGGTGGCAATATTCGGGTGTAATCCGAGATTTACCCACAATTCGGCCTCTCGAAGGAACCGTAGGAGCCGCGCTTCATTCTTCACTGCCTTTGGCCGCGGCGTCTTAATTGCGAGCATCATTTTCCATACACGGTGGAAGACGAAATAGACCTTCCCCATACCGCCGGACGCTGACCCCAGGATCTCGTACAGACCCTCAATAATTTCTCCTTCCTTCCAGTCTATCTTTGCCTGCGCAGGCTGCACGTTTAGATCACTGCCCATGGTTTTTGAAGCGAGTTTCACAAGTGGCGGCGAGGAAGCCTCGCGTTCTAAAGGGATGACGGTAACTTGTAGGCCGCCCTTTTCCAGCAGTCTGATCAGTTTATCAAGATCGCTGTTGGCCAGAACCTTGACCAACCTGATTGCCCCTCTCTCGAAGAGGGGCCGAATGTCTTCGGGTGATCGTCTTAGCGTACGCCCCAGGATCGCTGCTATTTTGTCGGATAGTTCACTCGGGTTAATTGCGGATGAAATCGTGAGGGAGACGTAGGTTGGGCTGGTTTCCATGAATTAAGATAGTCTTGGCTGCCTGGTCTGGTTCCTAAAGGTCATTTTCGATCCGCGGAGGTCGATGTCAGCACAAGGGTTGAGACTACGTGGCATGCTCCCCCTTTTGTAAAGGGGGACTTTGATGACCTCTCAGCCGTCCAGTGCGCCGGACATCAGCAAACCAATCCTGGCCCAATGTTTATGAGCACTAGAGTGTATGATGGATAGCCTAGGTCCTGAAGCATTTCTCCATATCATAAACTATGAAACCGAAAATCCCGTGAGAATTCTTTTTCTGACAACCTGGCGGTGCATCACCGCAGCCGCTGGATGCACGATTGGTAGCCGTTCAGCCATAAATGCAGAACACGCCTGCTACCATAACGGATGCCCCTATGAGACGATAGCGGATATTATGTTCTCCGAAGAACACCCGACCCAGGATGACCCCAAAGACGAGACTGAGCCTCTTCACGGAAATCATGTACGCCACCGGGGCCATGCTGAGCGAAATGACGTGCGTAATCTCAGCACCGGCCATCAGAACACCCGCAAGAAGGAACAGACCCGGCATACTCATTCGAAGCTTGATCCGGACTCTACCCGTCCGAACGCGGAAAAGGCAGACCAGAGCGAAAATGACCAGATCACCGAACAACAGAATGAATCCAAAAGGGATGGGATCGTAGATTAGTACCCCTTTTTTCCCTAGCGCTGATGTGACAGACCACAGTACGGCAACGAAAAACATCCGACGCGACCCCGGGTTTGAGAACAACGCTTTGATTGGCGCCAAGAGATTAAGCGTTATCAGATCGGCATTGAGAACATAAGCGCCAAGCGTGACCAGACCTATCCCGAATCCTCCCTTCCAACTGATGCGCTCCCCCAGGAGCAGTGCGGAGGTCAGAATGGTGAGCACCGGCGTAAAAGCCAGTAACGGGACAGTCAGCGACAGTGCGCCCATACGGATAGCAGATAGAAAAAGGTAGTAACCCAATATCTCCAGGGGCAGGACTATCGCCATTAAAGCGATCAACTCGAATGAAACCGGCTTAAGATCGAGGGAAAGGAACACCGGGAGGAGAATCAAGCTCGCAAGACCGAGGATGATTGTCCCAGTCACCCATTCATCGTGCTCCTGCATTATGCGCTTGGATGTCGCGTCGCAACACGCAGTTAAGAACGCACAACTCAATGCTATGAAAAACCAGTGCATGCTAAAGCCGTTGTAAAACCTATGAGTTTTTTAAAGAGTGACCGGGGAGGCCCTTTTTGCAAAAAGTTCTCCCCGGCATATCCTCAAGTGCTCTCCTCCAGCCTCTTCTTTATCCTTTCCGCGTGAGACCCTTCCCAATAGATGCGGCCGCATTCCGGGCACTCGTGAAAGTTTAGCGATCTCTGAAAAACGCCATCCGGGACTTTTCCCGCCACGTCCTGCCGCTGAACCTCACGAACGGGAACATTGCAGATCAGGCACCTGCTCAAAAAAAACCTCGGGTCCGGACGAATACCTGCGTGATCCAGCACCTGTCTCAACTGGTCAGAGGGGTCTTCTCCACTGACGACGATTGCCCCGGCATGCGTGACCGACCTCCTCGCGGTCACAAATAATCGACCCGCTGACGGCCGGGAGCGCGGAAATACCGCATCAAATCCCAAGATCCGGAGCCATTTGGCCAGCCTGCCGAGCATACCGTCCACATCGAACGATGCGGAGGGGATTGGCTGAGCTGAAGGATCATTAACCAGCATACCACTGACCGTTAGGGAGGCATTGTTTGCGGCATGGGCAAATGATAGGCGATCAGAACAGCAGTTTCAACAATCGCTCAACGTGCGACTCAAAGCCGTAGTTAGACAAAGAATATCCGGTGGCGTGTGGCGTGCAATAGGTTCGTGTAGGGGCGCACCTGCGCGTGCGCCCAATCGGCGGGCAGACACGCAGGTCTGCCCCTACCCGGCGTCGGAGATGTCTTCACCTTTTGTGAGCGAATCGGTATATCTGACCATTACCCCCCCATTTCACAAAATCCTTTGCAAACAGGCATCAAACCGGTACAACATGCAATTGATCCAGGTCTGTTCAAACCGCACGGAAAGGCATTCAGTATGAGAATCAGAATCAGTATCGCCAAGCTTTCCATGGAAGCCGAACTCAACGACACTCCCACCGCGCAAAAAGTGGCGGCCGCGTTGCCGCTTACATGCTCCTTCTGCACCTGGGGTGACGAGATCTATTTCACCATCCCCGTCTCAGCCCCACTGGAATCGAGCGCAAAAGAGGTCGTTGAACTTGGCGAACTCGGGTACTGGCCGACGGGCAAGGCATTCTGCATCTTCTTCGGCCCCACACCAATGAGTAGTCCGGGCAAAATAGTGCCCGCATCTGCCGTGAACATCATCGGCAAGGTTTTGGGAGACTCGACGAGATTCAAAGAGGTCATGAGCGAACGAGAAGTGACTCTGGAG
>JBKQMK010000470.1:0-20180 GCA_052146735.1 Desulfomonilaceae bacterium | reverse complement strand
GCCTTACAGTTGCCGTTGCAGTATGTGTCTTAGGGCTACTGGTGGGGACGATTCTCCCAAGAGAAGTGTCTAGCCAATTCATAGGCACCTACTTTGTGCACTAGAGTCGGTTGAGCATTATCGGGAGTCGGTGCCCTTTCAGTTCTGCGAAAGAAACCTTGTCAGTAACCTCCCCGTTCGCCGTAATCTGTCTCGACCCCAAATTCAACCGTGTATAGGAAGCGATCCAAGTGTGAATCGGCGTACTGTAGAAGTTCGTCGCTAGATTGAGCTCCGATGACCACATTCCGCAGAAAGGTCTTTAAGTCCTCCCAAGGATGGCCCGGTGGAAGAACCAGAGGAGGTGCGGGACCGAATCGATTTGCCTTTCGATTCAACGTCTGCTTTTCTCCCAAATTTCTTTTGGTGTCCTCCGGGCTATAGGGCAGGAGGCGACGCACAGCCTGGAGAATCTGCCCTGCGCTAGATTGGAGCGAATCTCGCGGTACACTTCCCCATTCCATACGTCAAACAGGAATTGCTCCGTAGCACGCCGACCCTGCTCCGACCACCGAGCCACGATTGCACCATGATTGAAAACGCACATCACAAGCCCGCGCGTCGCCGCATTAATTGTCTTCCAAGGTTCGTTGCATAGAGGACCGTTTACATGGGCATCTTCGGCCATAAAGTCGGAATAGGGCAACAGGGGCACGGATCTCGCCGAGGCCGCGGTCCTTGCGCCGGTCAGAAATCGATTAAATTCCGCCGGAGTCATGGATTCTTGCCCGTATCGAAACTCAGAACCGCCCCGGCGAGCCACTCGCTTCATCAAATGCGGATAGGTATTAAGGCTGGTGACCCTGATACCATCCACGCCCACCTCCTTCATGAGATCAACAAATGCAGGGAATTCATCGAGATTTGACTTCATGCAAATGAAGGCAGCGATCACGTTTGGCAGAGTGCCCAGTGGCCTGCCATGGCAAAGTGCCCGGAGATTGTCTACCACGAGATCGAACTTCTTGTTCCTGTATCGTGCGTAACTTTCGCGGCTAGCCGCGTCCAGTGAGAGGTAAAGCTCCACATCCTTTCCCAGTAACGCGCAACGATTACTGGAATCGAGTAGTTGTCCATTGGTTGCCACAGAAAGCGGCTTCCCGCTGCGGTGCAGACTACTCACAACCTTTGAGAAATCGCTGTTTAGCAGTGGTTCGCCGCAACTGCAATCGCCTACACGCTCTGCCAAAGACAAAAAGGCTCCCATTTCTATAAGCTTTTCGTGGGAAAGCCGATAAGGCGAATCTGTTTCCTCGGATTTTGAGCGTTCCCAATCGCAATAGACGCAGTGGGGCTTCATGTTGCAGCGGGCTTCAAAGGCAATTCGGAGTTGCTGCGGAAGGGATTCCAGGACAACTCTGCCGTCAGCAAATTCCTGATCATTGAGGAATTTGTTACTCAGAGAATTTTCAATTTCTCCAAGCGCTTGGAGGCTCTCTAACGCGCGGATACTCCTGACCATGATCCCCAGCTCTCGAGAATCACCAGGCACCGACGGGACATAGCTCAGCTCAAACTCTATATCGGCTGGACCTACATTGGAAAAGTCGAGCGGATAGTGGTTCCAGCCGCGCCGAATACTGATTGCTTTCCCAACAGCCCCCTTTGCTCTGATGTTCAGCACCCCTTCATCGCCGTTGAAACAGAGCCGCGCTACATATGCTCCGCCTGTATCTGATTTTCGAACTGCAAACCGCCTCTTGGACCACAAGAAGGGACCCCATACGTCTGCCTCACTTCCATGGAATCCGTGCAGAGGAACAAGATCATGAAAGATTGCTCTAAGCCGAGGGTCAGTCACGGCAACCTCCAATCACAAAGGTTAGATCACTCCCTATTTGCATTGGTTTGGTGCCCTCGAGTGTCGCAGTTAGTCCGATGCTGACGAGTTTCGTCGATCAGGTCCCGCACTATTTGAGCGTATGTGAAATCGTACTCCAGGGTCGGCTCGATGTTCGAACCCTCAAAGTACTCGTTCCAACTGTACACAAGGATGTGATCAGGTTCAGTTTCGACGGCGCTCTGAAACTGTTTCATTAATGTGACACCGTCTTGGCGGTCAACTTCCGGGGCCAACTGCGGATTCCTCTTCAACAACATATCGGAGTAGCCAGGCATCACAGAGCAGAAGCCGTCAAAATTATGAGAGGTGTCAGCACTTTCCCAAAAGGCGATATAGTGCCTCTTGACCAATGAATCAAATACGGAAACTCTATTTGCTTGTGCTTCGGCGCCAAAGTCTCGGAATGCCGGCAAGGCAAACTGCTCGTCAGGCTCGCCCCAATGCCGAACCCACACAGGAAATCTCCATTCATATGCGTCGAATTCCTGCTGGAGATAAGCCGCTTCATGGGGTAGCGGAGCGTACGACAGCCAAAGAGGCTTTCCGCTCTTGCCTCTAATCAGAGCATCTCCCCACTCGCAGTTTTCGATGTACCGAATCATGGCTTCAATGTCATATATTCGGTGGTCCGAAGGAGGGATCACCGCGCCGTCAACCATGAAGGCCCATTTCATGTTTAGATCGCGCAGGCACGAAATGGCTTTTTCGATAGCCATTGCACAATGCCCAAAGTTCCAATCTTTCAGAGGGACGAATTCAAATACCACATAGTCAAACCCGCACCGTTGGATGAGATCCATTTGCCATGTGAGGATTTCCGGATCTCGTGAATCATAGAGGCCTCTAAGGGGATGGTGGGGAACAGGAGCTTCATCCCATTTCTTCTTGTGATACCAAGGATAAAAATAAATGCCGAACTCCATGAATGCAATTCCTCGCCTGCTATCTCGCGAATGCCCCCTTCAGCGGAATTATGCAGCACGGGCCCTGCCTGCAGTCACCAAAACCCCTGAGCAACAATTCGATGCTCTTGGACCAGGAGTACGCTGCGGTTCGCGTCGGATTCTGGCCGAATCAGTAATATAGCAGTGGCCGTTCGCCGCTTATTGGGCCTTGAACTAATCTTGAGCGTACTTGTCCAACCTCGCCTCCGTCAAGCACAATCTCGGGAGTTGCTGATCACACTGAGAGGATCAGCAATGCTGAACCAATGGAAGTGCTGAGCCACACATGTATGCCACATCCTTGAGTGATAGGATGTCCTTATGTCCTGTCCCGCAAATAACTTGCAGAAGTGCGTGTTTTTTGGGATAAAGCTTCCATCCTAATGATGGAGGCCGATAAGGAGAATGGCACGGCCCAAGAAACAAGAAATCGCGTTATCTGAGTTGGAGCGCAAGACATTGCTTGAACTGACGAGATCACGAGTAACTCCTCACGGCTTGGTGAGGCGGGCAGAGATTGTTCTTGCCTCTGCAGATGGAGAGACGAGCACTTCAATTGCTCGACGGGTTGGCGTATCAATGCCGACGGTAGGCAAGTGGCGCACCCGGTTTTTGGAGAGTGGGCTCGTCGGTCTGTACGGTGAGCACCGGCCTGGGCGTCCGAGGAGCCATGATGACGAGAAAGTGGCGAATCTGCTCCAAACCGTTTTGGAGAGTGCTCCAGACCACGGTACACACTGGTCGGTGAGGAGTGCTGGTCAGGCCACCGGCATTTCCAAGAGTTCTGTGCAGCGCTATTTTCAGGCATTTGGCATTCAGCCCCACAGGACGAAGTCATTCAAGCTGTCGACCGATCCGTACTTTGTGGAAAAGGTCCGTGATATAGTTGGCTTGTACTTGAATCCTCCCGAACATGCGGTTGTGTTATGCGTAGACGAGAAGTCGCAAATCCAAGCGCTTGAGCGTACCCAGCCAGTATTGCCCATGGGATTGGGGTATGTGGAAGGAGTTACGCACGACTACTTCCGCCATGGCACTACAACGCTCTTTGCAGCCCTGGATACGTCAAATGGCACAGTACTGACCGACTGCAAACCCCGACATCGTCACCAAGAATTCCTTGCCTTTCTCAAGAAGATCAACAAGAGCGTCCCTGTTGAGATGGATGTGCATGTCATTGCGGACAACTACGGAACTCATAAACACCCCAAGGTGTGGACCTGGCTGGCACACCATCCCCGGTTCACCATGCATTACACTCCCACCTACTCCTCATGGCTCAACCAGGTGGAGCGGTGGTTTGGGCATATCTCTGAAAAAGCGATCCGCAGAGACTCTTTTCGCAGCGCAAAAGAGCTCGTCTCCAAGATCGAAGAATTCGTTGCTCATTACAATGAACATGCCAGACCTTTCGTGTGGACAGCAACCGCTGATTCCATCCTCAAAAAGGTCGAAAAGATATGCAAACTTATTTGCGGGACAGGACACTAGCCCCGACTTTCATAATCTTGTTGTGCCGAGGGGTGACGTTGACCAAACTGGGCGTTGCTGTTCCAGTAGAAGTCTGGTATTGCTTGCGCAGGTGCAGTTATGATGAATTCAGCGAATTGTCGCGAAATGAGGGCGAGAAGTCTAACTTTGGCAATCCTGATAGGGCGATCTCTGAGAAAACATCTTATCACAATGGCTCAGGGTGTTGCGCCCAGCGGCGGCAATATGGTCAGGCCGGCTGTGTAAGAAATGAGTGCTGCTGACAACGACTTTGGCAAGATAGTGGTTCTGTCCCGGGCCGATGACGTTTATGTGAAAGCAATAGTTACGGCAGCTATGCAGCGCTCGTTCACCGCCACACAAATTGAGAACGCTGATTACGAGCATTTTTGTGGCAGGCCGCAAGCAGCCGTCCTTATCAGTCCGACCGATGCTGAGCTACCCATTTTGACGCACATTCTCGAATTTTATGGAAAGGCCCTTGTATTGGGAAGAACGGGGCAGGCCATCGCAGAGAGGCTCGGCATCCGGATCCTTGAAAACGAGCAACCTGATCCAACTTGGGCCCGAGTTGCGATTGACCCGACCGAGCCGTTCAACGTCAGTTCGGTGGTCATTCGATACGTGCAGGAGCACCCTCTGGGAAGAGCGGCGGTCGTGGGAGCACGTCCGCTGGTGCGTTACGATTTTGCGGATGAATGGAACAATCTGGGCTACGGATCTATCCCATGCGATGGGACCTCGTGGTCTATCGCCTGTGCCGCGGATTGCAGAGAGGCTGTCTCCATCGGCAGCATCGAGTCTGCACAAGGTTTGGCGCTGTCTACGTACTCAGCGGTTAAGGACAGCGACCAGGGGGCAGCTCTCTGGATTAACCGAGACGTCGGACCTGTGGACAGCTTGGAATGGAGTATGGTGGAGGAGTTTTGGGGTAATTACCGGTCTGAAGAGCTCCCGTGCTATCCGTACCTGAATGAAATCCCTCTCGGATATCAGGGGGCCGTGACCATGCGCCTGGACTGCGATCAGGGTGTACAATCGGCCAGACCTTTGTTTGACCTGTATTCGTCCATGGGGCTCCCGTTTTCGGTGGCCTTGCTCACAGGGCTCCACTTGGGAGACGCCGACCTGCAACTCCTCCGAGAGATCGTCGGCCTTGGCGGCGCTATACTGTCCCATTCTGCGCACCATCACACCAACTGGGGCGGTTCATACGAGACAGCCCTTCAGGAAGCCATTGAATCTAGAGCATGGCTTCAAAGAAACGTGCCCGGAGACGAATCCGGCCTATATGCAGTCTCTCCTTTTCACCAGAATCCCCCCTATGCAGTCAATGCTATTGCGGACGGAGGATACCGGGGGTTTGTAGGAGGAACGATTCACAACGATCCGGAATTTCTACTAGGGAGAGCCGGGCGCGTTCCGTTCGTCAAGAAGCACGTGGTATCTCATAGTCAGCAATGCATGCTCCACGGAGATTGCTACCACAGGTACGGCAGATCCCTTTACCCCTATAAGGAAAGTTTCGCCCTCCACCAGAGAGCAGGAGCGATTTTCGGATATCTGGATCATCCCTTCGGGCCTGAGTACACCTACGGTTGGGATTCCGAAGCAGAGCGCCTTGAAGTGCACGAGCAATTCCTTGAGCACATCCTCGCCGTAGACAGGTTGTGGTGGTGTTCTCTCGCCGGATGTCTCGATTTTCTTGTGCAACGGGATACAGCTAGGCTGTGGGTCACCGACTCCGGAGAGGCCATGTTTGTCTACGATCGGGGCCAGTGCGTCCAGGTCCCGTCCGCTACGTGGAAAGGAATGGTTTTTGGACCCAAGTGAATCACAGACCGTGGTCCTCGACTCAAGATCGAACCCAGGGATCACCAAGGAATGTCTCGGGGATATCGTCATCATTTCTACCGCGGACTGGGACCATCCCTTGTGGACTAATAACCAACACACCGCAGTCCGGCTAGCCGACCGCGGCTTTAGGGTGCTGTATGTAGAATCTCTGGGACTTCGCAGACCTACCCGAGAACCGCGCGATCTAAAACGAATCGTTCAGCGGTGTATGAAGTCGATGAGAGGTCTTCGCCGGGTGAGCCCCCGGCTCTTCGTATACTCCCCACTCGTTCTTCCGTTCTATGGTAGCCGGACAGCTCGGGCGCTCAATAATTTCCTGCTCACATCTTGTCTGAGCCTCTTGCTGAAGATTCTGAGATTCAGAAAAGTCATTATCTGGAGCTACAATCCTTTCGTTTTCAGGCTCCGGGATGCGGTTCACGCATCGTTGCTGATATACCATTGCGTAGACGATTTGTCCTCGGTTCCTGGGATTCCCTCTCGACAGGTTCGCCAAGCGGAAGGATCCATGCTCGAAAGAGGAGACGTGGTATTTGCGACCAGCCGGCCGCTATTCGAAAGGCTCGGGGCCTTGCAGCCAGGAAAGACATACTATTTGCCCAATGTCGCGGATTTCGATCATTTTTCGGCGGCTCGCTCAATCGGTGCGATTCCGCCGGAGATTGCCCGCATTCCTCGACCGAGACTAGGATTTGTTGGCGCGATCAGCAGCCATAAGCTTGATTTGGACCTCATATCAGGAGTGGCTGAACAAAGACCTCATTGGCACTGGGTTCTTGTCGGCCCTCCAGGGATTGCCGAGTCCAGACATGGAAGAGCGGCTCTGCAACGACCCAACGTGCATCTTCTGGGCCATCGTCCGTATCAGGCTCTTCCGAATTATTTGAGAGGAATCGACGTCGCTGTGCTACCGTGCAAGATCAATCCGTACACGCGATCAATGTTTCCGCTCAAGTTCTTTGAATATCTTGCGGCTGGGAAACCCGTGGTTGCAACATCCTTGCCGGCGCTCCAGGGCTATAGCGAATCTTACGTGAAGGCTGATTCTGTGGAGGAGTTCTGTCAAGCGGTGGAGATGATTCTGTCTGGCCGCCGTCCGGACGAACAACTCTGCTTGGAACTTGCGAAGAGGCACACGTGGGATTCCAGGCTTGATCAAATGCTTGAGATCATTGATCATGTGCTCCAGTCGGACTACCCAGAGCATTGACTGCAATGGATCGATCCGATAATAGGAGACTGATTGTGCGAGCCTGTCCTCGCACGGAATAAATCTTCCGGGCCATTTTGCGGCTTAGTTCTTTGGTTCGCTGGTTTGGTGGCGTGACGGCGCTTTTGCTGGACCGGTAAGGCCGGCAGGTAGGCCGGCCCTACCGCTAAAGGCTAGGGGCACCTGATTGATCAGAATTCGTGGCCGAATTTAGGAAGCAGAGGACTTAGCGTACTAGACGCGAGACACACTTGTCCTGGAGCAAAGTTCGCTGAGAGAGTTGTGAACGGTACGAATCAACTTAGTCGCTACGCCGAACTCACTCTCGTACTGACCAAGAAAGAGATCAAGGTTCGGTACAAGAGCTATTTGCTGGGATACGTTTGGTCAATAGCCAATCCTTTAGCATTTGCTTTTGTTTTCTATGTAGTGTTTCAGGTCGTAATGAAGATCCAGATCGAAAACTACGTACCCTTCCTTATTTGCGGCTTATTTCCCTGGCAATGGTTTTCCAATTCTGTGAACGCCTCTCCGGCAACGTTTCTAGGGAACGCATCCCTCATCAAGAAGATTCAGTTCCCCAGGAGCAGCGTGGTCCTGGCAATGGTCCTTCAGGATGCGGCCCATTTCGCTCTTTCGCTGCCGGTGGTGGTGCTTTTTCTGCTCGCATACGGGAGCTCTCCGTCGCTGACGTGGATCTGGGGCATTCCGATCCTCATGTTTGTTCAGCTCTTGTTGACATTTGGTTCGGCTTTGTTCTTGGCCACCGTCAACCTCTTTTTTCGTGACATGGAGCGATTGGTCGCTGTTATCATGGTTTTTGTTTTCTATTTCACGCCCGTGCTCTATTCGGATAAGATGATTCCCGAGAAATACGTTAGTCTTCTCACTCTCCATCCGGTAGCACCTCTCATAATCAGTTGGCGAAGCCTGTTGCTGGACGGAGTTGTGAACGTAGCGTATGTGGAAATCAGCTTGGTGCATGCGACCGTGATCTTCTTCGTCGGGTATTTGGTCTATCGCAAGCTCGCGTGGAGATTTGCCGAGGTTTTATGACAGCGCCAATGATTGTTTTTGAAAGCTTGAGCAAGTGGTATCCGCTCTATCACCCGGTGACCGCAGGCTTGAAGCGTTTCCTGTTTGGCTTTCCGCGCGCGGTAAGGTCCCTGCGGCTGAACAGGTTCGAAGCATTGCGGAATATTTCATTCTCCGTATACCCTGGCGAAACGTTCGGTATAATCGGCCGCAACGGCGCTGGAAAAAGCACGACGCTCGGCTTGATTGCAGGAGTGTTAAGCCCATCCAGCGGGTCGGTGGAAGTCAAGGGCCGGGTTTCACCGCTCCTTGAATTGGGCTCCGGTTTTCATCAGGAGCTTACGGGCGCTGAAAACATCGAATTGAACGGAGTCCTCCTGGGGTTGTCCAGACGACAGGTCGCGGACAGGCTGCAATCCATCATCGAGTTCTCAGAACTGGGCGATTATATTAATCAACCGATCCGCACTTATTCGTCAGGGATGCTGGCGCGACTAGGATTTTCCATCGTGGCTCACTTGGATCCTCATATTCTCCTTATCGACGAGATCTTGGCAGTCGGAGACTTGTCCTTCCAGAAGAAGTGCACGGAGAGGCTCGAGTACTTCAAGAAGAACGGCGTGACAATGGTTTTCGTTTCACACTCCATGGAGGATGTGACTAGTTTGTGTGACCGAGTGATGTGGATCGAAGGCCACACGGTAAGAATGATCGGTCCCCCGGCACAGGTGGTTGAGGCTTACATCGGGTCGATCCAGTGAACGGTAGGTCCTATCGAAAGGCTGCCTCCATGCTTGACATAGGAATCATTATTCCAGAGTTGGCCAAATACGGCGGAGCGGAAGGACTCCTCTTGGAATGTGTCTCCCGATGGCAAACACAGCATAAAATCACTATATACGCGTCCAAGTTCAACCCTGACAGGCTCTCGGAGTATGGTGTCGGGGAACGCGTTTCTCTTGTGAAAATCACCCCGTATTTCGAAGGGGAGCACGCACCACTGCTCAACTGCGTGCTCCTCCCCAAAATTTGGGAGCAGGAGATCGGCAACCACGACGTGTACAATGCGCATCTTTGGCCGACTCACTTGATCGATCTGCACCCAATGGTCTGGTATCCTCATGAACCCCTCAGAGTCTTACACGATCTCAGGGGGGACGAACTCCTCGAGTCCTCCAATGTGGCTTTCAAGAGGAGGATTCATCTGTATCCTAAGCAGGACTACCATGCTGTGTCCGCAAAACTCTTGGAGGCTTACCTCAATGCAATGGATCTCCATGACAAGGTCGGCAGACCCGAACGAATTGTGGCCAACAGCCGATTTACCGCTCAATACCTCCAGCAGGTGTACCACAGAAGCGTGACTGATGTCGTGTACCCGGGTGTGAACCTGGATGACTTTGTGCCGGTCTGGCCAACGCCTCTGAAACCGAGGCCGGGGAGGAGACATGGGAACGGCCCCTCAGCTGACGAAAACATTTTTGTAACTATAGGCCAGTTGTGGCCGCACAAAAGAATCAATTTGGTCATAGAGGCCATCAGGCTCGTCGACGACGCCCAACTCTATGTGATAGGGGATGGCCCGGAGAGGGAGCCTCTGGCAGACCTCGCTCACCGTATCGGTGTCGCGGACAGGGTATTCTTTCTTTCAGGTTTATCGAACTTGGAGCTTCGCATAACGCTTGCTCGGTGTCTGGCAGTGGTATTCGTTCCCCGGAGCGAACCTTTCGGGATTGTTGCGCTCGAGGCAATGGCCGCGGGGAGACCTCTTATTTGCGCTGACGAAGGAGGGTTCACCGAGGTGGTTGATGAGTCTTGTGCCTTTCTTGTACCGCCTCGCTTAGACCTCCTCGCTGAGAAGATGAGTTTCCTTAGAGCCAACCGGGCTGTCGCGCTCCGCATGGGAAAAGCCGGACGTGCCAAGGCGTCTTCACATACCTGGGACAAATCAGCGTCAGAAATTCTCGCTATCATCGAGGAGACTCACCACTCGCATCGAGCGATATACGCTATGACGACCGACGATTTACAGGCGGGGGGTGGTGAGAATACACTGTTTGGCATTCAATATTACTGCTGGTACGGTGACGGGTACGGTTCTCGTCATTGGAATGACAATCCGCTGTACGGCACAGTCACAGATACCCCCCTGTCCGGCTTTTATGAGTCGTTTCGGAGGTCTACTCTGGAGGCTCATTTCCAGCTTTTGGAAGAGGCCGGCATCGATTTCCTCATCCTGAACCTCCATGTGGAACCGGCCGGAATGAACCCCTTCGAAAAGGCTACCATCGAGAATCTCTTTCGCGTCGCGGACGCGGTCGGCACCAAACTCCATTTCGCTATTCAGTTGTGCCCTGCAGGATGTTCACCTTCGGACTTCGTCCGGGCAGTGGATCACATCTCCGCCCATTTCGTCGGGAATAATCATTATCTGCATCTCCAAGAAAAACCGGTGCTCTACGTCTTTTGGACTGGAGAATTGGACGGTCGCAGGCAAGATATCAACCAGATGAAAGAGGGTCTCGCTAACTTTGTACGCATTGCGACGAGTCTCCGGCCATACGATTCCCGTGGAGAGCAAAAGAAGACCATGGGCTTGTTCGACGGTTTTTCCTTGTTCTCGCCACTGGACATCTGCAATCCGGCTCGCTGGAGCGACACGTGGAAAACCGTATACGACAGCGGGTCCGCATGGAACCGCCACCTCAGGATCTTCACGGTGAGTCCAGGGTACGATGATTCTCATTTAGGGGACATCGCACGCAGGAGCAACCTCCGGCGGAAGATTCCACGGAACAGTGGACAGACCTACCGGGCCATGCTCGATTGTGCGCTCGCTCTGGATCCGTATCCTCACCAAGTGCTCATATCTTCCTTCAATGAATACCACGAGAACAGCCACATCGAACCGTCCTTAAATAGAGGCTTTCTCTACATGGAAATGACACGGGAGTTCATCGAGACTGCCCGGAAACGATGGAGCGGAGAAGCTAGTGACCATCAGTGATGAGCGCAGACAGCCTTTGGTTAGGATCGACAAGATATGGCTCGACCTTGTTACAAGTCGAGAGACGCTGCTCAACTTGTCGCTTGACCTGGACTCACCCGGCAGCGATTACTTCCTCGTCATCGACGTTTACTCCGCTGCCCGCTGTGTCCATCCCGAGGGTCACGTTGGTTGGTGGAGGCGTGATCTGGACGATACCGGGCAGGTCCCGGTGTTGCTGGCTAGGGAGGACGAGGGCATCACGGTGAGCTTCCCGAAGTCCGAGGGCGCAACCGAGCAATGGGTTAATCGGGATGTGATTTCTGGACTTCGTGAAGAAGTCCTCCAATTGCACGTGGTGCTAAGGTCTTCTCAAAATGATGCAATCGTCTTCGAGCAGGTGGTCCCGGTGTACAATTCGCGGGAGTCACTTGTGCAGGCGCAAGAGCGGTGCAGTCGTTTGCAGAGCGACTTTTCATCTTCACGCGATTTCGCGCCCCCGTGGTTTCTATGGCCTGAGGATGTCCGAGCCCACCTGGTCACAGTAAGTTTTCAGGAATATGATGCTGTAAGTGCGTTCGTCATGAGCGTATGGGGACTCCTGATCGGCCACAACGTGCCCTGCACGATCTATTCGTTGCACTGCGATCACGATCTGCGAGGCTTCGTTAGGACTGTGCCTGACTTCCTGGCATCTGTGCAGGAATGCGATGTGGTCTTTTTCAACTTTTCCATCCACGATCCGTTTATGGAAGCCATCAGCGCACTTCCATGCCGGAAGATCCTCTACTTCCATGGAATCACTCCTCCACGAGCGTTGCAAGCTTTCGATCCAGAACTGGCAAGAGTTTGCGAGATGGCTTACGAGCAACTTCATATCGTCGGCCGATTTCCCAAACTTTTGGCTAACTCACATGGATCGGCCTCGGTGCTTCAGTCGCAACTGACGCTATCAGAAAGAGTGACCGGAGTGCAGAATCCGCAGAATGATCAGGCAGGCTGCTCTGTCTCGGTCTGTCCCCCCTTCGTGGCCCCCCATCCTCTGAATCGAATGGATTCGGAACCCACGGAATTGCCTGAATGCGGTACCAAACTGCTCTACGTGGGGCGACTTGCACCCCATAAGAAGATCGAGGACCTTATCGCTACCTTCCAGGAGTACGTCAGAATAGACCCTGATAGCTGTCTCCTCCTGGCTGGAAGCCTCCTTTCCGCGGGCTACGGTTCGTATCTCCGATACCTTCTTGAGAGCACATACTCTGACCTCATGGAGAGAGTCGTATATCTTTCCGAAGTGTCTCAAGGACAGCTCAAGACGCTGTATGAGGCCAGTGACGCCCTAGTTATCATGAGCGAACATGAAGGCTTCTGCATGCCTATTGTAGAGGCCATGTCTCTTGACTTGCCTGTGTTTGCATATGCGCAGACTGCTGTGCGAGAAACCTTGGGTGAGAGCGGTCGGGTGTACTATGAGAAGGACTTCAAAGCAATTTCAGCGGACATTTTTCGGGTGCTCCACGATGACTCGCTACGCCGCCGCATTCTGGATGCACAGCGGCAACGGCTCCAAGTGATAGCCAAAGAGGCCGACGGCCGTGCTATCTGGCGATCGTTTGAGGAGGTCTTGTTCGCAGATGCGCGTCCTTTTTAACACATATCCTGCGGCCTTCGATTGCCCGGGAGGCGGTGAGATTCAACTTCTGGAGTGCAAGGCCGCTTTGGAGCGCCTAGGTGTGGAGGTTTTACTCTACGACCAGTGGAATCCTCAGTTCGAGGGCGTTGATGCTGTCCACTACTTTTCCGTGCAGGGCGGCTCCACGAACTTTTGCGAATTCGTTAAGAGAAAGAAGCTCCCCTTACTCATTTCGCCTATTCTGTGGCCCACCGACGAAAATATCTCCGAGTATCCCATGCAAGAGATCCGGAGTCTCCTTAATCTCTGTGACGTCGTCCTGCCCAATTCTGCGGCCGAGATAGATCAGTTGGGGGCATTCTTTGATCTGGACCCACAGAAATGTGTCGTCGTTACTAATGGAGTGGGCGATTCTTTCACCAGTTTGGCCCAAAACGATCTGTTTCGAGAACATCTTCATCTTGACGGCCCTTTTCTGCTCAATGTTGCTAACATCGAGCCGAGAAAAAATCAGCTGACTCTTGTTCAAGCTGTGCAGGGGATGGATTTGACTCTGGTTCTGCTGGGCCGCGTTCGAGAGGCGGCGTACTTCGAGGAATGCATGAGAAAAGGGTCGCATTTTGTGCGGTACGGCGGCTTCTTGCCCCACGTCAGTGACCTGTTGAAGTCTGCATACCGTGCGTCTGAGGTATTCGTCCTGCCCAGCCTGCTCGAAACACCAGGACTCGCCGCTCTGGAGGCAGCTACGCAAGAGGCTCGCCTGGTCCTCACCTCGGTGGGATCGACAAGAGAATACTTCCAGGACCTTGTTACGTACGTGAATCCGTACGACCCGGCGGACATTCGTGCGGGGATTGAGGCTGCCCTTGGCTGGAAGAGGGATGAATCCCTCAGACGCCACGTGCTCCAAAATTTCACTTGGGATCACGCGGCCCTGATTCTCGTTGAAGCCTACAAGCGAGCAGCTTACTTTACGAATGCAGAGCTGGAGTGAGCACGTGCCCTTCAGGCTGTTCAACACATACGCTCTCTATCCTCTGGCGGAGAAGGTACAACATAGACGAATCAGATCCAAGCTTCGGACTTTAAGGAGCCACGCCAAGCGGCCATTTCACCAGCGCAAGACTTGGCAGTTGCAGCGACTCGGTCAAGTGGTCCAGCTTGCGGCTGACTCGGTTCCCTACTATCGCGAACTGTTTGAAAAGACTAACTTCGATCCCAGCAAAGTCGAGAGAGACCCCTCGTACTTGCGACGGTTGCCGTACCTGACCAAAGACATAATCAGACGTGAGGGAACGCGGCTCCTGAGCGAACGCTTTTCCCAAACTGTCCTCCACGTGCGTAAGACCGGAGGATCTACCGGACCTTCCACACTTATTTACTATTCCCAGGAAGCGCTGGACTGGACCGCGGCGGTAAATCTGCTGGTATTGGAGTGGGCTGGAAAGAAGCGTCATTGGAAGGAAGTTCACCTTTCAACCCGATTCCCCGACAGCATTCCTTTAAAAGATCGGCTCAAGGAGCGCATCAAATGCCTGGCTCTCAATCGGATCAACATCCTTACAGACCAATTGGATGACCAAGGATTGGCAGAGTTGTGGAATGAGCTTCTTCGGGCTCGTCCGTATCTGGTGCAGGGTCATCCGTCTACTATGTGGGCGCTCAGTCGTTTTGTAAGGAAACGCGGTTACGACGCACGGGGCGTCTTGCAAGTCTTTGAATCCACCGGCGAGGCGCTCGACCCCATGAAGCGGTTCTTTATCCAGGATGCCTTGAACTGTCGTGTGATCAATCGGTACGGAAATGCCGAATTTGGGGTCATTGCCTATAGCCCGGAACCTGACGAGGACAGCTATTTGAGATTACTGGATTTCATGGTTTGGCCCGAAGCCGAGGCAACGGAGGATGGCCCTCCCGAACTGATATTCACAGGTCTCACGAATTCGGCCATGCCTCTCATCCGCTACCGAACGGGTGATCAGGGAGTGCTGCAAGAAGATAGCGACGGATTCTTGCTGCGCAATTTAAGAGGTCGAGTTCACGAACTGGTCCGGGTCGGGAATCGAACTTATCCTACACACTATTTCCAAGATCTTTTGGACAAGATTGGCGGCATCACCGAGTTTCAAATCCTGGATAGGAATGACGGACGCCCTTTGTTCAAAATAGTTCCTGACGAGTTTGACTCTGGCGAAGCCATTTCAACACGTGTAGGACAGTGGTTGGGCAACAATGTTGATGTGATGCTCGTGGATGTAGAAGGTCTGAATCGGGTAGGGCGAAATAGCAAGTTTTGCCACGTGGTGCGCGAGACTTCTGCATAGGGAGCAACCTTCAGTCCGGCAGTTTCACCAAATTTTGGCGAACGTTGCAGTGGAATCTCCCATTCATGCCAAGTGCATTGACTAGCATACACCTAGGGTCGTGCAGTCTCTCACATGCCTTGTCAGAGGGTAAGGTCAATCGGAAACCACCTGATGTGCGTCGGTCGGACGGGGTGACAGCAATGTCGCGGGGAAATCCATTCGCAGCAGCCAGAGTGCCCACATCTCCAGATCAAGGCTCCAACCCAACATGTCGAGGGTCGAGATTTCAAAATCTCCTCGTGCCGCTTAGGATTGTAATTATCTCTCGGGTAGGGCTTTTCATTCTTGTTTATCTGAGCTTAGTTTTCATTCCCACCAAGTCGGGTGAAGGCATTTGGAGCGCTTTTCCTGAAAATAGATTCCTGGATGGTTGGAGCAGATGGGATTCCGGTTGGTACATGGATATCGCCGACCGAGGCTATGGGGACGCTCCTAAAGCTGGCACAGAGCAGCGAGATATCGTATTCTGGCCTCTGTATCCTTTGATAGTGCGTGCCGTACGCCCGCTCCTGGGCAGCACGCACTTGGCAGGGATAATTGTTTCCAATACAGCCTTTTTGCTGGCTTGCCTTCTTCTTTATCAGCACGTTCGGTCCAGATATGATCAAGCGGTGGCTGCCCGGACTATTGTCCTCATATGTGCATACCCATTTTCTTTCTATTTCAGCGCTTCTTATTCGGACGCTGTATTCTTCTTGGCGGTTGTCGCCGCATTCTATTTTGGTGGCCGACAATGGTGGTTCCTCGGAGGGCTGTTTGCTGCCGTTGCGGGAGCAACTCGGCCACTGGGAGTGCTGTGCGTGATCGGACTGGCGCTTCTTTATATCGAGCGGGTAAGGGCTGGTCGAAAGAGAATCGGGATGGACATGGCGTGGATATTATTGGGCCTTTTAGGTTCTTTCGGTTTCCCACTGTATCTGTTTTTGGAACGTGGGGATCCGCTTCTGTTTTGGACAGCCAGAAACGTGCCTGGATGGGCAGACATGATGACAGTAGATAGGTTTGTTGGTCTTTGGCCGATTCTCTTCTCCGGTAAACTGAGTATGCACCACATCAACGTCTTCTTCGGGCTATTGGGGCTTGTTTTGTCCGGGTATTCATTGATAAGGAATGGGCGAGCTGAAGGAGCCTGGGCATTTTTGTTGATTCTTGCGTCGTTTACCAGTTTCACTGGTCTAGGGCGCCACGTCGCGCCAGTGTTTCCTGTTTTCTTGTCCGGAGCCATCCTTTCGACGAGAACTGGACATTTTGAAACGGTTTGCTACGTATTTTGTCTACTACTGGCGCTGTTCAGCATCATGTTCTCTCACTGGTACTGGGTTACATAGGTTTGTGTTAGTATGTGAGGCGGCCTATTACCTTAATCATCGTCTGAGGGATTCTCGTGCGGTCACCAATACCTTCTAAGCTCGCGACAATTGTTCCGATCAGTATCTTCGGGCCGTTCCAACCGCTGTGGGGATTCCACCAAATCGAAGAGGACGAGCTCGGCTACTTTGTTTGGACCAGGAAGAGATTTCGTGTTCGAAAACCTCCGGCGGTGCCCTTTGTTGAATTGAACCTCTGCTACTATGGTGAGAAGGGGAGACTCCTTGTACAAGGAGTAGATCGCGACCAGCGCATTGAGATAGGTTTGTACAAAGGGTGGGGCACGTATTGTCTCGATCTACATTGCCTCGGCGGGCCGGAGCTGGAATTCGAGGTGGACCCTTTAATCCATGTGCCGGGAGATTCGCGTGAGTTGGGTGTGATGATTCGTTCATTCGGGCTTTTGCGGAACCAGGAACAGTATGAGTTCGCCCGGATGAAGATGTCTAACAGACGGATGAATACGCAGGAGTTCTGTGAAGGAAAGCCACTATTACTCTCCTATCCGCCTCAATTGCGGATCGACCTGGAGACGCGATGTAATCTCAGACCCCGATGTACGTACTGCCATTGGAACGAGACAAAATCGCTGGAGGAAGAGTCACCTCTCCGCAGCACCCTGGACACGATCTCCCGACTTGACGAATTCCTCACTTATGCGGAACAGATTGTGGATTGCGGATACGGGGAACCATTGCTCAACCCGGATTTGTCAAAAATCTTGGATGAGTTGAAGGCACGTCGAATTCGTTTTGAAATGACCAGCAACGGAGTGCTGCTCGCACCCGACATCAGAAAAGTGCTCCTCGGTATACAACTGACGCTTTATGTCTCTATTGATTCTGCAACCGAGCCAGGATATCGACGTTACCGCCACGCGAGCTTAGATAAGATTCTGGACAACCTCCGTGACCTCTGCATAGAGAAAAAGAGATATGGAGGTCTCCCTAGGGTTATCGTGTCGTTCATTACAATGTCTTCCAACGTGGGGGAATTTGAACAATTCCTTGAACGGATGGTGGCCACAGGAGTGGACGCTATAAAATTGAGGTCGCTATTTTGCGATCCCGGATTCGAAATTATTAATGGATCGGCGTCTTCTCAGAGATTCAATTATCGTGATGAACTGCTCGATATGGATACACTTACAAAGTTTCTTGAAAAGGCCAGGGCATTGGCCGACTCGGCAGGAATTGCTCTAGTGTGTGAACATGATTTCGGTGGAGACCTGGAACACGCGAATGTTCCCCTATGCAGAGAACCTTGGGAAACCATCTATGTTCTCCGTAGGGGGATCATGCCTTGTTGCTTCTCGAAATCCCCGCTGTTTACATGGGGCGAACTACGTGATAAGACCTTGGCTCAATTCCTTAAAGAAGCCTGGAACAGCCCTGTAATCCAAGAGATTAGAATGGCCCTGGCGCGGCATCAACTTCATGAGCGGTGTGCCGAAGCTAAGAGTTGTCCAATCGTGAAGAAGTGGTTCATGAGGCAGGCAAAGTGACATCGGGGAAGGCATACCGAACTTAGGGCTTGTTCGACGCTTCAAGCCGGGAATACGGGTCCCGAAGGTGCGAGCCTCCTTGATCCTCCGCAAAATCACGGGAGGGCAATTCAGCACCATGAGACGAGGCCCGCGTTTCTCGCGCAAATTAAGGCCCTAGTCTAGCTCAGCGGGAATACGGGCCGTCCGACTGTTCATCAGGGCCGCGAGCCTCGCCTTGGTGGTGAATTAAGTCTGCTCAGCTATATTGTGTGACTGACTGGAGAGGTTGGATGGATATCCGCAGCGCGCGAACCGCGCTTGTACATCATTGGCTCCTCCGCATGACCGGCGCGGAGCGGGTCACCGAGGCGATCTGTGAGGCATTGGACAGTCCGGATATTTACTGCGTCATCGCGAATCCTCGAGAGTTGTCGCCTTCCTTGCGTTCCCGAGTAATTCAGCCCAGTTTTCTACAGCAATTTCCAGGTGTTCTCAAGTATCATCCTCTTTACTCGGGATTGTTTCCTCTGGCAGTAGAGCTTTTCGACCTTCACGAGTACGACTTGGTTGTCAGCAGTGACGCCAACACTGCAAAGGGCGTAATCACTCGACCCGAGACTTGTCATATCTGCTATTGCCACAGCCCTATGAGATATGTTTGGAATCTTTTTCATGAGGATCTTAAGCGCTGCGGTTCGATTCTCCGTCCCTTCGCTGCCCTCTGGGCACATTACATGAGGCTGTGGGACTATTCGGCCTCAGCTCGGGTGGACTACTTTATTGCAAATTCCCGAGCGGTGCGCGCCCGTATTCTGAAGTACTATCGCCGGGACGCTCACGTAATTCATCCGCCGTGCGATGTGGGGAAGTTTCAGTTCTCAGAGAGTCAAGACGACTATTACCTTTGCGTAGGCAGACTTGTCGGATACAAGAGGTTTGATCTGGCAGTGGAAGCGTTCAACACGAACGGCAAGCACTTGGTGATTGCGGGTGAAGGCTCCGAGAGTCGCAAACTTAAGAAACGAGCACGGGGTCGAATCGATTTTTTGAAATGGGTCCCTAACGACCAACTCATGCAGCTATACAGTCGATGCAAGGCCCTAATACTACCAGGCGAAGAGGATTTCGGCATAGCGCCAGTAGAAGCTCAAGCCTCCGGTAGACCGGTTATCGCCTATGGAAGAGGGGGGGTTCTCGACACCGTCATCCCTGGAAAGACAGGCCTTTTTTTCCAGCAGCAGAGTCCCGAGCACCTCAACGATGCAATTCAAAGATTCGAAGCAGACTCCACGAGCTTTGATCCTTATCTGATAAGGGAGCACGCTTCGAAATTCTCTAAAGAAGTTTTTCAGCAAAAGTTCCTCCACCATGTGAAACAATGCCTCACCGAGCACCGGGATCGGTTCAATCAATGAGGGGTCCCATGGGCTTCACCCAGGAGTCGATGGGATTTGAGATTGGCCTCCACTTGTTTGGCCGACCGACCAACTTTTATTGGGGCTCCCAGCGAAAGCGTACCGCACATGAGCGGCATCGTCTCACCAGTTCGAACCTGGCACTGTGAAAGGCGCACATGTGGTGATCGGAGATGTGGAGTGGATAGTGGAGGGTTAAGGGCAATAACATGGTAGGGGACCTTCGGCTATGCTCACATTTTGCTCTCACTTTGAGGGACTGAAAGGGATCGAAAATGGCTGAGAAGGATCGACAGGGGCTGAAATGGTTTCCGTACTTGTCCAGGTGTTGGAAATGGCCGGATAGGCTAGGGGAGAGGACGGTTTATCCGGGTTAGCAAGAATAGTCGTTAGTGTCGAATCTCACTAGCGACAGTGAGCTTGCAATGGTCGATCGCTTTCGACATGCGTCGAACGGGGCAAGAGGAAGAGAGCGAAAGGCAGCCTGGTCTTCTGTCAACAACTCTC
>JBKQMK010000469.1:0-9616 GCA_052146735.1 Desulfomonilaceae bacterium | reverse complement strand
TCATCTTCATCGGTCCTCTCCAGGGCTCGTCCCCTCATGGCCAGTGCCGACACATCCTTTGGATTCTTTTCTACAACGCCGTTCAGAATCTCGACGGCTTTGGCAGACTCTCCCTCATCTATCAGGCGCCGGGCCTGATCCAGCATGGATGTGGGCGACCGTCCGCACCCTGTCAAACAGATCACAGAGACGGATAGGAGGAGGATATGGACAGCCCTCGAGCATGCTCTTTTTCGCAGGGAGAGCCGGAAGGAGGACAAAAAAAGAATATTTTGAGGTGCCATAGGTTGCATAAGGTCAGTAATACACTCGTTGGCCAAGACTGTACGGTCGCGCACTGATTTTGTCAATGACGCCCCTAAAACAACGGTGGCCGATCCGGCACCCGACGGCTCCAAGACTTTTTTCTTGATTCCTTACGCAGTATATGCGTTAATAGTGGCGCTATTACGGTTTAATATGATTAATTATTAAACCACAGCATGATAAACATTGGTTCGGCGTGGAGGCCGGTATGAATATACCCTGGGACGGCTTGCCTCATTTACAGAACTTTTTTCAACTGGATTTTCTATTCAGCGGTCTGCAGGTATCTTCGACAGAGATTTACTTAGCTCGCCTCGGTGTGCTCCTGATTTTTGGGGCAGGTCTCATCTGGGTCGGCTTCAAAATACTTATGAAAGTCCTGGATTGCGTCCAGACGTTCCTGGGCAGTCTCAGCGCGCTCCCAAAGTCATTCTTCCTTCTTCTGCTCCTGGTAATCCCGTTGTCAACGAATAGCTTGGGCGCCAAATGGATCGGCTACATCTTACTCGTGTTGTGTCTTTTAGGACTGGCGGGGACCGCGGCCCTAGTCCTGGTACTCTGGAAATACGGCGTGGATCAGGGGCTCCGCCTTATCAATAGCTTCAGATCCCGCTCGGAAGGACTTCCGCACGACTCTAAGATTTCTTCGTCACCTCCGGACAACATTGTCACACCGGTGATGAATTCTCCAATTGTCCGGTCTGTATGATAGGATTTTCCCCAAACAAGAAACGGAAGTCTCGAAAGGGCTAGTCGGGGTTGAGCTGTATCAGATAGCGCATCTCGAGTTTTTTCTCCCTCGGATGATCAGTTTCCAGTGAGACTTTCCCCATCCAGTAGTATTGATTTGGTTCGTTTTTGAGTTTCAATATGAGGGTGAACGGCGTCGTTGAACGAGGCCCCACTACTATGTTCTCGGGGTCCAAGACGGCCTGGAGTGAGCCTGCGGAGGCCGCTGCTCCTTTTATCGTAACCGCTTTGTCCGACGAGTTGCTGACCTTCACTGGAAAAGAAAGTGTTTCTACTGCGCTGGGTAATTTTCTGGCAACGCTGGGAGGATCTAAATTCAGCTCTCTAACTACGTCAGCCGAAAGCGTTAGAGCGACCACCGGTCTCTTGGGATCGTTCGAGTGCACAAAGACCTTCTTCTGCTTTTTTCCAGCCCTTAATCCACTAGTATCAAACGAGGCTAGTATGTGAGTCTTTTCATGAGGCGGCACTTGTGAAGCGCCCTTTACTGCCTTGGTGCAACCACAACTAGACTCGAGCTTCTCTATGGTAAGGGTCTGATCTCCTGTATTGGTCAAAGTGAATTCGTGGGTTACCGTATCGCCGTACATAACGCGCCCATAGTCGTGACTCTCGTTGTCGAAATCTACGACAGGGCCTGTTTCTGCCCGAACCAATGGGGCCACGGCCAATAGGATTGCTAGAATTGCAGTCGTTGCTATCCGCATAATGGTTCTTCTCCTTCTCAACGCCGGTGGTCGATGCTATCATAAGTCAAACGAGCCCCGAATAAGTTTTCTCGGTGCTATCGCGGCCAGACCACTTGCTTTTGCAGTCCGGCGGGGACTGTCTTGGTTACGCTGCGCTCCCCGACCGGTGCCTAATTATAGTCATGGCCCGGCGTGATGCAAACCTTTTGGCGTCAAAGGATGCGACGCATCTCCCTAAGACCTTCAAAATACCGTCTTGGCGAGGCCAACGCGGATCGGAGGACAAATCATGTCGGTGTCATCTTCCCCTGACCAAGCATGCGCGATTTGCGGCAAGAAGCCGGCGGCTCTGCCTGAAGACAAGCCTGCAGTTTGCGTCTCGTGTTCCGAAAAATCGGAGATTCTGTTCGATGAAGAGATGCGGAGAATTGAACTCATCCGGACTATTCGTGGACAAGACGTGGAGCTTTACGACATCAAGCATCCAAATGCCTCAACCGACAAAAACCACTGCGGCCAGGTCATTCTGATAAAAGCGGGTCAGGGGTTCGAGGTCAAAATATGTTTGCGCTCCAACGCGCTCGATTGGATGAAGCCTCTGTCCGACTATAAGTCGGGATTCACGTCCCAAGACACCCGCCTGGACGCGCTGATCGGCAACGTATCTCTGCTCATCGAATCTTGGGGCGGAGGACGGCATTATATGGACATCTTGGACGTTACTAGCGTAGTCTCCACCGAAGGGGAGATCTGATACCAATGTGCTATAGTATCTGAGACAAAACGCAGGCAAGAGAGGCTCTCCGTGTTCGGCATATCAATGTGGGAAGTAGTGCTTATTCTAGTCATCGCTCTGATCTTCCTGGGGCCGCGTCAACTTGCTGAGACAGCCCGAGTCTTCGGAAAGATGTACAGAGAACTCCAGAAGATGATGTGGGATATCCGCAATAGCGTGGATTTGGACTCGCTCACTTCAATGGACAGTCATCACCATGAACCCCCACGCAAGAATGACGAGGCTGCTCAGAGTATGGTTGTCCATGGCGATCTGGTACCACCGCCCGGAGAGAAAACCGGTCCCGATTTCTACGCGGAATTAATGGAAAAAGCGACTGAAGAGGATAAGAAAGCTGAGTCCTCCGCCTCGGCTGATGTGCAGGAGAAAAAAGAGGAAAAGATCGATAAAGAGAAAGAGCCAAAAGAAGCTGGTCCGGGTAACGGAAAACCAGGAGCTTAATGCAGACCCTCTAGGCGCGTAAGATGTGGTGACCAACGGGAACCGTCCCGCGAAAAGCGGGATTCGCGTTGCCTGTCTCTTTTCGCACTGGTGATGCGGTTCGCTTCACTCACCGCATCCTACGCTGGCTGGCACCACACTTTGCGGCCTCTTCCCTGTAGAATAGACCCACAAAGAAGACCTATGACAGATATTTTGCTGCTTCTGAGCCCACGCTGGAAAAAGTTGCAGAATCGCCTGAGGGCTTCGAGACACGAAAGGCTCCGGTACATTTTCGTCATCGGCCTAGTCGCGATTCTGTGGGCGGTGATATACGTCGTATTTGTAAAGGCATTGACGTACTTTACCGCGGAAGAGATGTTCGGAACCATAGCAGCGACCAAACTCCTCTCCATGATCCTGGTGACTTTCACCTTCGTGGTCATGATCAGCAACATGATTACGACCTTCTCCACTTTTTTCCTTTCTGAAGACCTTGAACTCATTATGGCCTCACCGGTTCCCAGTCCTTCGCTATACACGGCGCGGTTCGTGGAAACCCTTGCGGACTCCTCGTGGATGGTGCTTGTCTTTGGTCTGCCGGTCTTCCTGGCTTACGGCAGGGTCTTCGATGCGCCCTGGTCCTTTTATGCTGTCAGTCTTGTGGCGTTCCTATGCCTCCTTGTTATGGCTACAGCGGCGGCAATCTTCATTATGCAGACCCTTGTAAGGACCTTTCCGGTCAGGCGACTGAGGGACCTGTTCGTTTTAGTGGGGGTCCTGATATTTATAGGGATCTATCTCCTGTTCAGGATGATGCGCCCCGAAGAGTTTCTGAATCCCGCAGGATTCGCATCGGTCATGGATTACCTTTCCATCATGTCGGAATCGTCCTCTCCGCTGTTGCCGACAACTTGGATAATGGAAACACTTCGGCCGTACATCACGGGACTGGGATTCGATCAAATACCTTTCTTCCTGGTTCTTCTCCTTTCTGGGGCTGCTGGGGCATTTCGCCTCGCAGGGCATAACCACCAGGCGGTTCATTTTTACGGGTACTCCAAAGCGGTGGAATCAAAGGGCGCGAGACTCTCTCGAAGTAGACTCATTGATGTCTTCGGGCGAATCCTCAGCCGATTTCTTGATAGGGTCACCGTGAGGTTGGTGCTGAAAGAAACACTGCTGATGGCACGCGACTGGGGCCGACTAAGTCAGCTTCTTCTTCTGCTCGCGCTAATAGTGGTTTATTTATATAATTTCAGCGTCTTGCCTTCGCTGGATTCACCTGAGGCCGCCATGTTCCTAAAGAATACGATCGCGTTCCTGAATATCGGGCTCGCGGGTTTCGTGCTAGCCTCGCTTGGCGTCAGATTCCTCTTTCCCGCCATTTCTGCCGAGGGGAGGGCGTTTTGGATTATCAAAGGCTCTCCGATAGGGCTTCGCAAGATTTTGTTGGTCAAATTCTTTTTCTACCTGGTACCCATGCTGATTCTGGGCCTGTTTCTGGTGGTAATGACCAATCGACTGCTGGGATTGGGGCTTGTTATTTCAATGGTTTCCACAGTGACCATGGCTTTTCTTACAGTGGGGATAACCTCCCTCTCTATCGGCATGGGAGTTACGTACGCGGATTTCAAGGAAGTGGATCCCAATAGAGCCTTCACGGGCTTCGGCGGGCTTCTTACGATGATCTATGCGGCACTCGCGGTGGCGGCTGTGATTCTGCTGGAAGCCTTTCCGGTTTACCGGATCGTTTCAGCCGGGTATTTTCAGCAAAGCCTAAAGACATACGATTACGTCCTGATCGCGGGCTGCTTCCTCGGAGCGCTGGCGGTTGCTCTCTTTGTCATCATACAGCCGCTCCGTACTGGGCTCGCGCGCATTACGGAACTGGAAATCTAACACTTCACCTGGCCACAGATGAGTCACAGACAGGATGTATCCATTCCCTGCGGCACTCTCACTCTCGAGGGGGTGCTCGAGATACCGGACGCCGCGGAAAATCCGGCCGCGGCTGCCGTGCTCTGCCATCCACACCCTATGTTCGGCGGAAATATGTACAACAACGTGGTCAGGGCCCTGAAAAAAGGCATGGATCAGCGGGGCCTGATAAGTCTGAGATTCAACTTCAGAGGCACGGGCCAAAGTTGGGGCACTCACGACAACGGCATTGGAGAAATCGAAGATGTGCGGGCAGCAGTCGACTTTCTTCAAGCTCAGGAGCAGGTGGATATCCGAAGACTGATCATTGCAGGCTATTCGTTCGGCTGTTGGGTTGGGTTGAAAGCCGCGGCAAGCGATCCACGGCTCAAGAGGCTGATCGGCATTTCACCACCTGTGGACTCCTATGATTTCAGCTTCCTCGAGACTGAAACGCGTCCCAAGCTGCTCATTGCGGGGGACCGGGATTTTGTCTGCTCGCTGGAGCGGTTTGAGAAGCTTTTGGATCGAATCCCGGAGCCCAAAAAAGGGGTCATTCTTCCCGGCGCAGACCACTTTCATGTGGGTGGCGAGGATGCCTTGATACGAGAAATGGACGCATTCCTGGACGCATTCCCCTTTGGGCCTGCCTGAACAATCAGAGGTTCAGGTCCGGTCGCTCAACCCTGAAGGAAACTTGGGCGCGAACCCGCCAAACGTCGATCTGATCGTTGATCATCCTGACATCCTGCTCCACCACACCGATGCGGGTGATTCCGCGCAGCGTCTTCTGCGCTTCTGCGATGATCTGTTTCATGGCGTCTTCCCATCCCAGGGCCGATTCGCCGACCAATTCAATAATCTTGATCACGGACATGCTGAGGTCTCCTTATCAAAAGGCAACTTATTGAAAAACCCATAGGTATTTATTTGTTGTCCTCTCCTAAGGCGCCACCACAAGCGTACCAGAAGCGCCATAGCCATGCCCGTTATCACAAAGTCTCGCTCAGTTCCAACAACTTCTTGTGTTTGAGAGGTGAGGAGCCTACACTTCTTTTACGGATGTGAATTCTAAACGGCAAAGTCGGGAGGCCCTTCTTACAGGAACGGCCACCTCGGTTCTTCCACTACCGCTCCCCGCGTTCCTGTCAAGGAAATGTGCTACAGGGAACGACCATTCTCGGGTTGGAATATCAGACCATGTTTGGACACTGGAAGAGATTGCGAGATTGGCGGACTAAGAAAGTTGAATATAAATTATGTTTCAGCTTGACGCAATGCTAGAACATGAGATCGGACAGGGGCTATAGTTACATCCGCTTCTCTTGCCCTGGGCTCCCGTGGGCGTGCCTGCTACTTTGCAACCCGTCAACACCATCTCGGCTGGATCGGAACGCACCAAGACGATTAGCTTGGGCCTCTTCCAAGGCTTTCTTTGCTTCTCTTTCTTCACGCAACGTTGCTCCTTTTCCGTCATGCATTCTAACAAGAACGCTGTCATTTGTCATCCTTGTTCCCCCCACAATCGCAGAGAATACTCCAGAGAACCCTGAACCTCCAATTAAGACACTTCACATTTGGGTCCGGGCATCCAAGCATAAATTTGCGACCAAAAAATTCAAACTGACCCACTACCGCATTATGGGATAACTTGCCCCATTTGGTTTTTTCATCTATTCTATCCCGTCACAGAAACTAATCAGGGGAGCATTGCATGGGGTTTGCGTCACGTTCGGTCTCCATGATGAGATACCGGGTTCGAGGAGAGATAGAGGGATCTTTTTGGGAAGCCGTGGATGCGGGCATAAAACGAGGCGCGTTTGCGGAAGTTCAGACCTCCGGGGACGAAGTCGGCATGGGATGGGCGTCTATTGACGACTTTACGGATAGTCAATTTGCGGGAGCGTCATACCTTCGCGGCAATTATGCCGCACTGAGTCTCCGCATCGATACCGTGCGGGTTCCGCCCCGTATACTCGAGATCCAACTGAAGAAGGAGAGCCGGAAGAAGCTGGAGGAATCCGGGCAACGGCGTCTATCTTCAGCGCAACGACGGGAACTCAAGGAGCAGCTCAAGGAATCGCTCAAGCGGCAGGTGTTCCCTTCCATCCAGATTTTCGACCTCATCTGGGACACCGCTAGGGCCATAGTCTATTTCGGGAGTCACGCCGTGAAGGCCAGGGAGCGAATGGAGGCGCATTTCAAGAAATGCTTCGGATTGACTCTGGTTCCACTCCTGCCTTACATCCGTGGAGAAGAATTGCTCGACGGCAAACCCGAAAGGCGCCTGCTCGAAGAGCTGAAGCCCTGTATAATGGCCCCTTGAAAAGGCTGGATGTGAGCGAATAGCTCACCGCGGAGAACGCAGAGACCGCGGAGAGAATTTAGCGGTCATTTTCAGGCGCGACATATCGCCTTCATGCCCTTGGCCGCGCGACCTTTGGTGCTTCCGACCCGCACCGGCGTGCCTTGGGCCTTCCTAAATGGAAATTGCCTTTCTCTGCGTTCTCGGCGCACTCTGCGGTGGATCCTCCTTGCCCGCAGAACGCATACAAGGAGACTGAATTTATGGATTTCTTGGACATACTTCGTGAAAAGGCTTTTCTTGGGCGGGAATTTCTCACTTGGCTTTGGTTTAAATCTGACCAGACCGGCGGCCGAATAGAGGTGCCCGGCAAAAAAGTGGTTGAAGTTCTCTTTCTCGACCGCATGACGCTCGATCTCTCGGATGTGGACACCCCCCAGACTGTGACCCTGAAGGGGGAGCATTCAGAACTGCGCGAGGGTCTTGCAGCGCTCAAAGAGGGCAAGAAGATAGAGGAGGCCCGGATCACGATCAGGGCGGGTGACAACGATTTTACCTTGATGCTCAAGGGGACCTGGTTCTCTTTCGGCTCTTTCAGGACTCCGCCAATACTGCCTGCCGGTGAAGCTGAAGGTGAGCAAGATGTCGAGGGGTCTTTCTTGGAAAAGACATATCTAATCGAGGAAGGCATGGAGATAGTGGACGATCTGTTCGAGTACTTCCTCAAACTGAGAATTTCCGAGGGCTGGGAGGCGGACGAACTCCCTGCGATCCGCCGATGGGTTTCTACAGCTTCGCAGTAAAGGGGGAGGGCGGGGCCGTGGTTGTGCCGGATTCTATCCGCCGTTAAGGGCTCGGCACAACTTGATTAGCTCGATGCTTCTAATTTCGGGATTGACATAGCAGCAGGAATAATTCAAAATTATTTTTTGGCTGCGGCCCACAAGAGAACCAACCGGTCCGGTGTGAGCTTGCGGCCTGAATAATGGGCCAGTTCCCCGATAGCTCAATTGGCAGAGCGGGTGGCTGTTAACCACTAGGTTGTAGGTTCGAGTCCTACTCGGGGAGCCAAAAAAGATACATCATACCGCTCGGTTACCAACAAGCCGCAGCGGGATTTTTCGTCTGAGAATCGTCACTGCACCAGATTTGCACCAATCCTTCCTGCAAACCCGCTCTGAGGCTTGTATCAAATTGATCAACTCGGGTGCCGAATAATGCGTCGTGATCTTCCCCGATTTATGGCCGAGTAGGTCCTGCCGATCCTCAAATGAAACACCCGCCGACCGCAGCCTGCGACCATAGGTATGCTTGAGATCGTGGATTCTCACGAACGGCAAGCCAACTTCTTTCCGCGCTTCCTTCCAAGCGGTATTGTACATGCTTGTCACTGGAGACCCCCTGTAGGTGAACACCCAGAAGGGATGATCACCGCGCACTCGGTCAATCACTACCCTTGCCATACGATTGAGTACTACGAGGCGATCTTCCCGGTTCTTAACTCTCTCCTCAGGGATGATGAACACACTCGTCTCTAATTCTGGAATCTCCACTTCATCATCCCATCGCAATCCACAAACCTCCCCGTTCCGGAGTCCAGTGTTCACCGCGAAGAGGCACATCATCCTGAGATGCTCAGGAAGTGCTCCAAAGAGCTTCGCTTGCTCATCCATGGATAGGGGATAGGGTTGCTTTGCATCGTTGCGAGGTAGTAAACGGATCTTAGGGGCGGACTGGAGCCACGTAAGACCATGCTCGTCCAACCATTCGCCCGCTGCGAGGTTCGAAATGTGCCGCACCACTTCCATGGGCATGTTGATGGTCCGGTTCTTCCACCCCATCTTCTGCCCGTGCTCTATATAGGGTCGCAGAGTCCCCATGTGAACATTCTCCAGGTAGAGATCCCCGATGAAGGGGTCTATTCTCTCCAAGCACCAGGCATCTTTGGCCAGTGACTTCTTGGAAGCTTCGTTGAGATACTTCGTGGCCGCCTGCCGGAATGTTCTCTTTGGCCGAATCCCGTAGACTTCAGACATTCTGATCTGCTCCGTGCGGTGCCCTAGGTATCTTTCCGCTTCCGCGAGGTCGCTCGTTCCAGTGCTTTCTTGAATTCTTCTTCCGCAGATAGTTTTCTTGATGTGCCAGGCCCACCGAGAACCTTGGCAATTTCCTTATAATCCATCTCCTCATAGATCCTCAATTGAACTGTCAGGCGCTGCTTTTCCGGGAGTGTCTCCATTGCCTTCCTGATTCGTTCAAGATTTCGCGCCCTGTCCAAACTCTCATCAGCCGATTCCGCCGGGTCGCCTAACTGGTCTAGCATGTCAGGAACGAGTATAGCCTTGCTTTTCCTAAGATGGTCCCTCATCGCATTCAAAGCTATGGTATAGAGCCACGTCTTGATCGAGGAGACCATCATGAATCTGTGCA
>JBKQMK010000468.1:0-8706 GCA_052146735.1 Desulfomonilaceae bacterium | reverse complement strand
AACCAAGCCAATGGCGATAGCTCACCCCTCCAGGCTGTGCGTGTCTTGGAAGCCTGGCCCCACTGCTGTCACTAAAATGCGGGGTCAGCGGATGTCTCCACGATCCTTCATAGTTTACTCCATAATTCTTCGTGAAATATCGTTGAACCAAGTTGTCCGTAACAGCCCTGCAGAGATCGCACGGCCCTGATCGGGCTGTGGAAAAGTCCAGACGAATGCGTCTGGGCATCCCCCAGAAAACCTGGGAGGGGTGAACGTCTTCGGGTGTGGTAGCATAACCTCTGTCGGGTTCACTGGTACGAGTCGGGGCAAGCCAAGGGAACTGATCCTCATCTTTCGCATTCTGTGGGTTAGCGCCCGTACAATTCAGGAAAACGGGAAGTGTAAGAGTATTTAGCCATACTGTCTGCCAGAGCCGGTCCTGATTACCTATCACCAGCGTAGTCAGCGGTCCACCGCCACGGAGGGATGTTCTGTGTCCGACTCCACCGCTGGGCGCATTTGTCTGTAAAGTAAAGAGTGCGGAGGCACAGCATTCACGACAGAGGCCCGCTACACTACCAGCCTTGATGAAGTGATCGGTATTGTCCCTGACGGTCTTTTCCCCTGGAGACTCGATTAATAGTGCTCCTACCTCTTTTTCCTCTCCTTTAATCAGTTCCAGATCCTGCATGAATCTGGGCCCACCACCATCCAGGTCGAACGCATGGGCCAACGGTGAAAATGAACGGCGCAAATCTTCCGGCCTTGGTGGATTGTGCCAACTGGACAGCCACTCACCCTGATCTCTAGGTGCGGCGGCGGTCTGGACGATGCCTATGAGAAACTGGATTTGAGCGCCTCTGAAGTCGGCACGAGGAGCATCAAGCGCCACGATAGGGTCTTGGGCATATCTGTCCGTTATTTCCCACGGAGCGATAGATTTACGCAAGCCGCTGACAGTGATCACAGGAATCCATGGCTGCTCGATCAAATTAAATGTCATCCGCTTCGCCTCGCCCTATCACTTTGAGGTCATTGTTCCGAGGGTAAGTCATCAGGATTGTCTTACAGCCTTTATTTAGAGGGCTTTGCCTAGCCACAAGTTGGCCTCACGTCAACCAGAGGAATTATGACTCACCGCCGGCCGCTGTCAAGTGTCGCAGATTGGACCAGCGCACCTCTCTTGAGATTTATTGACTCAAGCAAAGAGCGTGCTTTCTTGACTGTTGTCCACCCCGAATTTCTCCTTCGTCCTTATGAACTGGTATTTCAGGACTTTTTACCTGTACCGCATCATAAGCCCATTTAGCCACTTGTTTTCTCGGCCCTCGCTCGAAGACAGGTTGGTAGTCATGCGCAAGCGGGAACGTTGAAGCCACAGACCATGCCTTCGAATCGTTGCAGGTAGCCTTGCCGGGGGTTGACCCATCGTTCTACAAGCTGCGCGTAATCAATTCTGAGCGATTTTCTGAAATGGGTAAGGGGAAACAAAGGGCACTTTGGCAAATTTGAATCTTTTTCTGGTTTCGAGCGAGGTCAGGCGGCGTCCAGGAGGCTAACCATCTCCGTATCCCATAAAAAGCACAACAGCCAGGTTTCGGTACATGAAGCAGAGAAAACCCGCTATCTGATGAGCATTATAAAGACAGGTCAGCAAATGGAGTGGTAGGGATGAGTGTTTAGAGATGTATGGGTATAAATGTATATGTAATTGTAAGTAGTTACATAAGCGCAATGCTTCACATCGGTGTCTTACCCAAAACCACCAGAAGGAGTCTTCTCAAAGCCCTCCAGGCTTCGTGTAATCAATTCTGAGGGATTTTCTGAAAGAGGTAAGGGGAAAGGAGGGGTGGTATGGGGGATATTTGAGATTTGAATTCGAAACAAAATGAAGGTGATTCTTTACCCTCATTTTCGACAGTTGAAATCAGTAAAGGCCATATACAAACAGCGACACATACATATCGACCCCCGCTATTCGCCTATGCCGTTGGGGTATTTTATCTGCTCGGTGGTCCATAATCCTCCGGTATCCCGATCACCGGATATAAGCGCATGGGCTCAGCTATCCCTTTGAGACTCACAGTTCTCGGGGGTCCCAACTCCAAGGGCCCGTCAATCCTGTCACAGACCGATTGAGTTATCAGGATCTCGCCACCGGCACGGTCTGTTTGAGCTTCGACTCGGAACGCCACATTTATGGCGCTTCCAATCGCGCCGTATTTCTTGCGCTGTTCAGACCCGATATTGCCCACAACGAGCTGACCCCTGTTAATCCCTATCCCCATTCGTAGCTCCGGTAGTCCGAGAGCCACATTTTCCCTGTTCAGTTCCGGCATGGCCTTCTGCATATCCACGGCGCACAGAACGGCTCGTTTTGCGGCATCTGACATTGCTCGCGGGGCTCCGAAGAAAACGAGAATGCCGTCTCCGGTAAACTCGTCAATAGTCCCTTCGTGCCGCATGATGACAGCAACCATCCTGTCCAGGTACCTGTTGATCACTCTGAGCACCTGCGGCGGTTCCAGGGCTTCCCCCATCGGGGTGGAGCCCCTGAGGTCGGACACCAGGATCGTGACATCTCTCAACTCGCCCGTGAGGTTGATCCCTCCCGGGGATTTGAGTATCTCCGTGACAACATCGTCACTCAGGTACCGACCGAAGGTGTCACGGATTTGGCGCCGGTCTTTTTCGGTGGATATCGCACGAAAGATTAGGCAGACTGCGGCTCCCGGCAGAAATATGAACGATGATTCGGCCACGGGAATGTCCAAGGACGCCCACACCAGGGCTAAAGTTAGGGAAGCAGCGTAAAGAGCATACAGAATCAGACACAAAATGACCGCATAAAAATACCGGAGCTTCACCCCTAGAGGCAAAAATGCAAGTGACACAAGGACTGATACCGCAATCCCCACTACTGGAAGAGGAGAAACCTCACGTATGAATCTTCCGGTAAGCATCGTGTCCAGAGCACTGGAATGGATGCGGCTGAGCAGCACAACTTCATCCTCGACTGGGCTGGCGCCCATGTCGGTATTGCCGGTCCAAGCGATGGATATAATGACGATGTTGTCTTTGTACCTTTCCATCCTGGACGGGTCTTTTTCCTCGTCAAGCACGTCCCAGGCAGGATAATTCTCAAAACTATCCCAAACCGGACTCGGCCAATTTATGAGCATGCGACCTTGCGAGTCGACAGGGATCCTCATGATCCCACCAGGATGATGGATCTCAATTTGACCGTCCTGGGCAATTACAATGCGCTTGGGATCAGCGTTCAAATAACTCACCAGCGCTGCCAAGCTGAGGCTGGGAACCAGGCGATCACCAACCCGAATGAAGAGCCGAATTCTGCGATGGATCCCATCCTCGTCCGGCGTGGAGTTGATATGTCCCAGTTCCTTAGCCCCTTCGATGAATGAGAATAATGGGATAGAAGAGTCTCTGGGCGCTCGTACGCTAAGGAAGTCGAATCCTCGCGGTACAGCTAGCCGCCAAGCCCTTTTGAGAGCGGATTCCTCTTTGGAAGCCCCATCCTGGGGCTCAGATCCTGACGCGGACGGCTCGCTTTCGAACAGTCCCTCGGCTAGCACCACGCGACCGGAGGCTTCTATGGCCTTAGCCAAGGCTTCGTCCCCCCTGGTGCTTCGGCCCTTGGAGGCGTACATTATGTCGAAGACTATTGTTTTGGCGCCGAATTCAGTAAGTTTCTCCACGATTCGGGCGCTTATGGCTCGATCCCACGGCCATTGCTCGCCGGATCTTTTTATGGATTCATCATCAATATCGAGGTGCACTATGGGAGGATTGAGTTTGCGTTTTGCGAACAGGTACAGCTTCCGGTCGTATACTTTATTGTTTACCCACCTGAACTGCTTGTTTACCCACCTGAACTGCTGTCGAGCAAGGTACACTATTGAGGGCGACAGGAGAGCCCAACAAATGCTAATCAACAATCCGATTATCAGGATTCTCCGGCCGCCCCATGCTGTCGAAAAAACCATTGGTCCGCCGCCACGCCGCCATTCTCGAGAGACGGCTATTCCTTCCCGAGTTTTTCCTTTTCCGGCGTCAGACCCTGCCCACCGGTGACGCCTCCGGGTTTAACACTCTTGGGCGCCATAAGCTCAAGTGAAATCCCGCCGCCACCGACAGATTTCAGGACAACGATTTGTCGAGTAAAGCCTTCGTTATGAGATAGGTCTTTAAGCTTTTTGCTAAGAACTCCTATCTGAGCGGCATCCGAATGAGCAATCCTGATAACAGGTTGGCCCTCCGGCGCCTTCAAGGGATCGAGTTTGAAGGGCTTCGAGGCCGCGTAAAAGATTATGACGGCCTCTTTGATTTTTTCATTCGCTGTGACCTGAATGCTGGAGTCAGGGCCGAACAGCGTATATGTCGTCCCGGGAAGAATGAGGTTGTCAGGAGATTCTCCGTTGGGAAACAATACCATGACATCCCCTTTGGGTGATACGTTGACTGCCATAACATAGGCTTTCTTAGATGTCGCGAAATTTAGAACGATGGGCTCTCCTTCTGCAAAGGCTTCATTATGTTTCTTTTGCGTCCACACCTTGAGACCAATTTCATTGGGTCCTTTTTGACCTACGGACATCCAGACCTGCCTGGGATCCGAGGTGTTTTCCGGGCCTGCAACTACAACAATCGGGACCCACAAGACACTTCCCGTAAGGAGCGCCAAGACTCCTATAATTTTCCATAATGATGCGTTCATATCCCCAATCCCCCTTCTTACTTGAAACGGCCCATAAGCAGCCTCATTCAGGTTCTCCGATCAATATGAAAGGCGCCCAGAAGAAAGGATGATCGTAGCCATCTTTGCGGATGTCCGACCTTGCCAATCTTAGGGCTTCAAGCCTCCCCTTTCCCGATTTTATATACTTGAAGAAATTTTCCACCAACTTTACCGAGGATTTTTCAGCTACGCTCCACATGCTCATCATCACGCTCCGGGCCCCGGCGTACTGAAAGGACCGGCCCATACCCATAGTCCCTTCACCTGGCACCTGCCGTCCCAGTCCTGTCTGGCAAGCCCCTAAAACCACTGTGCCCGCATTCAAACGAAGACCCATAACTTCGTTGGCCCATAGGAATCCGTCCGTTCCCAGTGGAACCAGTGAAAGAACGAGCAATGGTTCAGTGATCCCGTGAGAAGAACTGTCCAGATATCCGTGCGTCGCGAACACAATGGACCCGTAATTTGCAAGCGACGGGCAGATAGTGGTGAAGAATACCTCCTTGCTGGCCTTCAGGCCGGTGTACACATCACTATTTTCCTCGTACATCTCTTTCAGGCCATCGGCAAGGTCGCCGGTGAGGGGCAGCCTGTTGAACTCAAGCACTTCCTCTCCGGCTTTTTTCGTTGCATTCATAAGTCGGTATACGTGCTTAACCCCTCCTGCGGCTGCGGTACGGGTAGCAGGCTTCTCCACCCGCGCATCCTTCATGTCGAAGACCGGATCCGCCATTACGAGCAGTCGGTCTTCAGGCTTTGTCGGGTTCGCCAAAGTGCGGGTGAGGGTAAGAGCAGTAATGGACTGGCAGTAGACCACTGGATTCCGGTCTCCCAGGAATTTGGCCCCGGTGATCTGAGGCAAACCCGCGGTCTCTTGGATCCGTCCTTCCCCGTTCAGAGTCAGCATTTCGAAAGGGAGGGACCCCAGGCAATCGTCGGGTGAGACAACTATAGTGACTCCTTCGGGAACAACAGGAAGAACGTCTGCCACCAGCAAATCGGCAAGCTTCTTTCCAGACTCGAAATCAAATGCCTTGAGTTTCTCTACAAGATCATCTTGTCCTGCAACGATTTTAAGCGGCGTCATGAACTTTCGTACAAGGCCTTCCAGCTCTGCTCTGGGGATAGGCTTGAAGAGCCCCTTCATCAGCTCCTTCCCGCGCGTCAAATAAATGAGAACCCCGTCATCCGTTACATTGTAGACCAGGACCCACTCATCGGGCCTCAGGGCAGTCTTGCCCAAATCCGTGGCAGTCGGGTATTTGGTAGCTGCGAAAAGAGGATGCTCAACCCGCAGCTTCTCAACGTGCGCCTGCAGGTCGGCTTTGGCTTCCTTGATTTGAGGCTCGAGGGATTGGATGACTTCTTTCTCCCCCTGTTCGTATGCGCTCTGCCTTCGCTTGAGAAGTGCTGCCAAGTGTTCGTTTACCTCAAGGTCTTTCTCCATGGTCTCTTCGGGAATGTCTTGAAACAGTCCCTCCACTCGGCGAGATATTGCCTCGGAAAACCCCCTGGCTTTGGTCTGTTCCGATTCTCGCAACGCATCGGCCGGTTTGTTCATTTTTACAGACACTCGAGCAATTCCCTCATAAGGAGTGGTTCTCATGAAGCCGCCGATTCGAACGTTAAAGAACTCGGATCTCTCCGGCACGCTCAGGGTCGAGCGGATTTCTTCAACTGATTCCGTAGCCCTGCGGAAATACTTGGCTGCCGACTCAAGATCTCCAAGTCCTTCCTGGGCAAGCCCTAACCCTGCATAGGCTGTAAAGAAATTGTCAACATTGCCGCTTTTCTCGGCATTTTGTGCAAGGGTTTCATATTGAGGGACCGCCTTGGCATAATCCTTCTTGAGAAGGTACAGCCTTCCCTTGGTCGGCTCCGAGCCCGATGTCTTGATCAAGGGTTCTGCTTTTTGAAGATCGCCCATGTCCAGGTGCAGGTTCGCTATGAGATCGTCTATCCTGTTGGAAGTAGCTGCGTTCCCCTTAGAAATGTCTCGGGCGCGGCCAAGAGTTTCCAGAGACTTCCGGTGTTCGCCGATAGACTGATAGAGCAGTCCGAGTTGAATTAGGGCCTCTGCTTCACCGGTCTTGTCACCGCTCTTCTTCGCCATGTTCAACGCTTGTTCAAAGAGTTCGGTAGCCTGCCCGTGTTTTCCCCACTTGAAAAACGACTGTCCAAGAAACGTTAGAGATTCGGCTTCTTCCTTTTTCTTGCCGCTCTTTTTTGCAACCTCCACCGATGCTTGGAGATTCTCCAGCGCCTTGGGATAGTTGCCAAGGGTATTGTAGACCCGGCCAAGCCCCCTCAGAGCCTCCCCTTCCAGTTTGGTGTTTTTGGTTTTCCTGGCCTTCTCCAGACCCTGCAGGAAAGCTTCCGCTGCCTTATTGTACTGCCCGCGACCGAGGTGCACCAGGCCCAATGCGTACAGATCTTCCGTCATTTGCTTGAAATCGCCCGTGCGCTCAGCCTGCTCTATCCCTTTTCGCAAGTGCTCGATAGCCTGGCTGTTTCGGCCCGAGGACTGATACATTCTCCCGAGTTGGCCGTGGGCCCTCGCCTGGTCCCTGACATTGCCGGTTAGTTGGGATGCCTCCAGAGCTTTCTGAAAATGCTCCGCGGCCTTGTCGTATTGCCCAAGCGACAGCTCCGCCCTCCCGGTCCCCTGTAAGATGTATCCGACACCTTGACTGTCGCCGGAGCTTTCAGCCATTTCGAGGGCTTCGCTGTATTTTTCCAAGGCCCCACTGGGATTGCCCTTCAGCCTATCGACGTCTCCCAGGCACTTGAGCGCACGGCCTTTCCGCTGACGATCTCCCGCACTCACCGCCACATCGAGAGCTTTCTTGTAAAACTCTTCGGCCTTGTCTAACTGCCCCCGTCCCTTATAAACATTACCCATAAGGTTGACGGCAGCGCCTTCCTGTTGAGTGGTGCCGCCCTGGCCGGAAGCCTCCAGGCCCTGTTGAAACAGTTCCATTGCTTTGTCAAACTTCCCCGTATCGAGCTGAGTCTTGCCTTGCCATATCGCGGCGCCGGCCACCCCTTTCTTGTGTCCTATGGATTCCCAGATCCCTTGGGCTTCTTTGAATTTTTCCGCTGCCCTGTCGAGGTCGTCTTTTGTACGGGCGCTCTCGTACAGGGCTTTCCCCTCATTGAATAGCTTCTTCCCGCGTTTTTTTTCCTGTTGTTCAGGGTCATTATGTTTCTTCGAGCCGGGCCAGCGCGACCCGGCAGATGAGGGCTGCGACCCCAATAAGAAAACTGAGATTAAGACTGCCACGACTAGGAACAGTGTTCTTGATCGTGTGCCCATGTTATTCCCCCTCCTCAAGCAACCGACATTCCTGAGAACTGCCGGTCCCAGGATTTTACGTTTGTGGAAATGAGCTAACTAATCGTATTCGCGTATTGACCTTGCTCCAATTTTGCGGCGTGGAGCGGGCCGTATGCATGTCAGACGGCATTCATTCTTGTGCCAAACAAAGTCGACAGTCTGATTACTATTAGAAATCCTGCTGGCTTTGCAGTCAAGACAAAATGGGATTATGCATTCTTTTTTCTTGACACCTATTTCACGTTCAAATCCCCATACCGGTCAATGGAGTTCTATAGCGTCCAATAGGTATTGATTTTTCAGAGGCATTGCTCGACAATCGCTAGAAGGGAGGGGATTTAACAGGAGTGTGAAGGCAGGGTTCTCAAAGAGATACCGTTCGAGGGCGTACCCACGGTGGGGTAGGGGGGGGTCGCAAGAGTCATCTGTTACCACAAAACGGACTTCCATCTCGTTCCCATTCTGTTTCGCAGGCTTGCCATTGCGAGTCATCTCTATGAGACAGCCAGACTGAACCAATCGGTTATACGAAGCGTGAGACTTGCTAACGCCCTGCTAACATTTTTGGAGTCCGACAGGGCTTAAAAGGGTCTGAAAGGTGCCAATAGGGACTAAAATCATTTGGGTT
>JBKQMK010000467.1:0-5256 GCA_052146735.1 Desulfomonilaceae bacterium | reverse complement strand
GGGACAATGCCGGTCTTCTGAATGTTGCGCCCCTTGGGCGTATAGTAGTACGCTGTTGTCAGTCTTAATCCTGTTTCGTTGCCCAGGGGAATGATTGTTTGAACCGAGGCCTTTCCAAAGGACTTGGTCCCGAAGATAACCGCTCGGTCGTGATCTTGCAAAGCTCCCGCCACAATCTCCGATGCGCTGGCGCTCCCCTCATTTATTAGTACCGCAATCTTGAACTCATAGTGATTCCCGATACTGGTGGCCTTGAATTCCATTTGCTGACCCTTGACCCGGCTATCGGTATAAACGATCAACGCACCCTTTTCCAATAAGAGACTCGCAACCCTCCATGCCTGATCAAGAAGGCCACCGGGATTATTTCGCAAATCAATTACCATGCCCCTGATCTTTTCATCTCCACCCATCTCCTTAATGGCGTTGGCAAGATCCGTGTCAGCGCTCTCCTGAAAGCTGGTAATCTTCACATAGGGATAGCCTTTCTCAAGAGTCTGGGCCTTGACGGAACGGACATGGATGATGGCCCGTTCAAGCGTGTAGTCCTTGAACTCCCTGAACCCCTCCCGCATGATCGTCAGAGTTACCTTGGTTCCGGGGCGCCCTCTCATCTGTTTTACCACTTTGAGCAGGGCGATGCCCTTGGTCGTCTCGCCGTCGATCTTGAGTATTTTATCCCCGGGCTTCAGACCTGCTTTATACGCGGGAGTGTCTTCGATCGGGGACACAATCGTCAGTATCCCATTTTCACGGGTAATTTCGATCCCCCGTCCGCCAAATTCACCTGTAGTCTCAGCTTGGAGTTCCTTGAACATCTCCTCGTTCAAATACTCGGAATACGGGTCCAGAGACTGAAGCATCCCGTTAAGTGCTCCCTGAATGAGTTCTTTATTCGAAACGTCTTTGACATAATTCTTCTGAACGATGCCCATGACTTCTCGAAAAAGCATCAGCTCCTTGTAATCCGGGGACTTGGCAGTACTCTCTCCCAGAAGCGTCTGGGCCGGCAGGATGGCCGCTGCAACGATAGTCAGTGTGAGAAGCATTGATTTAATCGTTTTCGCTGCCATCACGGCAAATCCTCCCTTCTGGGTGTTGCTGAGGTTTCCAAGAAAAGCCTCCATTCCGAAAGACTTGAATGCAATCATACGCTACAGGGCCTGACAAGTGAAGATGTCCGCTCTGACCGGCCCCTGGAACACGAACCACTTGTTAATATAGTACCTTGCCCTCCAGAAAGAGAGAGAGCATCCCTGGTAAGTGTGGACGATCCACGTTGTGAGTTATGCCCTACGGGGCGGGTGGACGAAGTTCAGCGAGCTGTGAGATCTGAAGGTCGCCTTCTACAACTATGACAGGCTAACTTGGGCCTCCCGAAGCATCCTGATGATCTGTTCCACTGTGAAACGATTCCGCTTCATCCTGACGTCCAAGTTTAGCCAAGGTCCTACTGTATACACTAACTCAGAACCTGGATCAGTTCTTGGGGTCAGGCCAGGACTTAGACCTGTCGGTTTCTTCCTGTATCGATATCCCTCTCGTGAAGGCAACCCCGGCTCCACCGCCCCACCGCCGCCACTGGAGTGAGTGACGAGATATTTTACACTGTGTCAAATTTTATGATCGTCCGGCAATTGCGTCGCCCGAGTCAACTGCTTCTTATTAAAGATTTACTTGCAAGCAGACACAGAGAAAAAGGTGCATTGAAAGCGTGGTTTCTTGTCGTGTTGCCCCATCAGCGCAGAGTGTGGAAGAGGTCTGCAAGTTAAGAAAATATCGAGTGAAACATCTGTGGCCTGGATCTTGCTGAAAGACTTCGCGTTTCTCGAGTCTTCACGTCAGACCAATTTTTGACACCTCGACGACGATACTCGAGACTTGTTTTGGTTTGTCGATTTTTTCGCGGCTTCGTTCCTTGAGTATTCTACGTGCGCCTGACAGGCTTATGCTTGCTGGGAGATGGAGCATGAGGAATCAATTTCACTTTGGCCTATTGTTTACGGAAATAGGGCTCCCAGAAAGAGGTGGGATGATAGTATTCCGAGCTAGGCACATGAGGTCCAAAAGAATTTCTACACATGGATTTCTTATTGCTCTTTGCTGTCTAGCTATGGTGCAGTACTGCGGGATGGCATGGGCCTTTCATCAAAGTAAACCTGTGGCGGATCATTATGCTCCCTTGAACGAACATTCCCAATCTCCACATTTATGCCTTACCGATTTGAGTTTCGCAGACGACCCAGATGATCTAGATGATGATGAAGATCTTCCCGTCTCTATCACCCCTCTGATTTTAGCAGATTACCTGATGTCCTCCGCATTTAGTGCTCAGATAGCAGCACATTGTTTAAATTCAACAGAAAACCAAATCCCTTTGTCCTCTCGAACACTTCCTCTCCTGATTTGACTCCCATTGTCATAAGTGCCTGAGGCACCGTAATCGCCTGTTCAGGCTCTTCGCCTTTGACGGGTGAAACGGGACCGGTTGGCGGATAACTGCTCCACAGACTACCCGATATCCCAAGATCCGGGTGCAGAATTCTATCTAAATCTAATGGAAAGGAACTTTCATGAAAAAGACATTTCCACGAGCATTGGCCATGAGCTGCATTTTCCTGGCTGTTATCGCGATCTCAATGGCAGTAGCAGAAGACGGTGCAAGGAAGATCCTGAGAATCAATGGAGCGGGCATGGCCTCCGATCTCGTAGACAAGTGGGCGAAACAATTCATGGCAAAAACTCCTTAAGTTTCTGTAACGGTCATCGTTTCCAGTGCCCAAAGAGGATTCCTATCTCTTCTTGACGGCACAGCGGAAATAGCCATTATGAGTCGTGAAATAATGCCGGATGAGCGCAAGAAGGCTGGTGAGAAAGGTTTACAGATTGCCGAAAGCCCAGTAGGGCACGCTGCAATCGCATTGATCACCCATCCTAGAAATCCCGTCAACGAACTGACCCTGGATCAACTTAGAAAACTCTACAGCGGTGAATATGATAATTGGAAATCGGTAGGGGGGCCTGACGAACCTGTGAAGTGTCTGAGCCGCCGTGTCCCAGAGTCGGGCGGAGCGGTATTCTTCCAGGAAAAAGTCCTAGGCGGGAAACCTTTTGGAGCTAAGACCGTGTTCGTGGACAGATGGTACACCATCATTAAGATTTGCGCTGAGAATCAATATCTACCAATCGGTATCATCCCACATACACGAGACACCAGCGGGGTCAAGGTGTTGCGTATAAAACGGGATGATGGGTCTCCATCTGTCGCTCCTAGCGAAGAGAACATTAAGAGCCAGACTTACCCTATCGTTCTATCCTTCGGCTTTGTTTGGAATGCCCAATCTAAGGAACCAGCAGTGCAAAACTTCGTAGACTTCTGCAAGAGTCAGGGCGGTGGAACCTAAGCTTATGGGAGGGTGCAGCAATAAGGGAGCCGGGATTAGGGGCAAGTAAACTCAAGAAGCTGTAATCCGAAATTACGAAGAAGACAAAATGGGGGCGGTTGCTATGGAAAAGCTGAAGGTGCTGATAGTCGACGATGAGGAGGAATTCGTTGACCCCATGATTAAGCGCCTTAATGACAGGGGGCTGGAGGCAGTGGGTGCGTACAGGGGACAGCAGGCTTTAGATCTATTGCTCAGCAAAGATTTTGATGTAGTGATATTGGACCAAAGGATGCCGGGCATGGACGGCTTCGAGACCCTCAGAGAGCTGAGAAAGTCGAAACCTTTTCTCCCAGTTATCATGCTCACTGGCCAGGGTCCTTCAGAACTTGGAGTTCAAGGGCTCGAACTATGCGACCACAACCATCTCGTGAAACCGGTTCCCTTCGATGACTTGCTAAAGGAAATTCATCGAGTACACAAAAAAAGACCGTTGCAGAGGACGTTTTGCCCGTCAGGATTGACCGATAATAGCACCTGAAGGCCACAGGCGCGGATCATGAGGCCCAACCATTGGCACTTGGGACCGATGGGAAAACTGAGTGGTTTGCGCACCATGAATGGGGAAAATATCCGAAGCTATTAGCAACGTTACGCCCTAGGAGGTATGTTTTGGCCGATGAGACTCCATCCTGGAGAGCTGAAACAGCCGGAAAACACTAACTCCTATGCGGCGCAGGGACATGATATCGCATGAGTGGAAGCACCACACGGTTCGAACAGACCCACGACCCTTCGAAGGAGCTATTTACAAGATTCTCGTCATAGAGGTTCCTATGAAAGAAAGGCTTAGCGTGCCGACAAATCGTGAAAAGGGTAAAGAGGCCCGCCCAACCGATGATACCTTAAGAGTGCTAATTGTGGGGGACTCCGAAGCGTCAGAAGAAAGCCAAGAACTTCTGGAATCGCTTACTATGGTTGGATATCATGTTGCTGCCGCAAGCGTGGTTATCCCAAGGGCTGGCGATTCCACCGATCCGCAGAATCTGCATCCGGCAAGTTGTTCACTGAAAGATTTAAGAAAGCGCCTAAAAGCCGATTCACCCGATATTCTCATCCTGACGACTGAGGGCGAAGAGCTGCGCAAGAGCATCGTGGGCTTGATAAGCCCTCAGACAGAATTTCTAGATCCTTTTGTATTGAAAATAATAAGGAGGCTCAAAGACGTATCACGTGAACTGGCCTCGGCCCGCGCTAAGCTTCAGACTGTAGAACTGATGAAGCAAGTGCTTATGTCCGGACCGGAAACGAGCATAATGGTAGTCGATGAGGATCTGAAGATTCTAGAGATAAACAACGCCATTCTGGAAAGGACCAAAATGTCAGAAGAGGATTGCCTCGGCAGGTTGTGCCATTGGATCATAAGGAAGGAGATGAAACCGTGCTACAGCAGAGGGGAAAAATGTGGGGTACGGGAAGTTATCCAGAAGGGGCGAGCGGTTATAACTGTTAGAGAGGATCGCAGGGATGATGGCTCAACTAAGTACTTCACCATAAATTCGTATCCGTTGCCAGAAGATGAACGCGGCAAAAAAAATGTCATGATAGTCTGGAGAGACGTCTCTAAACAGATGAGGCCGGTACTAAATCGACAGGCCCGGAGTATTCAAAGGAGTTTTACTCATACACTCCAGCAACAGAAGATGTCCGCTCTCGGAAAGTTGGCGTCCGCAGCTGCGCATGAAATCAATAACCCTATTCAAGGAATTGTGTCGTTTGCCAAACTGATGAGGCAATCTTTCGACAAAGAGTCGTTAACTCGGGAGGAAATGGAGAGGTTCCGCTCTTACCTGGACCTGATATCCGCCGAATC
>JBKQMK010000466.1:0-16549 GCA_052146735.1 Desulfomonilaceae bacterium | reverse complement strand
CGTGTTACTGACCTCGCGACGGGGCGCCCATTGGGCATACCCCGTCCGCGCCACAAACTTACTTGTTTTTCTTGCCTTTGCCCCAGACTCCCGGACAATCTTTGCAGTCACCCACGACTATCCCGGTTTTGAGCGCGCAGTTATCCTTTTTTGTCTGCAAACATTGACCGTCCTGGAAGCAGCAGTTGATGTTCGGTGCAGCCTGCTTCACATCCTGGTCCGGGTTCGCGGCAAGAACCACGCTAATGGAAGCAACAAATGCCAGCAAGGTTAAAATGACCAACAACTTCTTCATCACAATTCCCCCTTTACAGGAATAATAAACCCCTTGTTCAAAGCTTCATTGGGGCCTTTAGAGACTCATTCGGAATCGGTCGTTTAATGCGTCAACTATACCAAATCGGCTTATGGTGGTCCACAAGAATAAAATAAGCATAACATAATGCGGCGATTTCACAAGTAATAAGCCTATAGCTCCTTAGCCCAAGTTACGAAATTGTTAATTCAAACTTCAGGCTATGAAGGTGAAGATTCTCTTCCACACAACAGCGGACTTGATTCCACACTTGGAATGGCGGGGTGCGTTCACATATTCCGCCTCGGCATCGACAGAGCTAAATTCACGGTTAGATCGGCATATTAGCGCAGTTAGATTTTATTCGGCGGCGGCATCAATTTTGCTTCTCTATTTATCGGCTTCTCTTTGAGGTCAATTCTTCCCAAGGAGGTTCCATATGGCGGAGTCATTGAGCTTCCCACACGATTCAGCAGGGCCCAAGAGGAGGTTTCATCCTGGGCATGACTGCGGAACGATAGAACCCCCTAAAAGACTGACACTTGAAGGCGTGTCGCAGCCGTCGGCAGGCATTGTTGACATCGAGTATGGCCAAGCCTTACGCAACGTACGGTCGCTACTAAGTGTTTTCACAGAAATGGGAAAACCGGTCAATGTGGATGACGCTGTCCTTGACTTCGGTTGTGGTGAAGGCAGAATGGTTTATGCTTTTCGAAAGCTGGGCTACAGAGCATTCGGTACGGATATAGCACCCCATTCCGGGGAAGTTGAGCGTCTCATCCGGGCAGATGGATTGTGCCGACCGGGAGAACAGTCGCTAACCCTGATTCAAGCTGAGGACTACAAGATACCCTTTGACGACGAGCACTTTGACTTTGTGGTATCTTGGGATGTCATGGAACATGTTCGGCATCATGCCCAGGCTCTGTCAGAGATAAATAGGGTTCTAAAACCAGGTGGAAGGAGCCTCCACTTTTTCCCCTCCAGGTACTGTATTCTGGAGCCGCACATTCGTGTTCCGCTCGGAACCCTGTTCCAAGCTTACGGTTACCTGTACTTTTGGGCCTTGCTAGGTCTGAGGGACAAGTCTCAGCAGGCGGACACAGCGCGCGAAGTTGCCACAAAAAACCACGAGTTTCTTAGTAAGGAGACTAAGTATTTGAGCAAGAGACACCTTGTGAAGCTTGCTGATGGTTCTTTCAGGGACATAGAGTTTGTTGAAAAGCACTTTTGGAAGTGCAATGGAGGAAAAGGTCGAATCATTTGCAAGACATTGGCAAGATTAGGACTGGTGAAATTGGTGCCGTTTGTTGCCTTTGTTCTCAGTCCTTTCGGATACCGCGCTCTTTTCTTCGTGAAACCGTGAAATTCGACAGCCTGATAGAAATTCTCGCGGAATCCCGGTCACTCAGGGAGCCCAATCATGACCTAAGGAGCATGCACGCGCGCAAACTTATCCGTCTGAAAAAAGTCTCGTCCGATTGCCAGCTTGGGAGATCATTTAATGGTAACTGAGTTCTCCTCGCGAAAGGAGCACCCTCGATACGATTCTAGGAAAACAAGCCGGATCTTCTTATGCTTGATACTAATATTATGCTGTATATATGCCTTACTGTTCATTTACCAGACGAGCTTTGTGGTTGATGGGGAGAGGTTTTTCACTCTTTTCGACGATGCAATGATTTCGATGAGATATGCTAAGAACCTTGCCAACGGATATGGCCTGGTTTGGAATCCCGGCGGGGAGAGAGTGGAGGGCTATACCAATCCGCTATGGGTGCTTTTCATGGCTCTATTTCATCTTCTTCCGCTGTCAGAATCTAAGATGAGTTTGCCGATTCAACTCAGTGGGGTGGGATTCCTCTTAATAAACTTGTTTTATGTAAAGAAGATAGCTGACTTTCTTTCGAACGATGATAGGCTTGCTTCCTTGTCCGCGGTCTTTCTGACAGCTTTCTACTATCCGCTGATATACTGGAGTCTAAGGGGCATGGAAGTAAGTGCGTTGGTATGCATAGTGAATTCTTCAATTTGGCTGGCCTTACGATCTGTGAAAACGAGTCGTCCTTCCCTGGTCTTGTATCTAATTCTCGGAATCGCCACGCTCGTTCGACCGGACATGATTGTGACTGCTGTCAGCATTCTTATGTATGTCCTCGTGGTAGATCCGCGAAATAGGACTGGTAATGCCGTGTTGGGGTTGACGGTTTTGTTCTCTTTTGTTCTTCTTCAGACCGGTTTCAGACTTACGTACTTCGGTGAATTCTTGCCCAACACGTATTATCTTAAAATGACGGGCTACCCGGCCCTGCTTCGGATTTCCAGAGGATTAATCGTATCTCAGAAGTTTCTGTGTACTATGTTTCCCTTGGTGTTTTTGGCGCCGTTCATTTATCGTCTGCTGCGTAGAAACACGCAGGCTCTGCTGCTGTTATGGATATTTGCCACTCAAATGTTGTACAGCGTCTATGTAGGAGGGGACGCGTGGGAGTTATGGGGGCGTTCAAATCGGTATGTTGTAATAGCCGTGCCGGCACTTTTCATCTTGTTAGGCTGCACCTTCGCGGAAATGAAACGACTTTTCTTAGATTCTGAGAACAGCAACTTCATCTCATTGAGCAAAAAAGGAGTTACAATAGGTGCTGTTGCGCTGGTACTTGGCGCTCAGATGAGTTTCAATGCCATTCCCGGCACAAGCGAACTAAGAGAATGGTTGCTGATTGACAGACCATATACTGTGGAGGGCGATCAAAGGTCTGTGGAAACCGCTCTTATGCTGAAGCGGATAACCACACCCGACGCCACGATAGCTGTTGTGTCGTCAGGTGTAGTGCCCTACTTCTCCAACCGAACGGCAATCGACCTGTTGGGAAAGAATGACAAGAAAATCGCGCGAGAAAAAATGAGGCAACTCTCTGATGATTCTAAGGTGTTATACAAATATCGGGCCTTCTATCCTGGTCATTTGAAGTGGGATTACTCCTATTCAATAGGATACCTGCAACCTGACATTGTATTACGCGTTTGGGGTCCCGAAGAAGAGGCACTTCCTTACTTAGAGGGAAAATATATAAGCGCTCGGACACCTAGGGGTGACATATATCTCAAGAGGAACTCCAGGAGAATCCTGTGGGAAGACCTTGAGGGTACGGTCGGCCATAGTGTTTCGGGTTTATGAAGGCAGCCACAAAGCGCCGAATGTTGGTATGGTCGCCCAAAAGGGATTTGGGGGGGGCTGTACCCAGCCTGCAAACATCCTTCTTGCTGCCAGATAGACCGTCGGGAGATACCGTATGTTAGTTCGTGACAACTCTTCTATTAGCTTACCTCAACGACTGATTTGGCAAAGTCGCTTTCTCGATAACGAAACGAAAGCGATTCTGTCGGGATTGCTTAGGTATGTGGCGATTAGACTGAGAGAAAAGCGTTCCCAGTTGATCTACGGACATTACGTAAGGCGTAGGCTCATTAAGAACTACATGAATTCCTACACGGAGAAGAAGCTGCATTTCGGAGCCGGTACTTTGCAGCTTGAAGGCTTCCTGAACTCTGATATGTTGGGACAATTACCGATTAATGTGGGCCGAAGGTTGCCATTCGACAACGAAGAAATAGACTTGATCTATACAAGCCACGTGATTGAACATTTACCTAAGGAGGATTTTAAGTATTTCCTCAGAGAATGCCGCAGGGTTTTGAAAAACGGTGGCATAAATTTGATCGCTGTTCCTTCAATAGAAAAACTGAGTACGATTCTTTATGGAAAGGATCAAGCAAAAATAAGTATATTGAAAAGTCATTTCAGCACTCATTTTATGGAGGAAGACTTTTTTTCTCCCTCTGAATATCTAAACCAGATAATGAGAGGTTTTGACCACAAATATCTATACGATTTTGCCCTTATTAAACACCTTGCCGCGAAGGCCGGCTACACTGGAGCTGACAGAATTGCAAATTGGGATGTTCCAGACGAGATACTTAAAGGCCACATAATGCAACGAGGAGCGCATTGGGAACTTGAAACTGAAACATTCTTGCTGATAAAATGACTGACTTCGCGGTCTGGAACCTGAATACCTTGACGCAGGGCCAAAACTCGGAACTTAGGATTCTGCGATGATAAAAGCCGCGTCAAAAAATGCGGAAGAAACCTCAGTCTTTTTTACGGTATTCACCCCAACGTACAACCGGGCGCATACCTTGGGAAGAGTCTATAACGCTTTGAAACAACAGACGTTGCAAGATTTCGAATGGGTCATAGTAGACGACGGTTCGACGGACGAGACGCGAACGCTTATCGAAAGCTGGTTAAATGAGCCTACTGCATTTCCGATAAGATATTTTTATCAGTCCAATCTCGGGAAACATGGCGCCATAAACCGTGGGGTTCAAGAGGCCAGTGGTTTTTTCTTCATCATTTTCGACTCCGATGACGGATGCGTGCCAGAGGCTCTCGAGCGTTTTGCGTATCACTGGCAAACCATACCTGAAAGCCAACAGGATTTTTTTTGCGGCGTAACATCTCTGTGCCAGGACCAGAACGGCCACCTTGTCGGGGTTCCCTTCCCCGGTGATGTCGTGGTGTCCAACCATCTGGAAATGATCTACAACTTCAAAATAAAGAACGAGATGTGGCTTTGCATTCGGACAGATGTAATGAGACAATTCCCCTTTCCAGAGGTTGAGGTCAGATACTATCCGGAAGCGACTGTGTGGACCAGAATGGCGAGATTGTACAAGACTCTGTACGTCAATGAAATGTTACGAGTGTACTGGCAAGATCAGCCGTCGCTTATGCGAGGAAGCTCTACCGCACACAATGCTGCGGGAGGCCGGCTCTCGCTCCTGGCAGTATTGACGGAACAAATTGACTGGCTTGTTTACGACCCCACATATTTTGTTCGATGCGCGATTCACTATGCGCGATTTTCGTTTCATTCCAGCATAGGTTTATGGTCACAGTTTTCAGCTTTGACCAACATGCGAGCCAGAATATTATGGATGATGGGCTTGCCCTTGGCCTGGGGCGTGTACTTGCGTGATCGATGTAATACCGGATGTAAGAAGAGATAGCGCCCAGGCAGTCCAAAGGCGCAAAGGCAGCACAATTTTGGAATCCACCCTATACAGTGAGATAGGCGCAGGGTTGCAAGGAGTGTACACGAGGCGCCGCGGCCTTGTCCTTGCGGTTATCATAGTTTTGCAGTTCTTCCTCGTCGTGAACAGCTCCTGGAAGGCGACGCCTGACAGTGCGCTCTACCTGGAATTGGGCGAGTCCCTGGCTGGGGGCCGCGGATATGTTTTCAACGGAGAGCCACACACATACGTCCCTCCCGGTTTTCCTGCCATCGTGGCCGTCGTAGCGCGCCTGTTTGGGGAGAGCTTTCTGACCTATCGCGTGCTCATGGCCTTGATCGGGCTATTAACGGCGGGAGTAGGTTACTTGTTGGTCTTCAGATTGTGTGGCCGAGATACAGCGTTTTTGGTGGGGGGGCTTTTTGCGGCAAATCACGTGCTCTTGCATAATTCGACGTTCACCGCTTCAGATGTTCCATTTGCTTTTTTCGCCCTTTGCAGTTTGAACGCGGCTCTTTCGGCTGCTCGAAACCCCGGGAGGTTGTCCTGGACGGCACTGGCCGCTTTAACTGCCGGAATACCCCCTCTCATTCGCATAAACGGACTGGGACTTCTGGCAACCACTGGCTTCTTTCTGTTTTGCACCTGGAAAGATATGATGATGTCCCGCCGAATAGCCTATACTGCCCTATTTCTTCTAATAGCCGGCGCGCCCTTTGCCATGTGGGAATCTTACAAGGCATTCTTTCCCGCGTCAGTCAACGAGGGGACCTATTACAATGCCATAATAACAGGGAGAACATTTGCATATCAGATCGAGGTCACCCTAACATCCATTTGGGAATATGTTCAGGAAACGAGTTACACGCTCACGGGAGTGGTCTTGAAAACCGGCTTCCTGGAATGGGTTATTCCTGTCTTGGCTATTGTCGGAATGTGGTCTGCATTCAGACGTAGAGAACGGCTTCTTTTGCCCATGATTGTGATTCAATTCGGCGGGCTGTTCCTCATGCCGGCAGGAAGCAGATATCTAATTCTGCTCATCCCAGGACTATATTTGTTTCTTGCGCTGGGGGTGCTGAGGGTTTCTGAATGGATAAATGAAAGGTTCCGAAGTCCAACCGGTAGAATACCTCGACCTGAACATGTACTGGTTGGTCTATTCTTGCTCCTGGCCGTCCTTAATCTCGGACACAACTTGGGCACGATTTACCAGGCACGGACTGCAATTGAGAGGGGTGGGGCGGAATCGGAGCGAGATCTGCCGTATTTTAAGGCTGCCCGTTGGCTCAAGTCACATACCTCAAACGGAGTCGTAATGACGATGCACCCCAGGATTCTTCATTTTCTGTCCGGCAGACCGACAATCGAGCTTATACACTCAGGGGTGTCTTTTGATCAGACCTGGGTGAGAGGCCAGACAGAGCTACAAAATCTAATCAGATCCCGAAGCCCTGCGTACTTGTTCTCGGACGGCCTCGACCAGATTCTCTTCAATGAGACGGTAAAGGCACTGCACAACCTCGGACTGAACCTTGAAGTGATTCCTGAGGCTGATGCCTCGCCCAGATTCCGCTTGTGGAGAATAATTCCAATGCTTAAAGGTTCCTGATGGCGCCAGAAAGCATCATTTTACTCAATTGCTTTTCGGGCAAAAATGTATATTTTACGCATAGTAGGCGCTACAAGCTCTGACTGCATCATGGTGCGTCCGACAGGAAAAGGCGGGTGAGAGTAGGTGGAGAGTCAACCTATGTTCAAGTCTTATGAGGCAAGAATGAATGTGGCCCGGAGGCAGCTCCGAGAGGAGTTTGCCGGCGACGTGATCAGGGAATTCGGGCCGATTGTCGCCGCTTTCGGGTTCACTCAATCCGGATGGAGTTACGACAAAGACCTCGACCTGATCCAGGTTTATTTCAAGGATCCGCAACGCTTCCATGCGGTGCAAATCGATTGCGACATACATCACGATACCTTTACCCCCAATTACTGCCGCCAAGATGGCGAATGGGAAATCTGTGGCGAGGGCAAGCCTAAGAGTTTCATAGGGTTAAAGAAGACCGTGGCCCGCTGGCTGAGAAACAATTGCGAAGAATGTTGTATCGACTGTCCGGCACGTGAAGAGGCTTGGGAGGAGCAGGCGTACGCCTGAGTTATTGTCGTTCGTCCCTCGGAGACCTGATGGGCAAGCTCAAGAGGAGGCCTGCCACCGGCAGTACCATTATGGATTTCAAAGCATTCTCAACGCCGAAGTGGTCCGCAATAACCCCGAGAATGGTAACGCCTAGTCCACCTGTGCCGATAGCAAAACCCACCATGAGTCCCGATGCGATCCCCAGATTCCTTGGCAGGAGTTGCTGCGCCATTACAATGGTCACGGTAAATGTAGAAATTAGCACCATGCCAAACGCGCCGAGCGCGATGAACAGCATGAGACCCTGTGCCCGGAAGATCAGAGGGAACAAGAGGCTGGCTAAGGCCATGGAAAGGATTAGGTACCGTTTGTGGCCGATTCTGTCGGCTACTATCGAACCCACAATTGTACCTACCACACCGCCGAGAAGAAGGGCCGACACAAGCTTGCCTGCATAAATAGGCTCTCCTTTCAGATAATCAATGTAATAAAACGGAATATAGGTCATGAGCCCCATCTGGGTCCAAGATCTCATAATTACAGTGCCGATAATAAGAAAAAGAGAAACATATGCACCTTTCTGCGTACCCTCCGCGCTGTTCACTTTCGGCGCTGAGACCGGCTTTTCTCGAGTAAGGAAATTCCATGTGTAGAATAACAGACAGATAAATATTAGAGAGAAGCTCACCATTAGAGGCAAAAAGCTAAAGCCCAGATACGTAATTATGGAAAGTGAAATTATCGGCCCCAGAGCAAAGCCCAGGTTGCCCCCCACTGAAAAGACCGACATTCCTGTGGCCATTTTATCGCCCGTGAAAAAATAGGCAGTTTTGTAACCCTCAGGGTGGTACGAAGCCACTCCCAGGCCACTTACTATTACCAAGAAGAGGACAAGGAAATAGTTGTCGGGAACGGAGAGAAGAGATAAACCTATCCCTGCGAAAAGACATCCGATTGGCAGCAAGAATGCCTTCTCTTTCTTATCGGACAGGTAACCGAACAGAGGCTGGATGATTGACGAGGTGAAATTTGCGGCCATCATGATCACCCCGGTCATCGTGTAAGAAAGAGACAGTTTCACTTTGAGGAAAGGCAAGATGGTCGGTAGCGCCCCTTGATAAATGTCTGTCACGAGATGACCCAGGGACAAAATCAGGAGGATTTTGAGGTTAAAACTTGTTTCGCGAGATGAGTTCATTAAAGGCTCTCTTTTTGATTTAGCATTAAATGCCCCGTAATTTCTGACCGGAACGACTAGTCCTTAGATGGGATCTCAATTGTTTTCTCCAGGATAACCGATTTTGATTCTGAGGCAATTCTGATATTGTGGATGCGCCATGCTCCCTGTGGGGAGCCGAAGTACGCACAACACGCCCTGATAAGGGAAAGGGGTAAGCGCAATGGTTCCGAAAAAGATCCTTCTTTGCACGGATTTTTCAGAAAACTCACGGCCTGCCCGTGAAGTTGCTATTGATTATGCTCAAGCATTTGGGGCCGGACTCGCTATTCTCCATGTTGTCAACTCTTCGAGGCTGGGGTTCCCGGCATTCGAGATGGCGGTCCCTGTCAATGTCCAGGAAGTGCTCAAGGCTATAGAAGAATCGGTTGAAAAAGGCTTTGTGGCACTCGTGGAAGAATGCAGAAAAACGCTGCCCGACGTGACCACCTATTCTCGGATCGGTGTACCGGCCAATGAAATTGTCCGTTTCGCCGACGAAGAGTCCGTGGATCTTATAGTGATGGGAACTCATGGGTGGACCGGCTTCAGACATCTGATTCTCGGCAGCACGGCAGAAAACGTCGTGCGCACGGCTAAATGTCCGGTGCTGACTGTCAAATCATCTTCAGACTAGGAGCCTGTCACGCGAGCACACTCATTGGCTTCATCGTGCCACGAATTCGGGAAAGTCCCGCGGAATTCGGGATTGCGTAATAGCCTCCTAGCCTCAATATATAGAAGTGCCCTTATGAAAATCAGGACTTTTCCAGCCTTTTACGCGTAAGCATGGTCGTCGCCTTCGGCCTCGTGACCAAAATGGATGTGCTCGTGGGGACCGTGAGCGCTGTTATGTTCGTGAGAGTGACCGGAGGCATCTCCTAGGTGTTCATGCTCGTGCGAGTGGCTATGCGTATGCTCATGGCTATGGATATGCTCATGTTCGTGCGTATGGACCTCGCCCCCATGAGCGTGTTCGTGGATATGACGGTGTATATGTTCATGGCCATGTTCATGGCCGTGTTCGTGGGACCCTTCCATTCTTGTGTCCTCCTTTCCGAGCCACCTTACCCCCTCCTCCGTTGCTGAGGCTCTTCTTCAAACATTAGTTCTCGACCCGTTCGCCGTCAAGTGCATCCCACACTTCTATCCAATAACGATTCCGGGGGCACTTGACTTTGCAAATTGTGTGCTTTGTGGTGAAATGGGTTTTCGGAAAAATCGTGCCGGCTACGAAGCCATTAGGCTGCTTCGCGATTGATTACACCGTCCACACTGAGGGAACATCGTATCCAAGTGTCCCGGGAATTATTGGGAGAAAGGTCGTAGGAGGATCAGATGAACAAAGGGTTGCTCATGGTCCTGAGCGGTAATGCCGAAGACAAGACCGTTTCAGCCTTTGGGCAGGTTTTTAGGGCACTGGGACGGGGAGTTAAGGTCTGCGTGATCGAATTCAGAGGCGAGTCTTGGATCAGCAGATCGCATTTTCTTGAACGGTTCAGAGAATTGTTGACCGTGCACACGTTGGGAAATAATCCGGCGACAGGATCTGAAAACCCCCAATCCGATCCTGAGGAGGCGGAAAAAGCCTGGCAATTCGCCAAGGAGACCATCAGCTCTGGAAGATTCCAGATGGTGGTGCTGAACGAGTTTATATATTTGCTTGCACATAATGCTATCGACGGAAATGAAGTGGTCGATTTCTTATCGAAGCGTCCGGCGGATTTGCATGTCATCATAACGGGAGCGAATCCGCCTCAATTGCTTGTTGATGCCGCGGATCTCGTAACAGCAATAAATAGAGTGAAGAGGTAGACCAGCGAAATCCATTACTCCCGAGAAAATGAGCCGCCAAAAGAAGCGAAGCAATTACTAAGGGAATCAGTCTGACCATCAGTTAAGCAAGCCCTTTTTGAACAGGGTCGTGAATTTCTATCCGAAATCTTCCGGCTGGCGGTCAGTAACGCCGGTTAGGAACTCTCGCCCTGTTAATGCTCGTGTTCATGTCTCTCAGGCTTTTCTGCAAGCTTCTCATGCTTCTGTCTATCTTCTGATTACCGCGCTCTACGTTATTCAGATCAGATCTCGCTCTGCTGTCGAGCCCATTGGGGTCGAACCGACCAGGTGTGAGTCGAAGTCTGAGGCCACACTTCTTGCATATAATGCTGTCGCCTTTCTTTTCTCCGCATCGCGGACAAATTTCCACCTGAGTACGGCTATCCATTTTTGGAGGTGCATCTGAAACACTTTCAGAGTTACCGTTAGAAGCGGGAACCGCGGAAGAATTCGCATACAAGTGGGATGATAGAAACGCTAATATCAGGGCTAGAACCAACGCAATCATCGGAAAACCTTTAGAGGACATGAATGAACCGCTTAATACTAACTCCCATAGCTAGAAAGCTACAACGAAGCACGAAAATGCTCGAAACGTTGGTGCCACGGACGAGCCGGACAGCACATCCGTGGCACCCTGAGTTCAATCTCCAGCCATCGGGGATGAGCATTGTCATAGGAATGCGCTTTCTAGCACCAGTGCCAATGCATAGCACCGAAGATTACTCCGCGGCATTTGTTTCCGTGCGTTTCGATTTGTCTGCGAGCTCATGCGTTTCCCGGTCTTGTGTACTCTTCTAAAATCTTAATCATTTGAGGATACCTGCGCTCGGAGGCTATAGCAAACGGCGTCTTTCCGCTAAGATCGGCCACATCAACAGCAGCCCCCCAATCCAAGAGCATTTTCACCAATTCCGATTGCGCCTTATCGCATGCCCAGACGAGGGCTGTTCTGCCGTCATTGTCAACTGCCTCGAGGTCCGGTCCCGTGGCAAGGACAAGTTTCGCCACCTCTGTCCTGCCACTGATGCAGGCCCAAATCAGGGTGGTTCTGCCGTTTTTGTCCTTGGCGTCTATCGCTACTTCTTCGTCCAACAAGATTTCCACTATTTCCGGAGTTCCGTAGAGAGCGGCCCACATCAAGGCTGTCCTTCCGGCATTATCGTGAACGTTGACATTCGCCCCTTGGATCAATAACAGTTTCACGATCTCTCGGCGATTCCGGTAAGATGCCCACATCAAAGCCGTCCTTCCCGCCTTATCTTTGGCATTGATGTCTGCAACGGCCTGCAGTAAGCGCTCGACATCCTCTGGATCACCTCCTATGCACGCCTCAATGAGGACTTCAGCATCTATTTCGACCTCTCCGGTATCATCATCGCTGGTCAAGAAAGTCGCAGGAGCTTCAGGGGGGGGCTTTTCGAAATCGTTGCTCAAAGCGACGTCTGTAATCTGAGGAGGAAGATCCGTCCTGGCGCCTGCATCAACGAGGAGTCGGACCACATGGGAGCGGCCTTTGATTGATGCCCACGCTACGGCGGTAAGCCCTGCCTTGTCTTCGGCTTCAACATCAGCCCCCTGCTCCAAGAGAAACTCCACCACCTCACTCAGACCCCTGTAAGACGCTCTCATTAAAGCGGTGAGGCCATGTTTGGTTGCTGCGTTTATTTCTGCGCCATGTTCCAGCAGAATTCTCGCTACCTCGATTCGCCCTGTGGCGCATGCTTTCATGAGAGCGGTCTTGCCGCCGTGGTCTTGAATGTCAACCTCGGCTCCACGTTCCAACAGGAGCCGGACGACTTCCGAGTGGCCCTTGTATCCGGCTCTCATCAGAGGCGTAAGGCCATATGTGTTCCGGACGTTCACATCTGCTCCTCGGTCCAATATCTTCCGCACATCGTCTACCAGGCCCGCACCCGCTGCATCAATCAAATCCTTATTGCCGTATTTGACGTCTGCTTCGACAAGAAATCCTCGGTCCAAAGTCAGTTCGAGAGTGTCGGTGATGCCTTCTTCAGGAGCCTCAAGCATGGTTGTAATGGTCTTTTCGGCTTCAGGCGTTATTGTTGCTCCTCTTTCCAAGAGCAGCTCCACGACTTCCCCGTGGGATTCCTGGGAAGCCCAAATCAGAGCGGTCATGCCGGCCTTGTCCTCAATGTCAAAGTCGGCTCCCCGGTCCACCAACAGGTTGACCACTGATGTCCGCCCCACTCGTGCAGCCCACATGAGTGCAGTGCGCCCTGCCTTGTCCTGGCGATTGATTTCGACTCCTCTGTCCAGAAGCAATTTCACTACGGCCAGATGGCCCCTATCAGAGGCTACCATGAGAGGGGTCCATCCGGCATTATCTGCAATGTCAGGGTCGGCCCCTTTTTCCAGCAGGATCTCGACTACTTCGCGAAAGCCTTTATGCGCGGCCTTCGCCAGCGCCGTCCTTCCCGCCTTGTCGACGGCATTCGTATCAGCGCCACGCTTGAAAAGCAGATTCAGCATGCCCACGTGGCCATCAAATGCCGCAATCATCAGGGGTGTTCGTCCGGCATCATCTTTCGCGTTGGCATCCGCCCCTTTGTCCAAAAGCCTCGAGACAATCATGGGCCGGCCGGCTGTCAGAGCGACCATGAGCGCGGTTTTGCCGTCCGAAGTCCGAGCTTCGACGCGAGCGCCATAGTTCAGAAGCATGGTCACCAGTTCCGTATGCCCGTAATAAGCCGCGGCCATCAATGGGGTGTAGCCTTGGTCGTCCTGCGCTTCGAGATGAGCTCCCCGTTCCAAGAGAACTCTGGCCACCACTGTTTGACCCGTGATGCAAGCCACCATAATGGCCGTGATGCCTTTTTCATCTTGGGCATTCAAATTGGGTTTCCACTCAAGAAGTACCTTGGCCACCCTGTAATGGCCGGCGTACAGGGCCTTCATCAGTGGCGTAGCGCCTGATTCGTCCTGTGAATTGACATCCACCCCCTTGCCCAAAAGCTGATTAACGTGCTCAGGTCGATTTTTTTGAACGGCCTCAAACAGCGCTCGGCTTTTGTTTCTTGAAAAAAGTTTCGGCATTTCACCGCCCTTCTATTGCGGTCATTCGTCGTAGGGCAACGCTAAACGATGGAATCCCGCCGCTCTGCCCGAGTAGGGCCGTGGGCAAAAGGCGAGCTCCTTGGGGCTGGCAAACAGGGAATTGCAGAAAGAGATAGTACAGGAAGCAAAATCTTCTGCCGCGGCTCCTTTCTCACATCTCTCAATCGCGGCTCCTCAATTTCATGAGCAGCCGCAACACCTCTATGTAGAGCCAGATCAGGGTGACCATGAGGCCAAAGGCGGCGTACCATTCCATGTACTTCGGTGCCCCCTGTCGGGCACCGTTATCAATGAAATCAAAATCCAGGACTAGGTTCAGTGCGGCAATGATGACCACAAATACGCTGAATCCTATGCCAAATAGGCCGTTGCCATGGATGTAGGGCATGCTCACCCCAAACAGGCTTAGAACAATCGACGCCAAGTAGACTAGAGCAATTCCCCCCGTGGCAGCCACCACTCCCATCTTGAAATTCTCAGTCGCTTTTACGAGTCCGGAGGTGTAGGCCATCAACATCGCGAGGCAGGTCCCGAAAGTGAGTCCCACGGCCTGAATTACGATACCGGGATATTGAGATTCGGCCAGAGCGGACATACCGCCTACGAAAAGGCCTTCAAGAAGCGCATAGATGGGCGACGTCACCGACGCCCATTGTTGTTTGAACACGGTTACGATAGCAACTACGAAGCCGCCGATGGCCCCGCCTACCATCCAGGGCATTACGGAAGCCGGATTAGAAGTAAGGGAAAAAAGATGCCAGGTCCACGCGGTGGTCAGCAGCACACAGACCAAGAGGAGGGCGGCCTTATTCACAGCCCCCTGAACGGTCATCGCTTCTCCGGTTTGTGCATAACCGAATTGGGCAAACGTCTGGTCATTAAGTGCAGGATTGCTTGTTCTCATCTCGCTGTTACCCCCTTGGATTTGTCTTCTGTTATAGCACTCTCCCCGATTCCGTCAATGATTCCGTTCGGGTATTCCCGCTCCAGAATAATTTGCACGCATCAAAAAAAGCGGTTGAGAAAATTGTTGGCTTTGTGTACATGCCATAAACAAAAATGGCCGAAGCGGTGCCGTGCCTTCTGACCACTTGGACTCAAGTAACGCTCATAAACGGCAGCAAAACGATACTAGGACCGGTGCCGCGGACCTAAGACTTACACTCCCCCGGAGGAACAAAGTCATGAATGAACGAAGGCCTCTCCGGAGGCTTCCTCAGCGCCCTAAGAACGGGCAAGCAAAAGCCCTGATATTGGGACCTGTGTCCAACCTCGAAGAGCACGTCAGCCCCGACTGGTGGCGCTCGATTTTCAACGCGCTCTATCTGAAAACTGATGCGGATGTCGTGGCGGATGAGAATATAACCAGCAGCGAAATAGAATTCTTTGTTAGCGTGGCTGAACTTTCACAAGACTCTAGAATTCTGGACTTGTGCTGCGGACAAGGACGCCATTCGTTGGAACTGGCTCGGAAAAGGTTCAGAAACGTTGAAGGGCTGGATCGTTCCCGCTATCTCATTACCAAGGCCAGAGGGCTCGCGACTAGAGAGGGTCTGGGCGTCAAATTCAGGGAGGGGGATGCAAGAAAGACTCACTACCCGTCGGACGCTTTCGACTGCGTCATGATACTCGGAAACAGTTTCGGTTATTTCGAGACTGTGAGGGATGATCTGCGGGTACTCAAAGAGGTGTTCAGGATTTTGCGGCCCGACGGCATATGCCTGCTCGACGTAACCGACGGAGATTACTTGAGGAATAAGTTCCAGGCCCGTTCTTGGGAATGGATTGATAAGAAGCATTTCGTCTGCAGGGAGCGTTCCCTTTCTGCGGATGGAGAGCGGCTGATATCACGAGAAGTGGTTACAAACTGCAGTAAGGGAGTGATAGCCGATCAGTTTTACGCGGAACGGCTTTATTCAAAGGAAGGCATTATCTGCCTGCTCAAGGAAGCCGGCTTCAGCCATTGCACGGTTCACGGCCAAATCTCCCCAAATTCGCTGCGAAACCAGGACCTTGGGATGATGGAGCAGCGCATAATAGTCACGGCCCGAGTCGAAAAGGCCTTCACACCGATCAGGTTGAAACGGGCTCAAGGTGTGAGCAGTGTTGTTGTCCTCTTCGGCGACCCAACCAAGCCGGATCCTCTAAAGCCATCAGCAATTTTCGACGACGATGATTTCTACACTATCGAGCAAGTAAAGTCAGCCCTCGAAGGACTTTCGCAGTACAGGTTCAGGTACCTGGATAATCACGACACCCTTATACACGATTTAAAAAAAATGAACGGCAAAATTGACCTGGTGATGAATCTGTGTGACGAAGGCTACAATAATGATCCCCGTCAAGAGCTGCATGTTCCGGCACTATTGGAACAACTGGACCTCCCATACACAGGCGCCGGTCCTCAATGTTTGGCCTATTGCTATGACAAATCTTTGGTGCGTGGTATTGCCAAGGAGATGAAAATCCCCGTGCCGAGGGCCTTTTTTGTAAGGCCGGAGGATACGGCATTCGAACTGCCATTTTCTTTTCCAGTCATGATTAAGCCCAACTTTGGAGACTCCAGCTTTGGCATCACTCAACGAAGTGTGGCAAACAGCCTGGAAGAAGCTTTAAATGCTATCTCCGAAATACGCTACAAGTTCGGATACGACAAACCGATACTCGTGGAGGAATTCCTTACAGGCAATGATATCAGCGTAGGCATCATTGGTAACCCTCTGGAGGGCTACACAGTGCTGCCGGTTTCAGAGGAGGATTATTCCGCGGTCCCCGAACATTTGCCGCGCATCTGCGGTTATGAAGCAAAGTGGAGGCCGGATTCCCCATATTGGAAGGTCAAATCAGTTCCCGCTTATCTGCCCGAAGAAGTTGAGAAATCAATAGTGGAATGGTGCCTGAGACTGTTCGAGAG
>JBKQMK010000465.1:0-3560 GCA_052146735.1 Desulfomonilaceae bacterium | reverse complement strand
TCAAGCAACTTTGTGCGAAACCACGTGATCATTCACCTACGCGGGGGCGTCTTTTATAGCTGTCATTGCGAGGAGTGAAATCCCGTGTTCCGAGGGAAAGCAATCTCGGTCCCATGAACCGCGGGAGACAACCGAGATTGCTTCGCCGCTCTCGCAATGACAACATGTACCCCCTGAGACCGAAGGTTACCCGGAGCAGCCCTGCCGGAATCAAGGGCGTGCCGATTGAGCAGGTTACTCTCCCGCAAAAGCTGAGGGGCCGCGTCACGACTATGACTTCTTCCCTACCGTCACCAGAACAACGGGCTGCACATCTTCCGGGAGTTTGAGGGCCTTGGAAAGGTCCGCGTCTCGGATTCCCCCGACGGTATTGGTCTCAAACCCGAGGGCTCGCGCCTGGAGTAGGATGTTCTGATCGGCATTGCCTGCTTCCATCACCCCGAAATTGATCCCCCGCTCAGCACCGGAAGTGGCTTCCGCGCGCTTCAACACTGCGCCGACAATTACCGATACGGGCGCCTGCGCTATCCACGACTGCCCCTTGCAAGCTGCTGACACGGGTTTGCGCTGGTCGCCGTCCGCGATCCTTTGCAGTGCGTGCTTATCCGCATCGTAGTGGTACACTCCAGCAGCGAGCTTCTCCACTGTTCCTTCGCCGCAGACGAGGTATAGCTCGACGGGATAGGTTTTCCTTGCGGACGGGATCACTTTTTTGGTGGCCGCGGAGACCGCGTCTGTGGGGATGTTGCCGTTACCGGCCCACAGGATCTGAGCTACTTGGGCTAGGGTGAGCGGAGCCGACGTGTAGCTTCTGGCTGTGGCGCGAGTAGCCAGGGCCTTTTCTACTGACACGCTCCCATCCAGGGCAGGTGGAGGGAGTGCTATCTCATCTGCGTAGGCTTGGTCAAAAGCCGAGGCGAAAGCCATCGTCAGGGCAAGAAACGTCAGCACGAGGGTGCGGATTAGGCTATTCGGCATGATCGATACCTCCATCCTGCGTGAAAAGCAGTTAGTTTCAGGGATCTGAGCATAATACTCCGCGAGTTGCTTGGTCAACAACGATCTTGTCCTCGAACGCAATGCTTCGGTTTCGCAGGCAAAGTCTGTCCGCCTCCTTGCAGTTCATTGGAAGAATTGCGGGGCGGTCTAAAGTATTTTAATATGGCAACCGATTCCGGTAATTGCTAAAAGGAGTGGGTAATGGAAACGACCAGCATAAAAGAAGAGGCGCGCCGTTTAGTAGATCAACTGCCGGACGACTCTACCTGGGACGATCTGATGCATGAGATTTATGTGCGTCAGTCTATAGAGAAAGGTCTTGCCGACAGTGAAGCCGGCCGGACCATCAGCGTTGAGAAGGAATAGGGTTAGTCATTGTTCTACCCAAGAAGATCACGTCTAGAGACTAATGCTTGCAACCTTTCTTGAAATCAACCGGCTGGCAGCAAATTGCCTCTTGGTATTTCTCCTGCCGATCATCTTGCTTTTGACGTCAGGCCTTATTACGGCTCAAGCTGCGGAACAGTCGGTCAGGCTTGCGGGCATGGATGTGACCGTATGGTCGCAAGAGACAGACAGGAAAATCAAACACCCGGTGATCATCTTTTCTCATGGTTTTCATGGTTGCGCCACGCAATCACGATTTCTCATGGAAGCTTTTGCATCTGCGGGATACCTGATATTTGCCCCGAACCACCGCGATGCCACCTGTCATGGCGGTAAAGCCAAATGGATGGACAGACCAGAAGTCCCGTTCCGAAAGGCCCGGATGTGGAACGAAACCAGCTTCCGCGACCGCGCTGAAGATATCCGGCGTTTGATCGAAGCCATCCGGACGGACGATCGTTTTCGTGAACGAGTGGATTGGACCCGCTGCGGTCTCGCGGGGCATTCCCTGGGAGGGTATACGGTCCTGGGATTAGCCGGCGCCTGGCCAAGCTGGAAGCTTGGTGGAGTGAGGGCCGTGCTTGCGCTTTCACCCTATACTCAGCCCTTCCTGCTGCACCGTACGCTGACCGCCTTGTCAGCTCCGGTAATGTATCAGGGCGGCACGTGGGATTATGGCGTCACGCCGTCGCTGCACAAATCCATGGGTGCCTACGATCAGTCGCCGCAACCGAAATACTATGTGGAGTTCGACAGAATGGGGCATTTCGCCTGGGCAGATGTTGGCCGAAAGGCAGCCCGTAGGGCCATTATTGCATACAGTCTCACATTTATGAATTACTATGTGAAAGGCGAGCCCCCGGCTCCGTCACTGACTGAACCCCTGCCTGGTGTGGCTCTCTTCAAGTATGCCTCGGAACTCGGTAACAGCGGTCGCTGATATCAACATTACGTCGGAGAGCTTAACTTGACAAATCGTACGTAAAGACGTACGGTTTGGTCATAGAAGGAGCAGCGTATGACCGTTATCAAAGCAAGTGAGGCGCGAGCTAGGCTGTACCGACTGATAGACGAAACCGCTTCCTCTCACGAACCGGTTTTCATCACTGGCAAGAGAGGCAACGCTGTACTGGTAAGCGAGGAAGACTGGCGATCCATCCAGGAAACGCTATATTTGCTTTCCATTCCAGGCATGAGGGAATCTATTATTGAGGGGCTCAAGACTCCTGTCGAAAAATGCGCCAGGGAACTTGAGTGGTGAAGTGGGAACTCGTCTACACCCGCCAAGCTCGGAAAGATGCCAAGCAACTCGCTGCCGCGGGATTGAAGGAAAAGGCCACGGAGTTGTTAAAGCTTCTTGAGAGGAATCCTTTTAAGTCCCCACCACCTTACGAGAAGCTGCTGGGCGATTTGACCGGCGCCTATTCCCGCAGGATCAATATCCAGCACCGACTCGTCTACCAGGTGATTGAAGAAGAGCACGTAGTGAAGACGATCCGCCTGTAGTCTCACTACGAGTGATGGGGCAACACCTCGAGATCCTTATTTTCCCTGTCCCGGACCACGCTGAAAACCTGGACCGGCTCGCTAACATTCTTGAAATTCATCAAGCCTCTGCGGAACAGTTTGATATCCCCACCCACCCTTGAAGCGGTCTCCGGACCGACGAGAATATCCCCATGCTTTGCCGCCGATGCTATCCGTGCCGCAAGATTGGTTACGGGTCCGCTGGCCGTAAAGGTCATTCTGGTTCCTGAACTCCCGGTGAATCGACTCATGCCGACGGCTGCCAAACCAGAGTTGATACCCATGTTTATTTCGACCGGCTGAAATCGATTCTTCAATTCTTCGTTGATCTCCGACGTCTTGTCTCGAATCTCCAGCGCGGCTTGGACCGCGCTCAACGCTGTTTTCTCCGGCTCGCCCTGAAATATGACCATTAGGCCGTCGCCGGCCGTCTCGTTTATGTCTCCCCCATGGACATAGATGACGTCCAGGAAACTGGAGAAATACTTCTCGATAATGAAAGTCACCTTATCTCTGCTCTGAGTCTCGCTAATATGGGTCTAACCTGCAACATCCAAGAACAGGACAACATCGATGTCCTTTTTTTCCAGGTCAGGGGCTTCCGGGTCCTTTTCCACTATCCTTTGCACGGTCGAAGGAACAAATGG
>JBKQMK010000464.1:0-10141 GCA_052146735.1 Desulfomonilaceae bacterium | reverse complement strand
TTTCGTTAACTTTAGGTGCGTAACTGACTGATATGATTTAACCACACAAACTGTCATAGGTCACAGTGGAAAATGCAATGCCCTAACATACCGATATCACATCAAAGTAAACCGGACAGTAGTGTGTCCTCATCACATTTGAAACAAACTTCCGACGATGAGTAGAGTTTGACCCGGGGTGGAGGATTCGTCACAGACGGAGACCAGTGCCGGTGAAATGTAGTTTCGCCGGTCCCATTCGTGTACGTCACAGAATTGTATGGCACAAAGTCTAATCCAGGGCTGAGCACACCTCACCGCGTGCGGATGCCTTGGACCGCAGCATAAACGGGGTACTAACACATGTGGATAGTTCGCCTCGCTTTACGACGTCCTTATACTGTTGCAGTGATGTGCTTTCTTATCTTCGTTATGGGAATTCTATCCTTGACCAGGATGATTGTCGACATCTTGCCGGCAATTGACATTCCAGTCGTGATGGTCGTTTGGAACTTCCCCGGTCTCTCTCCCGAGGACATGGAAAGACGGGTAGTGATCATCAGTGAGAGAGCTTACTCGACCACTGTCAACGGAATTGAGCGTATTGAGTCTCAGTCCATAGCCGGCACAGGCCTGCTGAAGATTTACTTTCAACCGGGAACTGACCTCGGCACTGCGATCGCCCAAGTTTCGGGCGTATCAAATACCATACTCCGTATTACACCACCCGGTATGCAACCGCCGGTGATCATTCAGTTCAACGCATCCAATGTACCGGTGGCTCAGCTCACTGTGTCCAGCAAGACCCTGCCTGAACAGACCCTATTTGACTATGGACTGAATTTCATCAGGGTCAGGCTATTTACCATACCGGGACTTTCGACTCCGGCTCCTTTCGGTGGAAAGAACCGCCAAATCATGGTCGACATCGATCCCGATGCCGTAGCTTCAAGGGGGGTGTCCCCCTCCGATGTCGTGAACGCTCTTCAGAATTCAAATGTCATACTTCCGGCCGGAACTGCCCGTATAGGTGAAACCGAGTACAGCGTACTGACTAACGCAAGCCCCCAGGTCTTAGATCATTTCAACACCATACCTGTAAAAGTAGTGAACAACAGGCCGGTTTATCTGCAAGATGTGGCGCGCGTTTCGGACAGTTATGCCGAACAGAACAATATTGTCAGAATAAACGGCAAGCGAGCAACGTATCTGGCCATTTTGAAGCATGCCGACGCATCTACCCTTGCGGTTGTCGAAGCAACTAAAGAAGCCCTGCCATTGATCAAAGAGACTGCTCCCGAAGGGCTGGAACTGAAAATAGACTTCGATCAATCCATCTTTGTCAGGGCAGCCATTGAGGGGGTCCTTCGCGAAGCCATTCTCGCCTCGATTCTAGTTTCGTTGATGGTTCTTATTTTCCTGGGTAGTTGGCGCAGCATGGTGATTGTGATCATCTCCATACCGCTCGCCATATTCACCTCCATCATCGGTCTGAAGCTGACCGGCCACACGATTAATCTCATGACGCTAGGGGGTCTGGCTCTGGCTATCGGCATGCTGGTCGACGACGCTACGGTGGAGGTTGAGAACATACATCGGAACCGCGCCCTCAATAAGCCCCTGACGGTCGCTATTTTGGATGGGGCTCGCCAAGTCGCAGTCCCGGCGATTGTGGCTACTCTTTCCATCTGCGTTGTCTTCTTTCCCGTGGTGCTTCTGTGGGGACCGGCTAGGTTTCTCTTCACACCTTTGGCACTGGCAGTGGTTATTGCCATGCTCGCGTCTTATCTCCTGTCGCGGACGCTTGTGCCGACTCTGGCCAGGATGCTCATGGCCAGCGAGCACCATAGAGATTTTCGGAGCGATCATGACGCGGACGCCTCATCAGGATTGGTGAGGAAGCTTTCGCAAAAGATGAATCAATTCCGGGAAGATGTTTTTGACCGTTTCCGAGAGGGATACGGTCGGATGCTTGGAACTGTCCTGGCAAATCCAGCTTTTAGTATTGTAGGCGCGGCAGTTCTGATCGTAATCAGCCTAGGGTTGCTCTACACGGTGGGGACTGACTTTTTTCCTTCAGTGGACCCCGGACTGATGAAGCTCCATTTTCGGGCCCCCATTGGTACGAGAATCGAGAAGACTGAGGAGATAGTTGCTCAAGTGGAGCAACGTATCCGAGAAATCATCCCACCGGAGGAACTCGACACCATTAACTCCATGATCGGTGTTCCGATCTTCTACAATCTTGCTTTTGTCCAAAGTGACAATGTAGGGGGAATGGACGCGGAAATTCTGATTGCCTTGAAAAAGGGTCACCGCCCTTCGTCGGTATTCAGGCAACAGCTTCGCGAAGTTTTGGAGCGAGATTTTCCAGGGTCAACCGCATATTTTCAATCTGCCGACATCATTAGCCTTGTCTTGAATTTTGGGCTTACATCACCAATCAATGTTCAAATAGAAGACCAGGATATGAACCGCGCGTATCAGTTGGCCGTTAAGCTGAAGAATGCCATGCGCGAAATTCCCGGAGCCGCGGATGTCCACATTAATGAAGTGATTGACTATCCTGCCTTGCGGGTCGACGTCGACCGAACCCGTGCGGCGTACCTGGGTATGAGTGAACGCGACGTAGTCAACACTGTTCTTGTTTCGTTATCGTCGAGTTCTCTTGTTGCCCCTAACTTTTATCTCAACCCTAGTAATAACGTGAATTACACAGTCGCGGTTCAGATCCCCTTAAAGAACATAGAATCTATAGACAGTCTACAAGCAATCGCGGTAACACCCCCTTCGGCAGGTACGCTGTTGCAGCCGTCTGCCGCGCTTTCTCCTACCGATGTACCACAGATACCTACTCAAACCCTGGCGAACTTAGCTGCCATACATCATCAGGTGACCCCTGCGAGTATCAGCCATTATACGGTTCAAAGGGTTGTAAACATTGATGCTACTCTGGAAGGTCGTGATTTGGGGTCAGTGGCAAGAGGCATTCTACGAAAAATCGCTGAATTGGGCAAATTACCCCCCGGAACCCGCATCACCCTGCGCGGGCAATACGAAGTTATGAATCAATCCTTTCGCAGCCTTGGTCTGGGGCTAATTCTCGCGATCTTGCTCGTCTATTTTCTGATGGTTGTCCTGTTCCAATCCTGGCTCGATCCATTTATCATCATGATGGCCGTTCCAGGAGCCCTGGCCGGGATACTCTGGATGCTCGCCCTGACAGGGACAACCATCAATGTCGAATCATTGATGGGGTCCATCATGGCCATCGGGATTGCAACTTCCAACTCGATCCTATTAGTGAGCTTTGCAAATGACATTCGCGTCGAAAAAGATGTTTCTCCCATGGAAGCGGCCTTGGAGGCAGCTAAGACGAGGTTGCGGCCGGTCCTGATGACTGCTCTGGCTATGATTCTCGGCATGCTGCCCATGGCATTGGCGTTGGGTGAGGCCGGCGAACAGAATGCCCCGCTCGGTCGTGCCGTGATCGGTGGACTGCTGGCAGCCACCGTTGTCACACTCTTTATTGTACCTACGATCTATTCTCTCCTGCGCAAGGACCTCCCCACGAAATACGTGCTTGAAAAGCGTTTCCGTGCGGAGGAAAGAGGCGAGGATGTGAGCAAGAACAAACATGAGTGATACTCAATCTGGAACAGCCGAAAAACGCAGAAAACGTCTTTTCCTATCGGGGGCTCTGGCCGCTCTTGTGTCGCTGATTCTGGTCGCTGGCTTGATCTGGCGGCATGAAGTTCGTCTCAGCCATGAAGAAAAATCCCGAAAAGAGTCTCTGGCACGAGGCCCTAAAGTCCGTGTGGCTAAGGCAAAGAAAGCCCAGGACACACGATCCGTTGTGCTGGTGGGGGAGGTTTTCCCCTACGCTAATGTCACGCTATACGCAAAGATAAGCGGTTATCTCCAGGAAATTAGGGTGGACAAGGGCGATCAGGTGAAAGCGGATCAGATCATAGCGGTTATAGATTCCCCTGAACTTAATAGGCAATATGCAGCCGCTCTGGCTGACGCGAGGAACAAGAGAGCTGATGCGGAACGATTCCAATACCTACTCAAGAGCGGGTCTATTTCAATTCAGAACGCGGAAAATGCGGAAACCACTGCCAAAATCGCTGAAGACAACGCAGCAGCTCTAAAGGCCCAAAAGGACTATGAGGTAATGCGGGCGCCATTCGACGGGATAATCACTGCACGTTATGCCGATCCAGGGGCGTTGGTCCAGGCCGCGACCAGTGCCCAGACCACTGCTTTGCCGGTTGTAGCATTATCTGAGACAGATCGGCTGCGAGTGTACGTCTATCCCGATCAAAAGACAGCAAGTTCCGTGAAGATCGGGGACCGCGCAGAGGTTGCAGACGTGACTAAACCCGAATCCAAGGTTTCCGCCACGCTGAGTCGAACTACCGGTGAGTTGGACGTCAAAACCCGCACTCTATTGGTCGAAATCGACTTGGACAATCGCGAAGGGAAGTTCCTGGCCGGAAGTTTTGTACAGGTGACGTTGTTCTTGCGCATCCCGGCTACCGTTGAGATACCCGCAACCGGTCTGGTAATGCGTGGGGATAAGGCGTTCGTAGGCATCGTGGACGCTGATGACAAAGCCGCCTTTCGGGAAGTCACCGTGTTTGAAAGCGACGGCAAGACAGTGCAGATCCTTGCAGGCATTTCGGACGGAGATCAAGTCATGATCAATGTCGGTGATAGTATTTCAGAAGGGGAGAAAGTCCGGCCTGAAGGGGAAGAGTCAAAGAAGTCTGAAGAGAAGCAGCCCGATAAATCTCAAGATGAGAAGCGCAAGGGCTCTCAAAAGGAGAAATCGAAGTAGCGGTCCAATTCTGGCAAGTGGGCATGCTTTGCGGACCGCGAGTGAGCGCACGGCTGCCAAATCCATTATTAATGCGGAGTTTGCTCAAATTTCTTGACGATTTATATGTTATTGTGATTAAATATGAATGCTGAAGTTTAATCCTTATTGTGTGTAGGGCTGCATGAGAAGGACAAAGCGCTCCCGCGCTGTTAAATCGATAACACGAGTGACTCTCGCTGCAATATTGGTTTGCGCAGTGGGGTTCGTCCCTTGCTCTGCACAGTCATACGGTTCCGCGCTCAGCTCATTACTTGCTTTAAGTTCTATCGAGAGCATTGTAGGCCCCATATTCCCAGCCAACGGGCTTTGCAGCACCTTCCGAAGTGAGGTGGGGACTGGTTTCCGTGTCGGAGACGTAGTGTCGGCCAAGCTTACCGGAGCTTCTCAAGGGGAACTCAATCTCCGCACTTCCGCATTTCTGGATGAAGGCCCCTATCGCTACGACACGTATGCCACACTCCGTTTCTGGCGATTCGGCGCTCGTGGGGTGTATTCCAACGCTGAGACCAGGAGCCGCCGCGTAAACGGAGCGCACGTCGACTTCAGCGGTCTAATCCTCGGTGGCGACGTAGACGCGGTGCAATTCCAGTGGATGACCCTGGGCTCATCCATTGACTTTTACTTTATAGACCCGACCTTTCAGGGAGTGTTTGCTACTAACCCTCTAGATCCAACGGGTGTTCTCAATAACGTAACGATCGATCTCAAAGGCGATAGGCCGATTACTTGGGGGACCTATCTCAGGTATGTCCCTCCGGAGATTCTCGGTTTCCCTGTGCATTTCGAGGCGCGCTACATTGTGCCGCTCAAAGGATCCAAATTGACAATATGCGGAGCTTCTCTGGCGTTCAGGCCACAGATTTACCGGTTCGACGTTTCATGTAAGCTCCTTGCAGAGATGACCTACTTGAAATTTCAAAACGAAACCCAGGCATTCCCTGCTATAACCGCGCCGCCTATTTCCTTGCAGAACTGGGAAGTGGACATGGAATATAAGTATTTCGGCGTTGAATTCGCTGTGTATTTCTAGAGTCTAGTTGTCCTCCCAGCAGGTTGACTGCCCCGCACCCTCTACAGTGAAGTTTCCCCTGTATTTTCGCACGATGTGTTTTCATCATTAAGAACCTCAGGCCATTGCTGTCAACCGGGATGGACAATGTTTCATTGTCTTTCTATACTGAAGGAAATCCAAAGTGGAGATTTTGTATCTTGAAAAGATTACTGAAGGAAATCGCCCGGGAAGAAGGCGTAGATCTCGAGATTCTCCAGGAGAGTTTTGAAAGGGGCAGAGTGGCGGTTTGTAAGCCCTCTCCCACGGGTAAGGCTTTTGCCGCAGGGGAAAACCTCAGGGTCAAGGTCAACGCAAACATAGGCACGTCCGGTGACGTACATGATGAGGATTTCGAGCTGCGTAAGCTAGAAGCCGCGGTCAAAGCAGGAACAGATGCTGTCATGGACCTCTCCACAGGGGGAAACCTGAGATCCGTGCGCAAAAAAATTGTCAACGAGTCTCCCGTACCCGTCGGGTCTGTCCCCATCTACGAGGCCATTGTCGAATCGGTCCGCAAGAGAGGCGGAGGAGAGCGGATGGAGCCCGAGGAGATGCTCGACGCCATCCGCCTTCACGGAGAGGATGGCATAAGTTTTGTCACGGTCCACTGCGGAGTCACTCTCTCGGCCCTAGCCCATCTGCAACAAAAGCCCCGTGTGTGCGGGATCGTAAGCCGAGGGGGCAGTTTCCTCGCTCGATGGATGCGGGCCAACAAGAGTGAGAACCCCCTTTTCGAGCGCTACGACGACGTGCTTGATATCTGCAAGAAGTACGGAATGGTCATCAGCCTCGGCGACGGGCTCAGGCCGGGCGCGATAGCGGACTCTCTGGACCAGGCGCAGGTTGAGGAATTGGCAACGCTAGGGCAGCTTAGCCGCCGCGCACGGGAAAGAGGTGTTCAGGCCATAATCGAGGGACCAGGCCATGTTCCCATCGACCAGATCCCGGCTCAAATACTTCTTCAAAAGCAACTCTGCGATTACGCCCCCTTTTACGTGCTGGGGCCCCTGGTCACAGACATTGCGCCAGGGCTGGACCATATAACCTCTGCTATCGGGGGGGCTATCGCGGCTATGTCAGGCGCTGATTTCCTGTGCTACGTGACACCCTCCGAGCATCTGGGGCTGCCCAACGTGGAAGATGTGCGCATCGGCGTGCTTTCGGCAAGGGCCGCCGGACACGCTGCTGATTTGGCCAGGCGTAGACCGGGTGCTTGGGAATGGGATGAGCAGATGAGCCGGGCTAGAAAAAAGCGAGACTGGGCCGAACAGATTCGGCTAGCCATTGATCCAGACCTGGCCCGCGAAATACGAGGCCGAACTTGCCGGGAGGACCACGAAACCTGCACGATGTGTGGTGACCTTTGCGCGTACAAAGCTGATTCTGGTGAGTAAGCCGATTATATCGCTTGGTAGAATTTCTGTCTGATGTGGTAGGGCGACATCCGGTCATTCCTGCAAAAGCAGGAATCCAGTCTTTTCCATATCTTCTGGACCCCGGCTTTTGCCGGGGGTGATGACGTGGGCTGACGGGATTCCCTTTAATTCAACGGCATTGGGTCACACCCCCCGCGCGTCGTGTGGCCAGATGTACTTGTGAATCTGTAACTGGAAGCGGGCCTGGATTCGATCTTCGAGCATCCATTCTACGAGATGCCTGGGGGGCAATTCGCCGAAGACCGTGGAGAAGAGTATTTTTGTTTTTGCGTGCTCAAATCGTTCCAAGATGATTCCTCGCGCCCACTCATAATCGTGTCGGTCTGAAATAACAAACTTAACCTCATCTTCGGGTCGGAGTTTCCATATATTCTCCCACATTACCTTGTGGCTCTCGCCGCTGGACGGGCACTTGATGTCCATGATCCTGACAGCCCCTTGAGGGAGAACGGAGATATCCAGAGTACCGTTTGTCTCCACGAGAACGTGGTATCCCTCTTCCATCAAGGCCATAGTAAGTATTGGAGTTTCCGACTGAAACAGCGGCTCTCCCCCGGTCACTTCCACCAGCTTGACAGCGAATTCGGAAACGCGTTTGAGGATTTCTTCCAGGGCCATTTCTTCCCCGCCTTCCTGCGCGTAGCGGGTATCGCAATAGCGGCACCGGAGGTTGCAGCCTGCGAGCCGTATAAAGACACACGGCAAACCGACAAACGAGGATTCGCCCTGAATGCTCCTGAAAATTTCGTATACTTTCAAACTCACTGGTGGCCCCTTCACATGGGAGCGTCGCGTCGCTGGAAACCAAAAGTTGAAAAAGTCATCGCCAATGATATGATACCGTATTTTGGCGCGGTTGATAAAATAATTTCTTAAGATCAGAGAAACCGCCGCCGGTAATGAGGTTCCTGGTGGAGACGGGTCTTGGAGGGAACGGTTGGAAAAAGCTCAGGTTAGATTTCTCCCTGACGATGTGACGGTCGAAGCGGATGTCGGGCAATTGCTCCTCGATGTGGCTCTCGAGGCGGGCGTCTTCCTCCCGGCGGCCTGCGGGGGGTCGGGCGCTTGCGGCAAGTGCCGGGTAAAAGTTGTCCGTGGATCCGTAGAGGCTCTAAAGCTCGAAAAGCTGCAAGCCGCAGCTAAGGCTGAAGGTTTCGTGCTCTCGTGCCAGGCCCGGCTCACCGGCGATGTCACGGTAGAGGTTCCGAGGGTCAAGGTAGGACGCAAGGTTATCCCGAGGGATGAAGCGGACCGCATGCGCCTAACCGCCGTCCCCATGGAATCGCCGATAATCCCCGACATCAGCCCGATGACTATCCGAGTATTGCTGACGCCGAAAGCTCCAGGGCGTGCGGACAATGTCAGCGACTATGAAAGGATTGTGCGCACTCTCAAGGTGGATCACGGAATATTCCCTGTGACTGCAAACCTCGAGGTCCTGAGGGAGCTTCCGCGACAGGTTCGTCAGGAAGACTGGAAAGTCACTTCTTGCCTGCAAGTTGAAGATTTCGCGGGTTCAGACGCCCGAGTATACCGCATCAGAAGAATGTGTCCGGGGCATCTCGAAGAAGTTCCCACCGCTCTGGCCGTTGATATAGGCACTACTTCCCTCTGGGGTGAGCTGGTCAATTTGAATACGGGAGAAGTTCTGGCTAGAGCTTCCCGCTATAATCCCCAGATCTCAATGGGGGATGATGTAATAAGCCGCATAGTATTCGGCTTAAAAAAAGACGGGCTTGATAAGCTCCAGCAACATGTGGTCAGGGGCCTGAATGAAATCGTTAACGAAGTCCTGGAAAGAAGTGCGAGAACCCGAGATTCTATAAATTACATGGTGGCGGCCGGAAATACGGTGATGACCCACCTTTTTCTGGGACTGTATCCCAAGTTCTTGCGTGAAGCTCCTTATGTGCCCGCCGCGCAAAATGTGGAAGCAATCCCCGCGTCTGTTCTGGGCTTGGATCTTCCAGCACATGCCTTCGTGCGCGTCTTCCCCGGCGTGGCCTCCTACGTGGGTGGGGACATCGTGAGCGGCGTTTTGGCCAATGGGATGTGGGATTCAGATGAGATGACTCTCTTCATCGACATCGGAACCAACGGTGAGATTGTGGCCGGAAATAGGGATTTGCTCATGACAGCGTCATGCTCCGCGGGCCCGGCGTTCGAGGGAGGCGGCCTCGAGTATGGCATGAGGGCAGCTCCTGGAGCCATTGAAGGAATACTTATCGATCCTGAAACATACGAGCCCATGATCAAGACAATCGAGGCCAAGCCCGCTTTAGGGATCTGCGGGTCAGGCATCATCAACATCATTTCTCAGATGCTGAGACTGGGTATTCTCAATCAGAACGGCAAGTACGCAGAGAACTTGGATACGGACAGAATTCGCGAGGGGCGAAGTGGGAACGAGTACCTTATCTGCCGGGCAGCAGAGAGCGGGCTCGATGAAGACATCGTGCTCACCGAGGTAGACCTGGACAACATACTCAGAGCCAAGGCCGCCATGTTTTCAGGGTATGCCTGTCTTTTGGACAAACTGGGCTTCAGCGTAGACAGTCTCGATCGTGTGATTATCGCGGGAGCGTTCGGCAGTTTCATCAATTTGGAGCACGCAGTGACGATTGGGCTGTTGCCCGATATACCGCGGGATAAGTTTTCGTTTATCGGAAACTCTTCGCTTAAGGGGGCGCGCTTGGCCGTCACAGACCGCAAGCTCTTTAACCGCTCTCGCGATATAGCGCGCTCCATGACAAACATAGAGCTTTCGGAAGATCCTTCTTACATGGACAA
>JBKQMK010000463.1:0-35974 GCA_052146735.1 Desulfomonilaceae bacterium | reverse complement strand
CTTTTTCGGCCTCGAAAACCACGGTGAGGTCCTTGGTCGGCACCCCCATTCTTCGTGCAAGCGCCCGACGGAAGATCCGTCCCTTGCCAAGTAATTTCTTGTACAATCTCTTCAATCCTCTTGGGGAGAGATTATGTTTTTTCATCAACTCCTTATCGGACAAATTGTTTGACAGATCACCCAGCAATTCGCGTGCGCTAATGACCGGTTTATCAGGAATTGCCATTACCACAGTGATGTTGGAAACATCTACGTAAGGTTCAATCTTAGGGTCTACGTTCACGAAACGTACATACAAGCCACGTCTCTTGATATTTTCATAGTAACGGGTCAAAGCCACAGTGAAATCCGAGCAGACGGACTTCACCCCTCCCAAATCAATCAAAATGCCTTTTTCCGGGTTCGTGCTGAGCCACTCCACGGTTTTATCCATGAATTCTTCCACATGGTCCTCTTTGACTTCGGCCTTGCCAACTTGCATTCGGAAGAAATCGCTTTCTTCAGTCAGGGAAAAGATCTGTTCCTCACTCTCAAATAGGAACTTCATGCGGAGATCTCCTCAGCCCGTTCGGGTATCCTTAGCTTGACGGAGGCGAGATTGAATCGCTCTAGCCTGTTTCTCAGGATGGGCAAAATATAGCCGAATTAGTCCATTTTCTTCAAGCGCAAATCGTAGAAAGTGATGCACACACACATGTGATCGTCGTTGAAGCCCATGTGTAATTGTCGCCGATCACTTGTACCTGACAAGAGGGATTCCTTACCATTTTCTCTTCCAAGAAATGCCCTGTGAGCCGATTTCCATCGACTTGGCGTAGTACAGCCCACCCAAACTGCCCCACAGCGTCCTTCCCTTATCTGGATAAACTTCCCGTGTGACCGGCACTCCTCTCTCTCAAATCACGAGGGTGCGCGCTACCATTAACATCTATTGTAATACCAATATGCAATCTTAACTACCTGCTAAATTACATAATTATCATATGGCTGATATTATGTCAAGTTGGTGTTTACATTGGTTGTTTTGGCTCTTTTTGTCTTGACAACCTATATTATTCGCGTTACTCTCTCTTTAATCACAAAACAGTCTTCTTTCTTGTCCATAACAGGACTGGGAGAAGGCTAAGCGGCAACGAACTTGCTCGGCGGTGTTGTTTGAAGAGGTGCAAGTTGAGACATTACAAAGGACAGCGCGCTTACGAGCGCGCATCTTTGCTGATGTCGAGGTCGAAAATCTCTATTTTCGGATCAACATCGGGCAAAACTGCTCTTCAACCCGCGTCTCGGTGTGAAGCAATCTCCTGTTATGTCCAGGCATTAGGGCGCAACTTGACAACCCCAAAATTGCAGGTTACTCATCCAATATGGGAGTAGTAGTTCGAGAGAAATAGGAACAACAAGTTACACATTTTCTCGGTCAACTACACCGGATTCAAAGACAGAAGGGAAGAATAACAAGGCTAGAAACAACAAATCCCGCCTCCATAAGCCTGCCAGCATCTGAGAGCGGGAATTGTTGTAAACGAATAACCCCGATACGGGGCGTATCTGAAATGTAGTGTAATCAGATTTCTGGGCAAAGGCAAGAAGTTTTTCCTCGTCCGCTCTGCTCAGGCTCCTACCCACTCACCTTTCAGTTCGCCCCGTACCCCCAATCCAGATCAAACCGAAAAAAGACAGCACTGCTGCCTGCCGGTGATCTGTGTCCTGCGAACAGCAGGAGAAAGGTGAGTTGTCATGAGAAAGAAACAGAAATCCACTAAAAACCCCGGCAAGGGGCGTGGACATACGAAGTCTGCCCGTCTCTGCGCCTTTGGGTTCAAGCTTAAACCGAGATGCGGTGCCTTCAACATCAGGTTCGATCTGACGAAAAATCCGATGTTGCGAGATGTTATCGAGTTGGACATGATCCCACCCTATTGCTTCGAGTATGTGGATGCTGACATCGTGATAATGGACCAGTGCCTGATTTGTCACATAGAAAGGGGTATTCCGCCCGATGAATACGAAAAGAAGAACGAAGCGTACGGAATAACTCGAAGCAACTGGGAAGAGATCAAGCCACGCCTTGAAGCCGTGATGGACCGAGTTGCCCAGAAGATTAAGGATGAGAGGCGGGAACTCATCAGGGAAGAGGGGCTGTCCTTTGAAATGCCTTACAGGGACAATCGTCGGGACTGCTAGGAGACTCCGGGGTGAATTCTACCGTGAGAGTGCGCTCGACATGGCTCGCAGGGCGGAGGAGCGACCGGAGACCGTCAGTTATATCGTCCTGGGCCAGATCATTGAGTATCACCTGCTCGCTGACTAGCTGTCGGGAAATCAGGACACCATTCATTAACCAGACTGGGAAAGGTCCAGGGGACGAATGCGCCGGATCTTTCCCAATCACATCAAGACCCTGAACGAGCGTCTTGACTAGGCGAAAGCAGAGAAGGACAGGCAAATGAAAGAAATAGATTATCTCATTGTACAGGATAAAAGGGCGGAACAGCCCGTCTCACTAATCAATCGCCATCATCTCGATACAATGTGCCAGTGCTGGAAATCACTGCGGAGGATATTGACGGAGATTTTGGTCCAGCAAGCCTAATCGGAGATCTCGAAGCTCCGTGGACATTGTACCCTGCTGCAAATGTTGTGTACGCATGGGCGCAGAAGCCCGAACGGACACAAGAAGAGATGGAGGCTGCCAGGCTTTTCCTCCGGCAGTGGCCCGAAGGCCCCCAGGTCTGAGGAGTCAAGGGGACACTGGGAAACAGTTTGATGGTGCTGAGAGGCAGTTGGGCTTAACGCTCTGGCATTTCAGGAACTTTAGAGACGCTCTCTATAAGGAAAGAAGGAGGAGAAGGTCAAATGGACAACGATTACATTAAAGCCGCACAGAAGGCTCTTGAAGAGGTCAAGCAGAAGGCAGCACAAGGGAAATTCCTTTCTTCATATCGGGTCGAAGACCTCAATGATGTTTCTTCCCTTTTCCAGGAGTTCCTTATGTTCGGCAAAGATCCGGTGGTGAGGTGGCAGATCGAACAGGCGAGAATAGTGCCGGTGAGTCCCTTGAAAGAGGCACTCCCTTTAGCAGCGGATCACCGTAGAGCCACTCGTAGCACTTGTCCACAGGATTGTTACCGCAACGCTATCAAGGTCTCCAAAAAGCTCGGAGCCATGTACTGCGAGGGGTGGGCCAGGGGATCCGGGCTGCCTTTCATCCGTCACGCCTGGAACTGCATAGATGAGACCCATTTCGATGTGACTGCCGAGCAGTTCCTCAACTGGACGTTGGATTCGAGTATCTATGTCATGTCGTTGGCTCTCCCGGCGGAGGAAGCACTGGCTCTATGGAAACAACGAAGAAGTTACGAGCCTTATGGCGGAGAGATTCTCTCCGGCATTTACTGGCGAAACTATGTGGAAAACTCAACGGAGGTGACGAAATCATGAATAAAAAACATGACTCTGAAAGGGAAAAAAGGCTCGAACAGATTCAGTCCGGTTTCGATGAAATTTACCTGATTATGAACCGATGCCTTGACGCCAGGAAACCGCGAGACCCTTCATCGGCTGCAAAGAGGGGTTGGGAGACTAGGCGATGGCGACGATTCTACAAGATCGTTGAGTCTCTCAACCGGTCGAAAACCCTCGATGAACTCTACGAGAAGCTGCTGAAGAATCACGAGGACCTGGCGAAATGGACCCCGGATTATCCCAAGGACTTGAATCTCCCGGTATTCGGAGACGGAAATTACCCGACATTCTATGAGGATTTCATTGCCTGTGGCTTCAACCTCTACAATCCCGGCTCCAACTTGGAACCGGACTCATGGGACGACTCGCGGTTCCTCGTTTACGTTTGGGAGATGGGTGAATGGTTCATTTACGACGAACAGACAGTTCGACTGATGACCGACACGGGTGCGACCGAAGACGATGGCACTCTGGAAACGGGTGCATAGGACATAGGAGGCTTACTATGGAAAAGACCTATTGTGGAAAATGGTACGGAAAAGACCGGGAGATTCCCGAAAATGCCCGCTATCGCCTTTGGAAAGGTGGGATGTGCGGTACGATTGTGAAGTACTTTGAGACCGAAGAGGCGGCTGACAACGCTTTTGACAGGCTCTCCCCTACGCAGAAGGCGGTCTCGACCGTTGAGAAATTGGTGGAGTAACACGATACAGCTAAGGATGAGGCATTCTTAGACAGGTTTTCAAATGAGGGTAATCCTCCCACAACGGGCCGAGGAATGGAGAACTAAAAATGGGATCACTTCGGGACATACCTAAGCAGGGTAGGTTCCAGCGCGTGGAGCCTGAACTATCGGAGGCAACTCTAACGGAACTCAGGACGTTTGTGATTCACTCGACGGAAAATCGTATCCTGGATACTCTTACTGAAAACGGTGAAACTCTTATAGGTGCTAACACCTGGTGGGAGGACTTACCTATCAATAATTTTTTCAAACTCTCGATTATGAGACGAGAAATTGTCCCTATAGCCCTTCGGAACCTGTTGGACGGCGACGCGATAGAGAAGGTGAGAGGCAACGATCCAACAATAGAGGGAGCAATATACGCACTGAGGAAACGTTCAGAACTTCCCGACCTGCAATTTAAGATTCTGAAAGTACTCTCCTTGCTTGGAGGGCAGCGGCGTATGACGGTTAGGGAACTGAAGTCCGAGCTTAACCACGGGCATCTCGCGAATATTCGGGTTAAGGAAATCCGCGAATCTCTTAAAGAGATGGAAAAGGCAGGACTCGTGAAATTTGACGGACATGATCAATGGGAGAAGGTGGACGCCTTGGCCTAGTGGGGGCATACTGGCAGGTTTTTTCAACTACAAACAGGGGTGGTTACTACCACCTCAACGGAGGTACGAATGAATGCAGAGTTTGAATCTTGTGTGGCACGGGGCGTAACCTATGAGTTTGAGCAGGATGCGCTTAAAATCGTGAGACTTTATGGGGTGCGTCTTGAAGCCTATAAGGGGCAGGAGGCAGAACTTGTAGCCGCTGACGAAGTGTTTGAGATAATAGAGCCTCACACCGTTGCCGACGGCGTGGTACCCGACGAAAATAATCCCGGATACAACTATCGAATATTCGCAGTTCCAACACCGAATTTGGATCATGTGATCGAAACGTTGGATAGGCTGGAGTTGCCATACGATGTTACAGAGCCGACTGTCGGTCAACGGTTTTATGGTGCGCAGTGGGGTACGTTAATCGTAGAATTCGACGACAAATGGATCGTCTATTGTAGTAAATAGTTGGACAACCCCCTTTAACAGTCTGGAATTGTCGCGCTTACAAGTGTTTGCCGAGATCCTCGTGTTTGATCTTCACTATGTCCCAGCGAGTGGCTATTCCTTTCAATTCTCCTCTATTATTGCCTGTGTCGGTTATTAAAACGGCCTCTAAAAGGTCGCTCTGGGCGAACAAGGCTATGATGTCATCCACGTTTTTGTTCTCCGGGGCAAACAAAAATCTCCGTCTCTTGTCTTCTTCTTCCCTGAGAACAGTCTTCACCCAGACTTTTTCAAGGTCTCCCACATCCGATTGGGAAGCGACGCGACCCGCGATCCATAGGGTAATGCCGTTTTCCGTGAGCAAACCCTTGTAAACCGTGTCCAAATAAACAGGGAACTGGGAGAATTTGGTGGCCGAAATTCTTTTCAAGACACGTCCCAAGGAATCTGTGAGTGAGATTGTCTCTACATCAGCCTTAAAGGTCGGAATGGCTAATCTCGGCTTCCTAAGCCGTTCAAGAACACCCTCCAACCGTTCTACGGTCGGCAATGTGGGGACAGCGAAATACTGGAAAGGCTTTTCCTTACCGTGAATCAGCTCATTCCTGAACGCCGCAATCCTTCTCAGATAATCGGCATCCGCAGAAAAAGACAAGGAAGTCTTCTGATAATCATTGACCACCGTCTTGAAAGAGACTTTTCTGTCCTGCTTCACAGACTTTCGCAGGTGAGAGTCAATACCGTTGTACGCGGCTTCAAATCTCTCTATTAGGTGACGGTCCTTATCGGATATTCCTCCCTTGTCCATTAAGGAATCTTGTTTCTCGTCCACTTCAGACCTCCTGCCGTGTTTGCAGCGCGCACCCGTTTTCCAATGGTCAAATTGAACCCGTCAAGAAATTCAGTCAAGAAAATTAACAACATTCACAGAATCAGCCCAATAGGCTCCCTTGGATCGGCACGTTGCAGTGCATAACAGCGCCGAGGTTGTTATTTTGCCTTGAACTCTTCGACGCTGAGGGCTTCACTCAAGACCAGGGTGATGCCTAATCTACTCCGTATGCCCCTCATGGGTAGTGAGCAATGACGGCTCTATTTAGCCATTATTAGAGGGGTTGTCCAAGAATTCTCCCGCGGCGGAACGGGACTCCAGAGGGCCAGCCGTCTCTTCCACAAGAGATTCGCCAACAAGCGATCAATTCCAATTCCTGGGCTTTATTTCTCGGGACGGTCCCTGGGCGCTTGGTTGAATGGGACCGTAAAAGGGTGCTTCACCTTACCGCTGTTGAGTCTCACCTGGCACGCTAGATAACGCGTTATCCACTCTGAAAAAAATCTACCTGAGTTTTCGACCGATAGTGAGGGATGGCCCCCGACCGCGGAAATAAGTCGGTCCTTTTGGATACCTCACCCACCATGCTCATCTCCTGACCATGAAAGGGTAGAGCTAACGGTTCAAACAGAGCATGTCCGGGAAGAAGAAACAGTGACGTCTTTTTTTCAACCAGGTGGGTCCCTTTTTCATTGCCGACCGGGTCCCTTTTTGCTTGCCGTTTACAAGCTGCGGTCGGTGCGACAGTAGGATTAAGTTTTAAGGATGCCGAGACTGGGGGGGAGATTCCCTCTCAGGGAGGCTGTTTTTGTAGATGATGGATTCGAGGAATTCTACATCTGTCAGAGATGTGTCCGAAACTACTGCCGCTGCGTTGGCTGTGAGAGACTACTCCGGGTGGATAGTGTCTCAGGCTATGACGAGAGAGGCAACCCATACTGTTATGTCTGCTGGGAGAGATACCGGAGAGAACTTGCAGAGAAAGAGGATGAGGACTAATGGCATACGCTCTGACCAGCAGTACTGTGTCTTTATTGAATTTCGTGGCTATCGCAGCCTCCTTATCGTCCCAAACGGTTCGACTCTAAACCGCTCCTGTCTGAAATATTCCCAACCAGGAGCAGTGCCGGAGCTATTCCTCGTTGGTGAGATCTAACACCCCGTCCCTCTTGATCTGACAGCGCGTGTCGTCATAACCCCCCACTTGGCACCATGCGCATAGTCTCTCTGTACACGGCCCAACGTAGAGTTTGCCTATCTCCTTGGCGGTAGCTTTCCAACCGTATATTGCCGTGATTTCATCCTTCGACGCTTTACGCAGCGAGCCACAGCGTCTTCGGTAGCCTCGTCTGCCGTAGTGCCGAGGCCACTAAATGAAATAACAATATTGCACAACTAGGCAATACCCCGTTTTCATCTCTCGATTCCGCCTTGGTTAACGTAAGAAAGCCACCTATGGCCGGGTAATCTCATCTGCTGTCAGGTCTGTTGCTGAACTAGTTGGATTCCTCTCACGCTTAGCAACCACAAATCGGTTTTACTGACGCTTGAGCCTCTGCATAAGCGACACAAATTTTCTCCTCGATCACGTTCATTTTTTCGACGGGGATATCGCATTCTTCTGCAAGCCATTCGAGCCCGTCCAGGACTATGTGAAACGCATTGGCAGCAGCCTTCTCCGCCTCTATGGCAGTTGCAAGTAAGGCCACGGCTTTTCGACCTGCTGGAATCTCCGATAACACCAGGAGATCATCCTTCGTCAGGAAATGCTTTTCTGTTAGCTTTACGTCCTCGGGCTTGATCATTTCGTACCTCCGTAACCCAGTGGTGTTGCGCTTTAGGGCGATAGCCCCGGTAATGGTCTATTCTTGAGACAGCATCGATATTGACTCTTGCCGCCTTCCTCCCTGAATTCGAATACGTCCTGTGCGGTGAGGTTGTCGCAATTCCGCAGATGATAAACGTTCATTATTCGAGCAGCCCTCTTTCCTCTGATGGACAGGAAGCTTGAAGAGCTAAGATCCGAATTGCGAAGTCGTATTGAAGAAAGTTAGAGATGAAACGCAAAGTTCCCAAAGCGACGGAACCCCGACCTGTAGGCATTGGCTTCACAACCGTCATTAGGACTCATGAAGCAGTGGATCGTGGACTCAGGCGGGCAGGGTGCTGGCACCAACGGCCCACATCGTATCAATCAATGCTGAACCAAACCAAACTTCCGGGTATTTTTTCATAGGCGTTACCTCCTTTTTTACTGACTCTGGCCTATCTGACAACCATAGCGACGTCAAACGTCCACCGATGAGTGCGACGAAGAGGTAGACCATTGATCCAACACCCCACCAAGGGCTAGTACCACCTTGGAATGCCCACCCTATCAGCCTGAATCCACGATGATGAAATAGGATTTTACAATGCACCGGGTCAAAGAGTCACGTTTTTTATAGCGGGAAGGTGGAGGCAGGTGTCGCGGCACTCAGAAGATAAAAGAATCTGATGGTGGGTACCAAGCCGATGGAGAGATCTATTCACGCCTTTTTGGTCTGGATACGCCCACGATTGAGTTCATCAACTTTTCTCTTGACATCATGTGGCACATGATAAAGCGTAAAGGAGAAAACTAATGCCGACAAGAGTGATTGTTCTAGAGAACACGAGTGTGTATTTCCCCGATTATGGTGATCCTGGTGCCGAGCTATGTCTTCAGTGGGCTAAATACGTTCACGAGGATGGCACCGACCAGATGGGTTATCGGTTCATGTGGAGAGTAAATGGAACCCTTCAGGCTCATCGAGGACAGGCTAGAATGCCTTCTCGCTCAGTGATCGACAGATTGTTCGAAAAAGCCAAAGAGGAAGGATGGGGGGAAGAAGACACCGGGGAGAGATGGATTGAAAAGCCCCCTCTCAAAGGAGGCTTGCAGACAACGTAAAGCACCAAAAAGCGAATAAGAGGAGAAAGAAGAGCGGCGGAGGCTTCACTTACCTTTGAACTCTCGGACATTGTGCGATTTCCACTCAAGACCGGGGTGATGCCTGATCCGACCTGCAGGTCCTACGTCGTCAGTGAGCAAGACCGGCTCTATTTAGCCATAATCCAGGAGCCTGTCCAGGAATTCCTTTTCCGATGCTGGGAATGTGAGCAGTGAATCCAGAAGGTTCGTTCCCGAAACAAGGGTCTGCAACACCTCTGCCTGATCTTCGTTTCCTCTCTCGGCAGCAGCCTCCTCCAGTTCATAGAGAGCAGCGTGATACACGAAGTCCATATCTCCGGTTCCCATAGCGATGGAAGCCAGAATACTCCACGTTTTCTCAGCAGACAGTTCAGCCAAGAATAATGATCATAGGCGTCGTTCGTAATCGCTGAAAGATTGCATCACGGTGTCCAAGCGTTCAAAAAGATTCTTGTAATCTTCGTCCGAGGGACGGACAGGCAGCATCTTTTTCTTAATTGAATACATTCGCTTAAGGAAATTATCAATCCACACGATTGATTCTGCCAGGCGGCTGTGTTCCAAGTCCGAGTGTTTCAAATATAAGTCGAGCCAAGGTCTCAAGGATCGCAACGCAGTATAGAATTGGGTCTGATAGCGCTCTTGATCAGCCACCAGCACGATATTGACTGGTATGGACCGAAGTTCCTCCACGAGTTTCACGCACTCAACGTATGCGATCTCTCGCCTATCCCTTTTCCATTTCTCCTTGTCTCTCTTGGTTTGAATCCAACTATTGAGTAAATTGACGCCAGCAACAATCAGCGCTCCGAGGAGGGTGAAGCCGCCAGCAACAAAATAAGGAGCATAACTGACAGGTTCTTGAGCTATTGGCATTTTCACCTTCCCCAATGGTGTAGTTCGATCTAATAGCCTTCAATCCTATCAATCGCAGTGGCACCAAGCCCAAAGAGAACCAGGCCACCGAGCTAACCCCCACCCAAGAAATTGAATCTTGCGCTACCTGCCCTACCAGCCTGAATCAAGGATTTGGGACAGGATTCTACAATGCGACAGGGCATTGGGTCACGTTCTTTTATCCGGGATCGTTTTGAGGAAGGCTACGGGACGTGCCCCGGCGAGGTGATGTTTGCATTTCATCTTTGATCTGTATAGTGGGGGCTTGCCGCAGCGCTTGTGCAGTGCCTCCTCGCTTTGGATAACGCGTTATCCACCGTCAACAACGAAAATTTGACTTCAGCGGCCTTCGGGGATATTGAGGAAGCTTGGAGCAAAACCATGAAGACACGGGAGCCAAATGATTTCGATTTCGACGTAGCTATTTCATTCGCCGGTGAAGATCGAGGCATTGCTGGTCAAATCGCGGAGCTGTTGACCAAGGAAGGCATAAGGGTCTTTTATGACATAGATGAACAGGCCGACCTTTGGGGAAAGGACCTTTACAAACACCTTGCTGAGATCTACTTCGCGAAGGCCCGCTTCTGCCTGGTGCTGGTTTCGTCCCATTATTCCAAGAAGATTTGGCCCAGACACGAGATCCAGAATGCCTTTGCGAGAGCACTACAAGAGAATCGCGAATATATACTACCTTTAAAGCTGGATGATACGGCAATTCCGGGAATTCCTCCAACTATTGGACACCACGACCTTCGCCACTCCTCCATTGAAGAGACTGTGGACCTCATTATGACCAAGCTGGGCAAGGCTGGTGTTGAAAGGGATGACCATCAAGAAAAGGAGCGGAGAGGAGCAACCGAGAAGACATCCGAGATTCCGTTGCCTCCGATCAAACGACAATTCTCCGATAGAGACAGGGCCACCTTCCTAAAAGACGCTTTTGAGAGCACTGTCGCTTACTTCAAGGACGGTCTCAAGGCACTGAAGCAGCACGATCCGGCAATCGAAACGGAAGAGAGCGAGATCACCAAGCAAAAATACGTCTTCGAGGTATATCGAGACGGAGAGATGAAAAACTCGTGCAAGATATGGATCGGCTCCCTCGGCAGCCAAAGGAATATTTCATATCGGGAGGGGGATTTTGCCCCTCACGACGATTCTTCAGTCAACGAATGGATCCACGTCGAGAGTGATGATCGTCAGATGTATCTAATTGGGCTCATGGGGGATTTCGGTAACCGCCTGAACAATAAGTTGAGTGTCGAGGACGCAGCAAGAATTCTCTGGGAGAGGTTCATCCATCCGCTCAGTTGCTAATAAGAAGATTCCCCTTGAATCAGGGAGGGACCATGATTGACCCGAAGGTTTCTTTGGCTTTTTCTCTCTTGCTCCTTCCTATACAAAAACAGTCTTCACAAGGTGAATTGTCACCCCCACAAGCCCGCCGACCAAGGCTCCGTTGAGCCGTATGTACTGAAGATCCCCTCCTACCTTGTCTTCGATCCAGCTCACCAACTTTTCGTTGGAGAAATTCTTTTCCAGAGTATCTCTTACGATCTGGGCTATGTTTCCGTGGTTACTCGTAACAAATGATGTGAGATGCTGATTGAGCCATACCGACGCACGGTTGCGTGATTCATCATCCGCCTTGAGATTCCCCACAAGCCTTCCCAGAGCCAGCTCCATGTGAAGCTGAATTCGCGACTCATCTTCCTCCAGGTCTTCGAGAGCGTCTGCGAGGTATTGGCCCAAATATTTCTCCAAGAGGTTCAGGGCTTCTTTTCCATGCACAACACCGCCCCACCATTTGTCCAGCGTGAGGCTCGCGTGGCTCTGAGGGTCATATAATTGTCGAGTCAGGTTTCTATAGGTCTCCTTATAGCCATTTCGAAGCAGATTTGGTTCCTTCTTTGCCTCCAATTCTACCTGCCTTGAAACAAGAGAGATAATTTTTTCTGACAACTCTCGGCTATTCAGGACCCCGAACCACTTCAGCCAGGCCGTCAGGGTCACTGTGTCCAACAATTCCTCCAGTGCTTTTTTCAACAATTCGACTGAAGCTCTGGACTTAACGAAATTGCTCAGAGCCTGAAGACAAAAAGCGAAAAGTCTCTCTGGCATGGCATCAGCCTTGTTGTAGTTGGCAGCCAGATACACGGAGACTTCTTTAGAGATTTTTGGAGCCCACCCAGCGACAGCGGCTTTGCCAAATTCATGCAGAATCTGAGCTGCCGGTTTCACATCGATCCGTCCTAGAACGGTGTGAAGCGTCCCTCCCAAGATTCTCACTAGCCACTTCCTTTTGGCCTCTTCGCCCCAAAAGGCAATGAATCGTCCAACGAGATCTAGTTGGGCTATACGGGAGATAATTGTCTCCGGGGGAAGGAGAGTGTTCACCATTCCCACGATGGCTTGCTCAATCTTGGCACGATTACGAGGTATTATCGCGGTGTGAGGAATCGGTAATCCCAGTGGTCTTCTAAAAAGGGCGACCACGGCGAACCAGTCTGCAAGTCCACCGACCATTGCTGCCTCAAAAAAAGACCTTAGAATTTCTACGAAGAGAGTATTCGGTAGGAACAGCGTACAGACAAATCCGAGCGTTGCGAAAATCAGAGAAAGAGGAGCGATGAGTCGTATGTTCATAGTCATGAACCAGTCTTCTTCTTTCCCCGCAAATACTTGATTAGCTTCACCTGGCCCCAGATGGGGACTGCGTACTCCGCGCCTTCTTTGAAACGATACCAGAAGCCGCTTTTGGCGGACTCCTTCTTCACGTTTTCTTTCTCAGATGAGGGTTCCTCTTTTTCCTGGTGAGGGGCCTCGTATGTGCCTGAAGTTGCCATTCGTTCCATGTTCGCGAGGTGATCAACCTCTCGCCTGACGAGATCCAAGTCCTTTTTTGTCGTTCGGACTTGCTTCTGAACATCTTTTACTTGGCCTGCAAATTCTTGGTCGGTTTTGACCATCTGGTTTTTCAAGTCCTCTAGGGACTTTTCAAGGGCTCTTACGGAAATCGCCAAATTATTGAGAGATTCCTTTTGCTCGCCTTCAGACCCCGTTTTCGATCTCCGACGCTCCGAGGCCGCTAGAAAAATGGCAATCACGATACCTATAGCCGTGATCCCCAGGCCGAGAAGAACCAAAATCCCCAGATTCTGAAGGACGAATGTGGTTAGAGTGTCCAATCCCATCCAGGCCCTCCTGAAAGCATTCCGTCAGTGAGAACAACACAACTCAACCGGAACAATCAAGGACAAAACCGGTTTCCGCATATTCTTGGGGGCTCAGTATAGCCACCAGATGGGGCACAACTCGGCTGAGGCCCGGAAAGGATGCCTGAATATGGGGAATTTGGCATGTCTCAGGGCGGACGATTACGCCCTGAGGTCAATCGAAAGGATTGAAAAACTCCTTACCACGGATCTCCAACCGGAGATTTTGAATTATCACCCACGGACTCTCTGGAGAAGCGGCAACCCGCCGCCCTCCCTGGACCGACAGAAGCGGGTCAGAAACATGTTTTCTCGTTTGACCTAATTTGACACATGTCCTTGATACAATGCCCCCAGGTAGCCCGTGGACCGGTTAGGAAGACGGACCGAAAAAAGGGGGGGGACCGTTTTCCTGAAGGTCATTCCCGTGCAGACGGAATTCTCTTCACCTTCCAGAGCCTTATTTGATAGATTGATCGGGATCGAGGGAGCCAACAATGGAAGCATCAGATTCCACAGCATTGCAGGTCGTCAAGAAGATCATAGACTACGGCATCGACGGTGCCGGTCCCCTCTCAAGTGCGTCGGATCTGCATCAGGAATACGCGTCAGATGGTGCGTATCCAGATAATCATTCCAGAGTGGACGCTTTGATACGCTGGGAGTCCTCAAAGAACTTCACAACCGGTTTTCTGACTGGCTTGGGGGGTTTTATCACTCTCCCTGTCGCGATTCCCGCTGCTCTGGGGGCGTCCTGGATAGTCCAGGCTCGGATGTGTGGAGTCATTGCAAAGATTTACGGGCACGACATCCACGAGGATCGAGTAAGAACTCTCGTGCTTCTTTCACTGGTCGGTGATGCTGGAAAAGAGATCCTAAAAGAGGCCGGAGTCAAGATAGGTCAGAGGATGACTATTTCTGCAATAAACAGGATCCCCGGTCGGGTTTTGATCGAGATCAACAAGAGGGTGGGATTCCGGTTGTTGACCAAAGCCGGTGAAAAGGGCGTCGTGAACCTTATCAAGTTCGTTCCAGTCGCTGGTGGCCTGGTCAGTGGATCCGTCGATGGCGTGACCTGTTATTCCATAGGAAAAACGGCCAAATCCATCTTCAGAAGATGACGAAGGAAGTTTCACGTGATAGCAGTCCTATCCCGAATAATCCGACATATTCTTTCATTCTTGGGAATTGTCTGGGAGAAAATACCGGACGAGGTCAAGAAGGCTATAATCGAAGAAGTCATCAAGTGGTATTCGGATTACCTTCGGGGCTATTACCGCGATAGTCGAAGTGAGCCCTGAATCAATGTTGTGAGGCAAGCATGGCAACTCTTGAAGAGTTTTTGCGCAAGATAGGACCGAAGAGCGGCGATAAGGATATTGAAAAGAGTTCGGCTCTGTTGCCCGGCCTCTCAAATGCCATGCTGCCAGCCGTGAAAGCAATGCTCATAGACGAAAAAGATGCAGAGGCGTTTGAGAAGAAGGTTGCTGAGTTAGTTCAAAGTGACGAATTTATCCACGAAATCAGCGAAACCATCGGTGAGCCAATGCCTAACGAATCGGAAGATGAATTCGTTAGCCGTGGACAGGATGTGATGCGAAGTCTGCTCAAACGCAAATTGATTAAATGAAATGCGTCTCCACCGAGAATGTGTTGGACTGGGGCGCTCACTAAATCGGTTGTCCATCAACGATGGTACGGTTCAAACCTTGTAATTTTTGTGAATGTGTTACCTCCGATGGTGTTTTTTCATCGTAGTATTCAGGGACGGAGAATATGAGGAGCCGGGTTTTCATGGACAGCACTGCTCTAAAGAGGAAGAGGAAAAAGGGAGCTGGTGCAACACCCGACTACAATCTGGAAGTGACTCATCCTAAGTATGCAATCATGTGGCATCCCACTCTGAACAAGGACGCAAGCGGCAACCCACTAACTCCTCAAATGGTAACCTCCGGTAGCCACAAAAAAGTGTGGTGGTTATGCGACAAAGGTCACGTTTTCGACAGAGTAATCAAGGATCTGATCTCAAGAAGAGGTAAGTGTCCTTTTTGTGCTGGCAGAAAACTGGCAAAAGACAACAGCATTGCGGCCCTATATCCTAGTATTGCTGCCACTTGGCACCCCACACGCAACGGAAGCCTGTCCCCAGATGCAGTAAGACCTGGAAGCAGAAATGGGCATTGGTGGCTGTGCGAAAGCGGACACGAATGGCCCGCATCTCCTTATGCCCGCACCAAACTGAATACCGGTTGCCCGGAGTGCGCGGGACGAAAGGTCGGAAAAGACAATAATCTTGCTTGCCTGCATCCTGAAGTGGCTGCTACGTTGCACCCCACCAAGAATAAGGGCATCCAGGCCGACCAGATTCATGCAAGAAGTCACGACAAATTCGTTTGGCTGTGCAAAAGGGGACATGAATGGTCCGCAACTGTCTATAATCGGACCGTTAACGGAAGCGGATGCCCCAAATGCAACCCAATGACCTCTCGACTAGAGATTCGCATCTTTTGCGAACTCAAGAAGGTGTTCAGCGACAGCGTGATATGGAGAAGCAAAGTCGGAAAAAGAGAGGTAGATGTTTTGCTAAACGATCTTGGCGTCGGAGTAGAAGTAGATGGGGGCTACCATCATAAAAACAAAATCCAGAATGACGAAGATAAGACAAAGTATCTTGAAATGAGGGGTATAGAGGTATATCGAGTAAGAATGGGGTTGCCTCCACTTTCTAACAGAGATATTGTGACTGACGAGCATGACTGTGGAGACACTATCTTGACAATCAGGAAGTTGCTAGATCGCCTCCGGTCCTCATCAAGAATGTTGCCGATCCATAGAGAGGCCATCAGTGATTACATGAAACGAGAGTTTTTCATTAACGATAAAGAGTTCCAAATCATTTTGGCGTCTCTGCCAGGACCTCCTCCTGGAAGATCTCTGGCTGATAGATACCCTGAGATAGCCGCTTCATGGCATAAGGCAAAAAATGGAAAGCTTCGGCCAGACATGTTCACTCCTGGTGTCCGATTTTCCCCGTGGTGGCACTGCGAGAAAGGACATGAGTGGAGAACTCCTATTTATAACCGCATAAAAGGTACGGGTTGCCCTGAGTGTGCTAACCGCAAAGTGGGAAAGGACAACAATCTTGCTGTTCGGTTTCCCGAGGTGGCAGCGACATGGCACCCGACAAAAAACAAGGATAATAGAGGTAACCTCCTGCTCCCCGAGATGGTTGCCCCTAAGAGCAACGTCAAACGGTGGTGGATATGCCGTGAAGGGCACGAATGGGAAGCTACGGTTTGTAGTCGCACGCAACAAGGAGCGGGGTGCCCTCGTTGTTACAGGGAGCGCAAGTCCAAAAAGAAAACCCCCTAAAACCCACAAGCTAAGCTCACTCAAGATGTTCAGTCTTTTTCCCAAAACAGCGTCGCATTGGGTAGAGAATGGACCTTCACTTCGGTCTGCAATTCGTGCAGTACCTCTTGCCGTCAATAAGAGTTGCCGGGTGTTTCCCGCAAAACGTACAACTGAAAGGTCCTCCTCGCGGAGGCTGGGAGCCAGGTCTGCCTGGGGGAGAGACTGCTTCAACTCGTGACTGCGGACCTGTCTTCACTCCGAACCCCCTTGCGCCCCACCAGCAATCGTTGCAGTACCTCTTCCCACTCAAAAAGTTTGTGCCAGGGTCCTTTCCGCAAAGCGAGCACCTGAAGTCCTCTAACTCCAGTGACTTGCCCTGGAGCGTGGCGGGTGCTGGCTGATTCTGGGTAAAGGACGAGTTCATAGTAACGCCCCGTCCCCTCCCATCTGCCACTTTTACTGCTTGGCCTCGGCGGTCCTTCTTATCCAGCGGCCTTTCATCTTTTCCGGTACGTATATTTGTTTTAATCGATTTGCCAGTTTCCTGGTGCAATTCAACGCTGGAGCCAGAAGCATCAACCTCCTTTTTGAAAAGGTCTCGGGTTTCTTCAAGCAGTTTCGTCTGGCCTTGCACCGACCTAGCGTCCGCTGTTAAATCTGCATGAACCCACTGATAGCAGAGATTAGCTGAATCTCGAACTTCCGACATCAATTTTTCGAGGTCTGTGATCAATTCTATGATCCGGTCAATTGGAAGACACGCAGATACCAGCTCTTCGACTCTGGATCGGGATGGCCTGGTTGTGCTCAGATCCCAATACAGGACCGAACCAACGTAGTACACTCCACCGTGGTTCACTCCACCCCAGTAGTAACCTTCTACCAGAGATAGAAACCGCTCTAGGCAGGCTTGAATCATGAAACGCTGGGCAGCCGAGTTCAACCTGCTGCTGTGTGTAAGAAGGTCAATGTGCGTACGCAAGAATTCTTCATTCAAAGTTTCGATATGTTCGGTAGCAAGCGCTAGCCACTCGTGGCATTGTTCGACAAAGTTGGTCATGATTTCGTCCGATTTTTGTCTTGTCCTCTCGTCGGCTCTTTTCCTCGTCTCGTGCGGCCAATCCCAGCGTTGAATCTCTTTGTATTCTACGACTTGATCGTCCCAAATAATGCCCTCAATGGTTCTCGTATATGGCTCATAATCTGTCCAAGTGGTCAGATCACTCTGAATTTGGCTCACTAGTTCACTTCGCAACCTACCGAATGTTCGGCTCGTCTCAGCAGTCAATTGAGTCAGATGTGCCAAGAAGTCATCAAGAACCTTCGTCACTTGGGACTTCAAGCTGTTCAGGTCTGCCAAAAGGGCATTCAGTGTTTCACCGTTGGCGCGCAAATCTGTCGCCATAGCAGAGACAACTGATACCGCGTCGCCAATTACAGCCTGTTCCTTGATCGATTTGCTTCTCGGGACGATCTTGTTCAAGAATGACTTGTGAAAGGGACGCATTTGAACGTCGTCGCCAGCGCTTGCGAGGCGAGCGGAAATGGCAACAATGTCGGAAAAATAGTGAGACAGCACTTGGTTGGCGTGCTTGAGCAAGGCCCTCAGCTCCTTGCGTGGGTTGTCCAGCGTGTCGGTCTGCGAGATCACGCACAGGGATTTGCCACGATAACGACTGTCATAGTTTCTGAGAACGTTCACTTCCGTAGCACCAAGCACCTGCATAGCAGAGGTGACCCAGATGATGACATCGGACTCGGACAATATCTGATCCGTCACTTGTTTGTCTGCTTCGGTGGGAGCGTTGAGCCCAGGAGTGTCAATGAATGTGTTTTTTTCCAATATTTGTGACGGGAAAAAGACCTCGATCAACTTGAGTCGCTGCAATTCTTCCTGCTGGGCCGGTTCCAAATGGTTGTGCGAAGAAAGGTTTTGGAACTCATCCAATCTGAGGGACTTGCTCATCCCATCATGGTAGCGGGCAATGATGGTGGGAGTTTCTCCATATCGAAGACATGTGATGCAGCCAGTGGTGGGAAGACAGCCCACTGGAAGGAGGTCCTTTCCTATCACTGCGTTCAGGAAGCTTGATTTCCCCGAATTATATTCACCCACGACAGCAATCTGCAGAGGCATTCCGAGACGGTCTTGAAACAGCGCCAGCTTCTGTTTGAGGTCAGGAAAATCTGTCAGGTTTTCGATAGCCTTCGAGAGCGCAATCCCACTGGCTCTAGGCTTTTTTCTCGGTGCCATCATGTAACTCCCGAATCAGGCGCATCTTGGCTTCTATTTGTTCCAAAAGAGTTTCAAGACTTTTTCGGCGGTCAACGATTGCGTTGTATCCATCTTGAAATCTCCTTTGAGTGTCTTCAAGCGGTTTCAGAATCTCGGAGAAAGCTATCGCAAAGGCTTCTCGTGCCGATTCCAGAGTCGCTTCCACAACTTGTTTCCACCAAGTATCCATGCCTGTTACAAGCTCCTCGCCAATCTCGGCCATTGCTGAGGCGATGGATGATCTGAGAGCAGACCTGTGGTTATCTCTTTCGACCCTTTCAACAAGGTCTCGGAGAATCGGGCCAAACTTGGTCAGAAGAGAAGCCACTAACGTAATCTTCCCTCTGAGATCGTCAGCAAACTCTCGCAGCCGCTCATCTCCCAGGGACTCAACAACAGGCCGTAAGCTCTCGATCAGGTCGAGGAGTTGGTCGAGTTTTTCTCTAATTATCTCTTCGACATCAAATTGTTCCATGTCCGGCAACGAGAAAGCTCTCGGAGATAGTTCCGGCATGCGAACGCGCTTCGAAATGGCCTTGATTTCGCGATCCAACCGCCCAACACCATTATTTGCAGTCGTTTGAATGCATTGGTCGATGAGAGTTCTAACCGAGTTAAGCATGGCTGAGCGTTCAGATTCACAAGAGGGGTCTTCCATGTCTCTAACCATCTGGTCCGCGCTTCTACGCACTTTTTCCAACTGGGCCAGAAATTCGCCCTTCACCTCTGCACCAATCATTGCGAGATGGACCTCGGCACCTTGTATTTCCCTTTCCAAATCTCGTTCGACAGATTTTATTTGCGTGCGGAGCTTCACAAGGTCCCGCTCGACCTGAGCTTCGGTCTTACTCAACTGGTTTAGTTCTTCAGACCACAAGCTCTGCTGTTGGAAAACAAGCTCTGCTATTCTACGAACACTCCCATCCCATACTGCGGACTCTCCTCGATACGTGATGTAGAGCTTGAGTGCTGCCTGAAGTTCTCTCAATCCGCTGGGATCGCGTTGATCGTCAGCATCGGGACGTGGTTCATAATTCGCTAGAATAGCCTCTGTAAAAAACACTCCTGCCAGTGGTTCGTCGAGATCCAAACGGTCGAGCACAAAGCTAAGGAGTTGGTGCCGCTCGTCCATAGCAATTTCGAGTGCGTGGTTGAACACAATGAACACGTTGCGCGGCCTAGTCCGAAGCAGAATGCTCCTCAGTCTCACGATATCGTCAGCACGCCCGGCGAAGGATCCCTGAACAACGTATATTACCGCATCCGCTCTTGGCACGTAGGCATCGGTGATCACCTCGTGAATTCTCGCCGGGGCATTCGTTCCTGGAGTATCCACCAACGTAGCAGTGCCAAAGGGACTCCGCTCCAGCCCTATTTCCGCAAAACACGCCTCGCTCCCTGACGATGGCTGAAGGTTCTTCAGACAATTCTTGAAATCGTCAGCAGTTGCGAAAGCTTGTCGATGCCCCTCATAGACTATCTGAAACATGTCGATTGGTTGATGTCGTATCTCAGCGATCAGCGAGGTTACCGGGATAGGCCCTGTAGGCAACAGACCCGGACTGCCTAGGAGACCGTTGATTAGTGTTGATTTTCCGCTATTCCAGGGACCAACAAAAACCACAAGCGCGGGGCGTGGAACTAAATCAGATAGCCGATTCTTTTTCCATTTCTCTCGAATGCTTGGGCTCTCGACGAGGGACTCAATGTCGCCTGCAATGTGCCTCAGACTGGTCCACGGTAAGCTCATGCGCCCTTGCCTCTCATTAGATCGATGATTCGCTGAAGCAACACCTCGAAAACGTCTCTTTCCTCGGTGAGAGCTGAGCGGGTGTGATCACGATCAAATTCCTTGGTCTTCTTTTCTTCGAATAGGTCAGTCAGGTTTCTCAGTTTTTCATCAAGGTGACGCTGAATTCTCTTTGCCGGTTCTTCTGCTGCCTCCCGCAGTCCTTTCACCAAATCGATCTTTAAGTTTGCGAGCTTCGGTCGGGCCTCCTTGACAATTTCTTCGAGAGTCTTGCGGAGTTCAGTAGGAAGCTTGGCTCTTAATTCAGCTTTACACTTCTCGTTGAGATTCTTTACCCCTCGTAGTGCTGACCAGATTGCTGCGACAGCAACGATCAGCCACCCGATGGGTCCTGAGAGAAGGCCGTAAAGGTAAGCAGAAAATCCACCCAATGCAACCAGAAGCATTTCTCGTATAGCCAGTCCAAGTCCTGCCCCAACTGCGGCCTTTCCGATGAGCATAGCGTAGTCGGTACCATTTGCTGTCTGAGGAATTTTAACTCGCACGTTTTCGACCATCTTTTCATAGGCTTTCGTGAACTCTTCCAGTGCTTCCCTCACCAGTTCTTCAATTTCTCTCATCGCATCGGAGATGGCCTCTTCGACCTCTTCTCTAACAGTGTCCTTGAGGAAAGGCTCAAATTCGTCTCTCGACCAACTGCGCATATTCCAAATGACGGAAAGGAAGTTCCGGTCCAGGAATTCATCGAGCTTCTTCACAGCCTTCTCTTCTATTCGTGGTGAAAGTAACGGAATGTCCTTAGACAAAATGGTAACTTGAGCATCATATCGTTTTTCAAAGTGGTTAATAGTCTTCTCGTTTTCTTCAAGGACCTGCTGAAGTTCAGATCTGATGGCTTCTGCCTCTTCCTTCAACTGGTCAATTTTCTTTGCAAGTTCATCCACGGGCTCATCGATGTTACTGAGCTGATCATGAATCTGCTGGAGTTCCGATTCCACAATGTTCTTAAGAGTCACCTGCCAGTTTACCTGCATTTCGGTGGCTCGTTCTCCCTCGAACAGGAATTCTCTTAATCTCTTCTCGAAGGCCGGTACGCCACTCTCGTCGTCATCCCACGTGGCTTTGTCGTTCCGTCCGGTTCGGTTCAAGAACGCTTGTTTGCCAGATAACGGAAACATTTCAAGTTCGTGTTTTCTCGATGCATCAGAGGCAGATCCATAGAATTCTTGGAACGTCTGCTGAATTTGCTTTTTGGCCCATTGGACCACCAATCCGATCTGATCCTTCGAATCCAGGGAATCAATCTGATTTACGATTACAAAGAGCTTGTTGATGCGCCCTTCCTTAAGTTGTTTTTTCAGAAACTTCTTGTCGTAATCAGTGAAAACCATCTTTGCAGGCAGCAACCACAAAATCATGTGACAGCGGGGGATGAACAATTTCTCTGTTACATATTCTCTCAAGCGGATGGGATCATTGAGACCTGGGGTATCCACTATGCTGATGTTGTCTCTGCAGAAATCGAGGTTGGTTCTTATTTCGACTTCCCGTACCAGGCGTGCCAAACCACCCTCCGCATTCGCCGAAGTGTATCTCGCAAGATCATCCAACTGTATGCCGGGATCAGATCGCCCTTCGGGAGAGATGTACTCGTTGAACGAAGATCCAAGGCTTTCCCTTATTTCTTTGATCATCCGGGTTATGTCGGACATGCCCTCTGGAGGGTCCTCACTCTTACCCTGGGCCTCTATCTGGTTCCACTGTTCTGAAGTCCAGTAGTGAACAGTTGCTTCCTCTTCCGCTCCGAATTTGAGAGAAGTAATGGCCGCTGTCTCTGGAAGAATGTGATAATCGAGTATAGGTTTTCTCATCAATGCGTTCAGAAGCATTGACTTGCCCGTGTTAAAGACTCCTACCACGCCCACCCTGAAGCTCTCCGTATCTATGGAGTGCTCCAATATCTCTAGGTCTTGGTGGAACAAACCGTGCTGGTCTAGGAGCGTTTTTCTGATGGACTGTCTCGCTAGGTCTCTTAAGTCCTGGATTACACGTTTTGCCTGTGCTTTTGTTTCCTGAAAACTCATTGATCTCCCCCTGCAACGACTGGTTTTACCGGTTATTGGAGCTTATTTTGAATCCCTGATGCAGTATCATGGACGAGTCCTCAGAGCATTGCGCCTCTTCCGGGAGGCCGACAACAGACCCGATCTTCTGCCGGACCCATCCTCTACACTATGCGCGAAAATGCTTATCTGGACCACGTTCCCTTCGAATTCTAGCCCGGCCCCAATGACCTCGTTCGACTCCATCCTGAGGTCACTTCCGAGCGCCACTGATTCGCGTACTTCAATCCCTGCGCGCTGGGCTTCTGCCAGGAGATTGGCAGCGTTGGCCCTCATCGACCGATTGGCAGTTTTTTTCTCTGAGTGGACCGTCTCCAATGCATCCATCACGTAACTGTTGACGAGCTTGGAATGAACTATATTGAAAGTCTCGTACTTTGCCAGCACTTCCAATCCAGTTACCGCGCCGTCGATGAAGACGATGATCCCGATCTGTTTCTCCACCGGGCGGAACGCCGTAAGATATTCGCTGCTCAGATCCCTGTGAGACTCGTAGAGATCTGCCATCGACATAGTCGGAGATCGCTCCGCTGCCATCCGAGCATATTTCTTTTCTATTTCGTCCCAGACGACCCCTTGATCCGACCTGAATTGTCGTCCGTGCCTCAAATTTTCGGAAACAGTTTCGGACTTCCGTTTTCTCAACTGGGCGCTCATTGCCCTCGATTCGCTTCCGAAATTTCGGCTTCGGTATGACCATCTGCCCTGCTCGACACACGACACAGGAATAACCGTCTCAGACTGGGGGGCTATTAGGATAGTGACGTTCAACACCCTGTTTTGCTTTGCTCCCACAAGCTCTTCACCATCCAGAAGCAAAACTTTCTGATCGGACCTGTTGGCGACCTTCAGCTCCGGGACTGAACCACCCTCGTTGACCTCCGTGATCACCAACGCTTCCTTGTCCAACGCCTCTCCAGTGTGAGGAAGTCCACCGGGGCCTCTTGAGCAGACAAGAGGCAATACAGGGTCATATTCTTGTGGGTCTGCTTGGCTCCAATCTTGATTTGACTCAAAACTTCCTTTACCGGCTCAGTCATGGCGGGCTCCTTTCCCTGATGATACCCCCATTGTGCCGGACACGTGTGTCAAATCAGGACAAACGAGCAGGGACTTTTTTCGTGTAAGCTTTGGTAAGGGGCCGAGGCTCCCGATACCTCGATGCCGCGCTTTCAAGCTCCTCGGATATTCGCCTTCGTAGAGAAACCGGCTGGATAACTTCGGCGGCAGACCCGAACCCAAGAATCCATGACACGATTTCGTAGTTGATCGGGACCTCAAGAGAGACTTCTAGCGCTCCGCCTTCCAGCTCCCTGACCTCCTGAGTGGGATGCCATATACGCTCTCGAACCACATGGGCTGCTCCTGGACTAAAGCGCACTTTAACTCTCTCCGGTCTTCCGCGCATCACGTGAAAGGCTGTCTGAAGATAGTCCTCCAGGTTGAAGTCCTTGGGGAATTGGAAGGGTTCCTCGACGACCTTCAAACTCTTGATCCGATCCATCGCAAACGTTCGGACAGAGTTCCTCAGGTGGCAGAGTCCGATCAGGTAAAATCCACCGTTCATAACCCATACCTGGTAGGGGTCCACTTTTCGCCTGGTGTCTTGGGCTGTGGAAATTGCTCGGTATAGGATTTCGACTCGTCTTCGCTTGGCAGTGGCCTCGCTCAGCGTCTTGATGACTTCCTTTGAGCCGGAAAAATTCTTGGCTGGGCCAATGCTGATCTTCAGCCTACCGGAAATGTTTTCAAGGTAGCGAAGGGTCTCTGCGGATAAGGCTGTCTTCACCTTTTTGAAAAGGCTCTCGATGCTATCGTGGAAGATGGTTCCTTGGAAAACGGTGAGCAGATCTCGGCTCATGTGCAAAGCCATCAGCTCGGTCATCGTCAAGGGCACGGGAAAGTCTTTCTTGAAGGTATCGAGAAGCTTCCAGTAAGAATTCTTCCCCTCGCGGTCAGTATAGATGGGAAATCCGGCTTCCTGGATGGCATCGAGATCTCGGTAAACTGTCCTGAGTGGAGCCTCAAGTTCGTTTGCTAATTCCGTCCCGGTGATTCCCTTCTTTCGTGATTCGATCAATTTAATGATCTTCCACTGACGGGCGAGCTGGGTGCCTCTCATCTGGATGCCTCCGTCTGCCGACCGTGATTCGGGTTTAGAAGCCGATGAATACTATCACATCAATTTAACCACTCGCAACCATTAAATAATTTCATCACCCAAATTACTCCAAGAAGTCTGCCCAAAAAAACGAGTTCGTTTGTCCTTATTCGGCACACGTGAAGGGTACGGTGGGGTGGGCGACAACTCTTTGAAGGATTTCCAGGAGGATAAATTTTCGGGGGCCGGGATCGTGACCCGTTGAATGACCGTAAAAATTGCTTTGGGTTATCTATTGAATAAAGGGAGGGGCAAGGCGTTGAGTAAAGGACGTATCCTGATTGTGGAGGACGAACTCATCATTGCGGAAGATCTGCGGATGTGCCTTGAGGAAAGAGGTTATGAAATCCTTGATATAGTTTTCAATCCAGAGCAGGCCATTGTAAAATGCCGTGAAACCCCGCCGGACTTGATCCTTATGGACATTTGTCTGCGCGGCGAGCATGAAGGCATCACCGCGGCCCAAACCATCAAGACTGAATTCGGGATACCCGTGGTTTATTTGACAGGATGCTCTGAGAATTTGTGCCCAGGGGGGACGGTTTCACAGGAACCGGATCCCTGGGTGAAGAAACCGTTTCTCGAAGAAGAGTTATGTGCTGTGATTGAAACTGCTCTCAAAAATCGAGGGAGGAACTCATGACGAAACCTGACTCCCTGAGCCGATACAGGGGTTGCCTGCTGGGTCTTGCTGTCGGGGACGCCGTTGGAACCACCTTGGAGTTTCGCCGACCGGGAACCTTCGAACCCGTTAGTGACATGGTGGGAGGAGGGCCGTTCGGACTGAAGCCGGGCGAGTGGACGGACGATACGTCTATGGCTCTGTGTTTGGCGGAGAGCCTTGTGGAAAAGGAAAGCTTTGCGCCAATGGATCAGTTGGAAAGATACACCCGATGGTACAGGCACGGGCACCTGAGTTCCACCGGCTCCTGCTTTGACATAGGGAATACCGTGAGGCAAGCCCTAGTCAAATTTGAGAAGACGAAAGAGCCTTACTGCGGTTCGACCGATCCTCGCTCCGCCGGGAATGGTTCCATCATGAGATTGGCTCCGGTGCCACTTTTCTATGCTGGGAACCCGAAACTTGCGGTAGAAAAATCTGGAGAGAGTTCACGGACTACCCACGGGGCAGTGGCTTGTATTGACGCCTGCCGGTACATGGGTGGTCTGATCACGGGTGCTGCGTCAGGAGTATCGAAGGACGAATTACTCTCGGCCCGGTACTGTCCCGTTGAAGGATACTGGTCGGAGCGTCCATTGGTGAAGGAAATAGACGAAGTTGCCGCTGGTTCCTTCAAGTCGCTGGAACCGCCGCTTATCAAGGGCACAGGGTATGTTGTGAAATCATTGGAAGCTGCTCTGTGGGCCTTCCACAGAACGGAATCCTTCAGGGATGGTTGCTTGCTCGCCGTAAATCTCGGAGATGATGCCGATACAACCGGAGCTGTTTACGGTCAAATTGCTGGGGCATACTACGGCGAGGATGGAATTCCTCAGGAATGGCGAGAGAAATTGGTACAACGATCTCTCCTCGAATCATTTGCTGATCGGCTCTTCGAGTTGAGCAAAAGAAGTTTCGCCTAATGTCTGCAAGGGATATGGAAAGATGAAAACCAATTTTCAAAAGCCTTTTGATCGCTCCTATTGGGTCGTCCCTGACAACTTTTTGGCAGGCGCGTATCCCGGCTCCAAGGACGGTCAGGAAGCTCAGGAAAAGGTCAGCGGACTCGTCAATTGCGGGATCAGAAGAATCATTAACTTGATGGAAGAGCACGAGACCAACTATGGGAACGAACGATTCGTCCCGTACGAGGAACTCATCAACGCTGTCTCTGAACGCTTTGGAGTGACCGTCAAGGTTTCTCGGCATCCGATCCGGGATCTCCACGTCCCTTCTGCAAGAAAAATGATTCAAATCTTGGACAGCATTGACCAATCCCTTGCCGAAGGGCTGCCCGTGTATGTCCACTGCTGGGGAGGAGTGGGACGGACAGGCACCGTGATCGGGTGCTACCTGATCCGGCACGGTATTGCTTCTCAAACAGACGTTTTGGATCGCATTTCCTTTCTACGGCGAGAAGAATTTACAGCTTATCGTCAATCACCGGAGACCTCTGAACAAAGACGTATGGTTCAAAACTGGCGAGTGGGGCGGTGAGTTTTTGACCGTCGGTTTTTTTGTCGGAGACCACCTGCGGGCAGCATAACCGCGATCAATACACGGAATACGGCTTGAGTCGTTACTATCTCTACGACGACGTTTGGAACTGAAGAGGTAATCCTTGTCGGCTTTCGCAATGCTGAAAGCGATCACACGAACTTCTCCCGCCAGGCGCGTTGCTCCTCGATGGGCCAACGAACACAGAATGCAGGTTTCCCTTTCATCAAGATTTTCATACACGCATTGCACGAGTCGCACTGCAAGATCTCATTGTCCCTTCCCTGCATGACCTTTTCGGGCCACGCCGGGTCTGTCCAGAGTACCCGAGCAAGCCCGATGAGATCCGCTTTTCCTTCCTCGACTATCTGTTCAGCCAGGTCTCCCGTGACAATCAGCCCCGCTGTAATGACCGGAACGTCCACCTCTTTCTTGACCGCCGCTGCAAGGTCAACCATGTAACCGGGCTTGGAGGACTTTTCCACGATTTCGGGGAGAAAGAAAGACTCATACGTGCCACCCATGACAGAGAGGTAGGCAACCCCGGCATCTGCCAAAGACCTTGCCACGAGAGTGGATTCCTCCAGCTTCAAACCATCAGGTAGCCATTCGTCAGCTAGGAAACGGTATCCGACCGGGAAAGAGCCGACCGCTTTCTTGACCTTAGAAACGATCTCCAGAGAGAATTTCTGACGATTCTCCAAGGAACCCCCATACTCGTCTTGTCTCTTATTTGTCCGTGGGGAGACAAACTCGGCGAGCAAATAGCCCGTGCCTCCGTGTAGCTCAACCATGTCGAAGCCAGCCTTCTGGACTCGAAGAGCGGCATCAACGTACTTGTCCTGGATCTCCGTAATTTCCGAGAGCGTCAGAGCCCTGGGCATCCGACCGAAGGTTTGCACTGCAGAAGGAGCAACCGCTTCCTGGGCAGCAGCAAAACGTCCTGCATGGTTGATCTGCAAACAAGCCAGGGCTCCCTGCTGCTTGATGGTGTTAGCCAAACGTGTGAGTCCGTCCAGATTTTCATCCGTGTCGGCACGAATGGTTCGCTGGGAACCACTGCCGAGCGGCGAGTCAACCGTAGCATTCTCGACGACCACCATAGCTACACCGCTCCCAGCCATCAAACCGTAATGCTCCAGGAGCAAATTCGTGACTGATCCACCTTCACCGGCATAGCCCAGATAGAGGGGAGCCATCGTGAGCCGGTTCCTCAACTTCAGGCCACCGACCTCGAACGGTTCGAAAAGATGAGAGTACATGGCAACTTCCTTTCTGAGCTAACCCCTATTTCCAGAATTTCTCGTCTTCGTCTTCCCTGGGGAAGCATTAGGATACAACTCTGCGGCGCGCAGATCCGAGTGTTCCTGCCCGCAAGTAACTTCACATCTTAGCACTTTTTTGCCAAGGGAAGAGAATTTGCATGAGCCCGGAAGACCCAGTGGAAGAGAAGCTCCAGGCTCTCGGTAGTCGAGTATCAAGGTTATACTGGAGTAACCATTCTAATAGGTCTCTTCGGTGTTTGCTACTTGACAGATTGGTGATGATATGCTAAATGTACAGTTAGTCGCACGGAGGAGGTTAGAAATGAAATTGAAAGCAGTTGCAGATGAGCGTTTTCTTCGCCGAGACCATCCTATGGTCTCCATCAACCCCAAGTTGAAGAGACTAACCATCTATCAGAAAACACGAGAGATGATGATAGAGAAGAGCGGCGTCCCGGACTTCGAGTACGTGATTCTGTTCCTCGACGAAGAAGGTGAGTTTCCCCACTCCTTCTGGATGAAACCGGCCAACGAGGGCGAACTCAATGCCCGAAAGCTGAATGTTACGAGCGATTCAACGAGAACCCTGGCAATTAGCATGTTGCTAAATAAAATGGAATGGGGTGGAAAGAAGACTGAACGATTTCCAGTGATCTGGGACAAGAGAAACAAGTGCGCACGCGTGGATCTACCCGTCCCGGACAGTACCTCTCAGAATGCTCCCTCCTAATGAGGCTCGGCACATGGAGCCGAAGCGGTTCCCTGGTTTCATGCAATAACCAATTTCGCCTGGCAGTCTATTTGATTGCCAGGCTCACTCCCGTGCCTTCTCCTCCATCTTCCCGTCGGCCAGCCAAGGTCCTTTCACTGCCATAACGGCTTCCCCCCTTTCAATCTGCTAGTGCTGAGAATAGGTCACTCGATAAGCTCCCTTCATACGAACTCTCTTTGTCTCGAACCTGGTCCCACCCCACCACCCCCCAAAAAATTTTTTACCCAGTCGTGAAGCTACTCTAGGCTGAGCTAACAGGACTTATAGGGCTGACCTACTTGACAGGTTGGACTTACCGTGTTATTATCTTGACAACTAAGAAAACCACACCGGCTATACGGGTGGTTCAGGTCACACCTTACGAGGTGATCACATGTTAATCAATTCTCCGTCAACAATCATCGAGGTCCTGACTCTTGACGAGTTGGAACACCTGAGATCCAGCAAGAACCTTCCTGTGCCGGTTGGGTTTGATCCGCCGACGTCCGGGAAACTGATCGAGCTGGAAGCTCAGACCCGATCTTTGGCCCGGGAAAACAGCCGAGCCTTCGCCGAGTTGCAGGCAAATCTGGCTCTAAACCGGAAGCTGATCCGTACCGCCAACGAGGCAGCGAAGCTGCAGCAGAGGCGAGTCCTTGCGGATTACGAAGATGTCGGGCTGCTCAAGGTCGAAGATGAGTAGTCAAGCGAGGGGTCCTCACCTGAGGACCCTTCCTTCCAAAGGAACTAACAGGGAGGATAGAAATGGACAACAATTCTTTTCAAATCAGTAGCGAAGGGATCGCAAGGGCTGCGAAGATTTTTCAGCAACTCATTGCCAACGAGCCTAATCACAAATTTCTCTCTCGGGATGACTTAATCCGACTCCTAGACTTAGACCTTTTTGAACAGACTCAGCTTAGACGCTATTTCTGGGAGCATCATCACATCACCTACCCTCGCGACCAGATAGCTGCGGTCTGGAAAAGGGCCGAGACAATCCTCGCCGACATGGATGAGGAGACCGAGACTTCTGCGAAAACATTGCAGCAGTCAATGGGAACCACCCCGAACACAAGTTTCGAGGGGCGTGCGAGATCTACGACGACGCAGAAGAGCGGCAAACCTAAAGCTGCCAAAGGGGAATCGTCTAGTGCCTGCAAGTATGATCCTTCTCATGATCCAGGCCCTGATTACACGTGGATTCCGAAATGTGCCTACGAGAAGGACGGTCGCACCGTGAAACTCCGTGGACACTGGAGAAAACGCAAAGCTTCCAAGGCTGGAGACGACACTGCCCGGAAGTTCGATCAATCCCACCGACCGGGTCCGAACTGGGTCTGGAGTAAAGGGTTTGAAACCAAATCCGGTTACTCCGTGAGAGGCCATTGGAGGGCAACGAGGAAGTGCTGGAAGAAGTCCTTGGACCAGCAGACAAGACGTGGCGAGTTGGAATCGGCGTACGGAGAGGTGCCGGAGAATGAGACGCAATACTAAAGCCATCTTAAACCGGTTAGGCAAGGACGGACACTCCGACACGTTCGTTGCCGAAACACTGGAGGCCCTATGCTGATCTCGAATGAACTGACCCTTTGCAATATGGATTGTGTAGAGGGGTCCCGAATACATCTTGAACCAGAGTCTGTGGATCTGGGCCTCTACGATCCTCCTTTTGGCCTGGGAGAATCCCGGTTCGACCCAATGTATAACCGCGATTCGAGCTGCGTCTTCGACGGTTACGTGGAGTTTCCTACTGAGCCACAAGAATACTACGACGCGACTGTCAAATGGATGACGGAGGCGGTTCGCATCCTCAAGCCCAATGGTTCGATGTATGTCGTGACAGGTTGGACGAGGTTACCACAAGTCCAGCAGGCCGCCGCTAAGGTAGGACTGGAGGAGATCAACCACATCGTCTGGAAATACCAGTTTGGCGTGTACACGCAGAGGAAGTTCACGACCAGTCACTACCATGTCCTCTTGCTCGCGAAGCCAGGTGCGAAAAGGACCTTCAACAATAACTGCCGGTTTGGTCCCGGTGATCGTGATGGGCTCGGGCGCTCTCTGCGGTATGCGGACATGGAGGATGTGTGGAGAATCCCAAGAGAGAATCGCCCGCGGGAGGGCAAGAATCCGAATAAACTTCCTGACAGATTGGTCGAGAAGATGGTCCTGTATAGCAGCGAACCGGGTGATCTGGTCTGTGACTTCTTTCTTGGGAATTTCACCACAGCCTACGTTGCGCGGCTTCATGGGCGGAGGGTCGTGGGATTTGAATTGAACAAACGTTCCTTCGACTATCACGTTCCGATTCTCCAGCGGTGTGAGCAGGACGGCTATACAACGCGAGTGATTGAGGGAGAGCCGAAGGACATCACGGTCTGGTTTCAGCCGTCCTCTAAGGGTGAACGACGATTGGTGCTGCTGAGGGACGGCAGCCGCAGGGAGACACGTCAGGGACATTTCAAGAGCGGGGACTATGTGAGGCTCAAATAGGCGATCGGCGGAGAGGAATCTCTACCATGAGGCGCTCACTTGTCAGAGAGGACAATGCAATGGACGACAATGGCTTTTTCTTGCTCTCTACATACAGTTACGTCAAAGAGCGTCAAATGCTGAGAGAGAGTCTTTCGGTATCACCACAGCCGGAGATGCCTTGCGCCCAGCAGATCGGTGCGCTGGTCGAGAGCGTGAGGGATTTGGTCAGCTCTATCTCCTCGAACACTTCTAGTACGAGGGCCACTCCTGAGACGTTCGGTGTCTGTGAAGCAGCAGAGAAGATGGGATGCAGTCCACAGCAGGTGCGCGTACTGGTCCACGAGAGCAAACTCAAACATCACTGGCTCGGAAAGAACCTCCGTTTTCGTCAAAAGGACTTGGAGGACTTCTGGGATTCCCAGACCCGACGTGAAGCTGATAAGACGTCATCAAGGAAATTGTCCGAGGGGCGTGATCGGAAGGGATCAGATACAAAGGCGTCGTCCCTTCCCACGAGACGGGAGGTTGATAAGTTATGGCGGTAATCTTCAGGAACAAAGGCTGGAGCTTTGCGTGGCGTTTTGACGGTCGTCAAAAGTGGATTGCCACGTCTTGCAAAACGAAGGGAGCGGCTCTTCGGTTGGAACGGGAGTGTCTGAATGCGCTGGATCGCAAAAGCTTCTTCAATCTCACCCCGGAGGCAAGGGATGTCTTGATTCGTCTTCACCAGGCGATGCAATGGGATTACCCTGGAGGACTCTTCGCCGACGACGAAGCAGAAGAAATGCCTCAGGACATAGTGCTGTGGGATGAGGAACGTCCCAAAAGAGGAGCTGTGCAGATCTTCTTTGCGGATCGGATAATTCGTCAGAAACCTGAGTCAACTCTCCAGAGATACTCGATGTGCATTGTCCATCTGACAAGGCTGCTCAAGTCCAATAAGCGCATGGCGGACATTTGGACAGACGAGATACGAGAATACTATGCGCAGAGAATTGACGAGGGGGCATCCCCGAATACCATAGGATGGGAGATAAGCACTTTGTCGGGCATTTTCGGGGTTCTGGTCAACAAGAAAAAGATCACGGGCATTTCTGAAAACCCGTGCCGCAACGTTCGCGGCAGAGATAAAAGTACGGCCTTGAACTTCAAGAGCAAGACTCGGCAGGCGTACCTGTCGGATTCTCTGGTACGGACGACTCTCATGGTCGCCTACAACAAGAAAACGGAGCGTACCGTGGTTCCGCCCTGGCTCAAATCTTTGATCCTGACCTCCTTCTACACTGGGATGCGCCTTGGAGAGATTCTCTACCTCAAACGGCATCAGGTCTTCCTCAACCAGCGAATGATTTTCTTCGGGGCTGAGGACATCATGGCGGTGAAGGAACGTCAGCCAAAACGGATTCCCATCCATCATGACTTGGTTCCCATACTGGAGCGCGCCCTTTCCGTGACTGCTCTCGGCCACAACCACGTCTTCCTGCTCACTGACGGGCAGGGGACGAGACCTATCACGAAGGACTGTGTTGAATTGGCTATGCGACGCCTAAACAATGCCTTGAATCCCAGCCCTCGGGTACATTTCCATGACATGAGGCACTCCTTCAGAGCGAACTGCGCTAGGTCAGGCATATCTGATCGAATAGCAGAGCGGATTCTTGGGCACGCGGACAAGAGCGGATACCTGGACGGAGACCTCCCTGTAAGTCAGAGGTACGGTGAGATTTCCGACGACGAACTCGTCCAGGCAATAGACAAGCTGACCTTCAATCATGGGGACTCCCGGATCAACGGCAGACCCGTGGTTTTGAAATCTGTTAGCTGGGTGTTAGCTGGAGGACGTTTTTCGGAAAAACAGGCGCTTGACACCGAGACAGAAACCCTGTAGATTGGCGGCTTGTGGGGATGTAGCTCAGCGGGAGAGCACCGCGTTCGCAACGCGGGGGTCGAGGGTTCAAATCCCTTCATCTCCACCAATGAATTCAGCCGGTTAGACCCCATCGTCCCTCAAGGGATTCGGCGTTTTGCCGGTCCAGTTAACACACAGTTAACATTTTTTCTAAGCCTCTCCGGGGAGTGCCATCCCCAGCGGGGCTTTTCCTTTTTGCCACTAGGATCTCCGTCTTGCCATGGTCACAGGTCATTGAGTCGATGGCATTAAGGAGTTCCAGGTCACTGATCCTGCCGTAGCGTTCGGCTACCAATCTCTGTTTGGAAGAATGGCCGAGAATAGCTTCCCGAATCTCCGGGTCCATTCCTGACCTGCGTGCATTCGTCTTCCACGTGTGCCTTAGGTCATGGAACCTGGGCCACGGCTTTGACAACTCCAGGGCTTCGCATGCCCTTGGCCAGGGATTCCTCGCCGTCTCAAAGAGTAGAGGCCTGACGCCCTTCCGATCCCGCAGCACGAACACGTCATCGCACATGAGCACTGGGACCCTCATGGCATTGTCCAGAATCGGAACTAAGTCTCTGTGAATGGGGACCCTTTTCCAGTGCCCCTCCTTCGTCTCATCAGGAGACAACGTGATGATCCTTCTGGACAGATCGACTCCCTGCCTCTTGAGACTCAGAATCTCACCACGCCGCATCCCTGTGTAAAAGGCCGTCCAGATGATTAACCTGAACCACTCCGGGCACTCCTGAGAGATTGCCTGCACGTCCGGAAAAGATATGTAGGCTTCCCGCTCGCTGCTCTTGCGGGAAAGCTGTTCCACAAGACGAACGGGGTTCACGCTGACAATCTGCATTTCCACCATCACTCTGAAAAGACGGCTCAACGTGCCGCTCTCCCAGTTTACCGTGGTCGGCCTCGCACCGTCTGCTAACCTCTCGGCTTGGTACATCCTCACTTGCGGCGCCCATATTTCTTTGATGGGCGTTTCTTTGCCAAAGATCCGGACTATGTGCTTCAAGCACAAGATGTAACGGTATTTGGCCTTGCAATCCCTAACCGACGGATAGTTCAGGAAAATCTCCACTGCCCGCCAAAGGGTCACTTCCTGCTGGGGCGATTCCTCGGATCGGAGATCTCCTGGAATCTCCCATCGCCGGTTATGAAACGCCCGGACGCACACCTCGCGGCTTTCAGGGTCAAGCCCTCGGTAATCAGCCGACCGGCAAGCCGTCCGCATTGCCATCTCAATCTCCCTGGCCCTGGACTTGGTTCGGGCGTACGTTTTTACGACCACTTGTTTTCCATGAAGCCGTAAACCAACGAAGAATCCAGTTTTCCGCTGTTCTACCGACATAGTGAACGTATCTCCTTTACGAGATCCGTCCCAAAGTTCTCAGGCGATTTCTCACCCCCTTTCTTGGGCCGGGATGATACTGCCGGGGCGGCTTTCTTGTCAACGCGTATGCCGGTAGACTGGGATTCTATGTATTGCTGCACCTGTTCCGGAGTGAATCGTCTTTCGCGGGCGGTCACCTGTACGCAAGGGAGTTTGCCCTCGCGTACAAGTTTATGAACGGTCTTGACGCTAAATTTGATTATAAGGGCCACTTCCTGAGCATCCAGCAATGACACCGGCGCTTTTGAGGCAGAAGCATCCGTCCATGTCATTTCTTTATTCTTCATTGATGGCCCTCCTTTCTGGCACACTTTTGTGCCGTCTATGCGATACACTTCTCTCTATTCCAGGATGAGAGGGTCTCTCACGAGGCCCTCATGATTTATGGGACCCTCATCCCGCTGTCCGCTTAGAAGAGGCAAGGAGATAGGCGACCCATTTGTAGGGAGCTGCCCTGTATGTCCGTATGAACATCAACTTGCCAGCCCGACCGTTTTCGAGGATCATTCTCGTGCCTTTGAACACGGGCACCGGCACAGGAGGAACGTAGTTGTCCGTGAAGTCGTACCAGTCATCCCTCTCCTTGGGTGTCTCTTCGGGAGAAAGCAGTTGGAAAAAATCTCCAATGTTCCCGGTAGGGTTATTCACCCTCAGCTTGAACCAAGCCTCGGACGTGAACACAATCGTCGGTTTTTCACCTCTGAAAGCTATACCCAGCATTTCTTTCCATTGCGGATCGTTGACGTCTTCCGAAGTATAAATGCCGCCTGCTTTGTAGTTGACCAGTCTGTACCGGCCATCCGGGTGATCCCACCGTTCCAGTGGAAATGGAGGCCTGTGCTCTTGAAAAGGAACGCGAAAGCCTTCCTCTGCAAAACGGTCTATGGATGGGGGCATTGGAGACCGTCCCACTGGTGGACCTTTTACGAAAGAATATGCCTCGTTTATTGTGATCATCATGTTCTCTCATTCATCTCAGGCCAACGTGACCGCCTGGCCATTCACTCTGAATTGTGGGGGCAAAATCCCGGAACACTAAAACTCCGCCCACGACCCCCTTGCGGGGGCCGCTGGGTGGTTCACTTGCACGCCTTTTTTGATTTCTTCATTGCTTCTATAAATATCTCAGCCGCAGCCACAAGCACGACGAACAAGATGTTGACCATTGCTCGCTTCATAGTTGATCCTCCTTTGCACACACACGGTTTTCTATCCCTTCATG